>NZ_JASNFO010000106.1:0-48184 GCF_032027725.1 Pseudofrankia coriaricola | reverse complement strand
GCTGTGCCTGACCCCGACCCAGGCGTCCTGGGCCAACCCGATCGAGGCCCACTTCGGCCCGCTGCGCGGCTTCGCCCTCGGTAACAGCGACCCGCCCAACCACCCGGCACTCGCTCGCGACCTGCACGCCTACCTGCGCTGGCGCAACACCCACCGCCGCCACCCAGCAGTGCTGGAAGCCCAGCGCCGCGAACGCGCCCGTATCCACTCCGAACGCCAGCACCGCTGGGGCCACACCAGAAACGCCGCCTGATCAACAAGAACCGACCCGCATTCGCGGACAACGCACTAGCGCATCGGCGTTCGCCGCGATGTGGGCGAGCAGGTGCCCGCGGCTCCACCCGGGCAGCGAGCTCGGGGCGTCAAGGGCATCGTCGTCGAGGTCCGCCTCCTTGGCGAGCAGCGCCGTGCCTTGTTGCATCCACCGTCGGGCATCGGCGAAGGTCCGGCGCATCAGCTCGAGGGCTCCTTGACGACCATGTTCTCCAGGCGGCCGAGGCCCTCGATCTCCGTGACCACTCTCTCGCCGCCTACCAGAAAGCGCGGTGGGTTGCGTGCGTGGCCGACGCCACCCGGGGTCCCGGTGGCGATGATGTCGCCTGGGCGCAGGCGCACGATCGTCGAGGCATGTCAACGGCGTGTTCCCCGCGGCGCGGTGGGGGTGGGCCCGGCAGGCATACCAGACCCGGGCCGTCAACCGCGGGTACCACAGCATGGTGGAGGCCGAATCATGAACCGGCGACGGATGCCGCACGCCCTCACCACTGAGCTGGCCGTGTCGGGTTGGCCACTGGCCTGAACCCTGGAGCGGGGCCGGAACCTGACTCGCGCGGAAGCCATCTACGACCGTGTGCTGGTTTCTCCGTTTGGGGGCGGCACAGCGCTTCGCCAGCTGAGGCGACGCTGTGGCCCTGCGCGAGCTCACAACCGCGCCTGCTCAGGCCTCCCGCGGTGCCGGGATCGGGGACGGTGACAGCCCGGTCAGCGCGCACAACCGGGCCGCACGCCTGGCTGTTGTCAGCTGTCCCCGGATTGCTGATAGCGGGTTGCGGGCACCGGCCGGTTGCCGACGATCAGGGCGGTTTCAGCCGTGACCAGTGCGCCCAGGGCGGTGGACTGGTCCTCCAGACCCGGGATGCAGATCGACTCGCCGAGGCGCAGGCCGGCGAGACTGGCCTGAACCACGCCTTCCGCCGACATCGCGAACGGCGCGGTGAGTCCGGCCCCCTCGTTGAACTCCGTCGCGACCATCCCAGGGCATACCACCTGGGTCCGGATGGCGGTTCCGGTGAGTTCCACGGTGAGAGTCCGGGTGAACGCCACGGTGGCCGCCTTCGCCGCCGCGTACAGGGTGCGCCGCGGGAATCGTCCGTCCGTCTGCGCCGCGCTGAACGCCAGCAGTGAGGCGACGGTGATGATCGTGCCTTCGTTGGCCGCCAGCATTCCGGGAAGCACAGCGCGCACCAGCTCGATGGGCGCCACGCCGTTGAGGCTGAGCAGGCGGTCGACGTCGACCGGGTCCACCTCCGCCAGCCGGGCGTAACCGCCCGCGCCGGCGTTGCTGATCAGTAGCCGGACGTCCCCGGCGGCGAGGCGATCGGTCACCGTCGCCACGCCAGCGCGCGTACCGAGGTCGGCGGACAGTAGGTCCGCGGTGGCGCCGGCGTCACGCAGTTCGCCCGCTAGGTCGGCCAGCCGGTCCATGCGCCGGGCCACCAGGACGAAATCGCAGTCGGCAGCCAGAGCCCGGGCATAGGCAAGACCGATGCCGGACGAGGCGCCCGTGATCAAGGCAAGAGTTCGAGTCACAAGCCGATTGTTGGTCAATTGCCTGTGAGTCATCAAGTGTTTGATATAGATCACCTGGTTGTAAGGTTGCCGCATGACGCGGGACGAGGGCGAGTCGGTCGGTGCCGCTGCGCTGGACCGGGTGATCTGGGCGCTGCGCCGGGCCGAGCTGACGGTGCGGGCCGTCAAGGAGCAGCAGCTGCGGCCGCTCGGCATGGCGCCGGCGCACTATTCCCTGCTGATCTCAGTTCACGTCGAACCCGGCCTCACCGGTGCCGAGCTGGCCCGCCGGCTCCACCTCACACCACAGGCCGTGGCGTCGCTGGTCGCGAGGCTGACCGAACGGGGTCATCTGGAGCGACGCCCGCATCCCCGGCACCGGCATGTCCAGGAACTGCACCTCACCGACGCCGGCCGCCAGGCACTGAGCTCCGCGGACGCCGTGATCGCGTCGATAGAGCAACAGATCACCACGCGGCTGGGGCCCGACAACGCTGCGCGGTTCACCGCACTGCTCGGCGAGGTGATCGACGCGGTCCGCGACACGGAGTAGGAGCGAGGCTTCTGTGAGGCTGGACGGCTGCCGAGAGTCGGGGAGACGGAGCTCGACGGTCTGGAGGTCGATTCAGCGGCGATGTGATCTGCGAGGTCAGCGGGAGGGAGCTCTACTGACCTCGTCCGATTCGGGTGAGTCGGCTGTCGCGGCGTCGTCGAGCAGTTGCGTCGTGCGGGCGATGTGGTCACAGAGGGCCGCGGCCGCCTCCTCGGCCTCGCCCGCGAGCGCGGCCGCG
The DNA here is from genome assembly GCF_032027725.1 of Pseudofrankia coriaricola. Classification (NCBI taxonomy): domain Bacteria; kingdom Bacillati; phylum Actinomycetota; class Actinomycetes; order Frankiales; family Frankiaceae; genus Pseudofrankia; species Pseudofrankia coriaricola. Next base: position 45,605 of record NZ_JASNFO010000106.1, on the reverse strand, counting down.
AGGATGCGCCGGTGCTCCGCGGGGACATCTCGGGTGCTTGCCCCCAGGGGCACCGACCAACGTCGGTAGAGCTCTGCGGAGGCGCGAAGGCTCTCCGCGATGTCGAGCAGTCGTCGATTGGGGCAGGCTTGCAGGGCCACGGCGTGGAACCGGGCGTGCGCGGCGGCCCACTCCTCGCTGAGGCGGTGGGGATCCTCGGGAACTGTCTGGGAAGTTCGTTCGAGGGTGTGATGGGCGGCCACCAGGGCGGCCTCCCACTCGACGTCGCCGTTCTGGATGGACAGCCGGATGACGTGCCCCTCGACGAAGATCCGCGCTTCGGTCAGCGCGAGCAGGTCCGTGTGGGTCAGGGGGGTGACGCGGAAGCCGATCTGGGGCTCGCTGACGACCAGGCCCTGGGCGCTGAGCCGGGAAAGACTCTCGCGGACGACGCCCACGCTGGTGGAGTAGCGCGTGCAGAGGTCGGCGAAGGGCAGCTTGGCTCCGGGCGGTAGGCGGCCGGCAAGGATGTCCGCGCGCAGGACGTCGTAGACGCGATCGGTCTGGGTCTGCCGAGGCACGGTCTCAGTCTAGAGAGCGTGCGAAAATCAGGCAAACGTTCGAATCCTTCCCCTGGACCCTCGTTCCGCCGTGATCACCAGGCTTCGACTCAAGTGGCCGAAGCACCCGGCGTGCTTCGTTGATCAGGCCTGAACGCGAACCTCATAGCTGTTTTCGAAAATATCTTGACGTGTCGAAGTCGGGGGGCGTACAAGGTAGCTGTGCGGGGGCCGACCGGCTCCGTGGGCGACAGTCGGGGGCGCGGATGCGCGTCGGAGTCTCATGGTCCGGCCGTCCCACAGATCAGACCGCGTGGCGCCACCGCGACGCCCTCGCCCCGCTTCACAGTCGCTGACCCTGCCCGTGCGGTCGCTGACGCTCCGGCTCGTGGTCACGCCATCCCCCGAGATGGGAAGGGAACTCATGCGCATCGGAAACCTCGAGGGCCGGCTGGTCCTGCTGGCCGGCGGAGGTGCGGTGGATGTCGCGGCGGCTAGCGAGGGGCGGTTCGGCCCCGACCCACAGAGCGTCTATGCCTGCTGGCAGGAGTTCGTGGGCTGGGCCGCTGTCGCCAACGTCGACCTCGACGGACGGCCGTACGACATCGCCGATCTCGGTGCCCCGGTGCCCAACCCGCGGCAGATCTTCGCAATCGGCCTGAACTACCGGGAGCACGCGTCCGAGGCCAGCCTAGCCGTGCCTGATGAACCGGTTGTGTTCACCAAATACGTCTCATGCCTCACGGGGCCGGTTGGCGAGATCGAGCTGGTTCCCGGGGAGGTCGACTGGGAGGCCGAGCTCGTCATCGTGCTTGGCCGTGGGGGCCACGAGGTTCCCCTCGGGCAGGCGCGGGACCTGGTTGCCGGCTACACGATCGGCCAGGACGTCTCCGAGCGGGTCCGCCAGCGTTCCGGGCCCGCTCCCCAGTTCGGCCTGGCAAAGTCTCACCCCGGGTTCGGGCCGATCGGTCCCGCCGTGGTCACACTCGACGAGCTGGCCGATCCCGACGACCTGGCGATCGGCTCTGTCCTGGCGGGGGAGAAGGTACAGGACGGTCGCACCAGTCGGATGATCTTCCCCGTGGACGAGCTGGTGTCCCGGCTCTCTGACGTCGTCACCCTGTTCCCGGGCGACCTTATTTTCAGCGGAACGCCAGCCGGTGTCGGGATGGGACGCACGCCCACGCGGTTCATCCAGGCGGGTGAGGAGCTCGTCACCTTCATCGAAGGCCTGGGCGAGATGCGGCACCGATTCGTCGCCCCGAACGACTGAGCTACGGCACGCCGCTTGCCGGCCTTTTCATTGCTGGACGACCGATGCACCGCCCATCACCCGGACGCCACCGGTGAATGAGGAGCGAGACATGGCATTACACGGACTGGCCTCGATTACCGTCGGCGTACCGAACGTGGCCGAGACCGTCGCCTACTACGAGGAATTCGGCCTGGAGCAGACACGTCCTGCTGTCCTCGCCTCCACAGACGGCGGTGAGCAGCTCACCCTGGTCGAGACTCCCCGCCGGCGCCTGGTGGAGGTCGCCGTACGGGCCCAGGACGCCGACGACATCGAGCGCTGCGCGAGCCGCCTGCACCGTCTGGGCCTGCCGTTCGACAAGGCTCGGGACCGGTTCGTCGCGGTAGAGCCGATTACCGGAGTACGGACGGTGGTGATGATCAGCGAGCCGATGCGGATGCCGGCTCGTCCCGCTCCCGGCGCGAATGCCCCGGGAGTCGTCGGCCGCCCGTCCGGTCAAAGAGCCCCCGCCACCGGTCGTCATGGTGCTGTACGGCCCCGACGGTTGGGGCACGTCGTCCTCGGTACACCGGACCAGGAGGCGACCGTCCGGTTCTACACCGAGGGTATGGGTTTCAAGGTCAGCGACTACATCCCCGGGCACGGCGCGTTCCTGCGCTGCTCCACCGATCACCACAACCTACTCGTCCTCGGCGCGCCCGTGCCCTTCCTGCACCATTCCAGCTGGGAGGTCGACGACGTCGACGAGGTCGGGCGCGGCGCGATGAACATGCTGACGGACCACCCGGAACGGCACGTGTGGGGGCTTGGCCGCCACTACGCCGGCTCCAACTTCTTCTACTACCTGAAAGACCCGGCGGGAAACTTCTCGGAGTACTTCTCCGACATGGACTGCATTGTCGATGACCAGCTCTGGAAGCCCGAGGAGTGCGCGGGCGCCAGTGGTCTGTTCGCGTGGGGCCCGCCGCCGCCGCCGTCCTTCCTCCACCCCGAGGACCTCGCCGCCCTGATGACCGGATCCCATTCCGCGGCCTGACCTCGGCCGGTTACGCGTCGCGTTCAATCTTCGACGGCCGCCCAGCACCTGGTACCGGTGTCGACAGTCCACGCTCGATCTTTTCCCCGCGCCCCGGTTGCGGCTCGACATTCCCGTCGGCCAGATTTCCCCACCCTATGTCCGCATCTCGTCCGTCAGGAGCGTGAGTGCGTGAAGGCGCATTTGGCAAGCGCTGTCGCCCCGGTGGTGACGGCCAACGGAGCCGAGGTCCGCGTCGAGCACGTCAGCAAGCGCTTTGGCGGGGTCGTCGCCGTCGACGACGTCTCGTTCGCCGTCGCCGCCGGGGAAGCCGTGGCGGTGATCGGGCCCAACGGCGCGGGCAAGAGCAGCCTGCTCAAGGTGCTGTCAGGGACGTACCGCCCCGACTCCGGCCGCATCCACGTCGCCGGCCGCCGCACCGACGTGCTGTCTCCACAGGCAGTGGCGCGTCATGGCGTCAGCCTTGCCCACCAAGTGCCGCGCGCGTTCCCAAACCTGACCGTCCGGGAGAATGTCATGATCGGGGCGCTGTCAGGCCGGCCCGGTCACCGCCAAGGTGCGATCGGCGGCGTCGAGGAGATACTTTCCCTCTGCGATTTGGCCGGTAAGGCCGACGTTCCCGCGATACGCCTGCGCCTGCTCGACCTCAAGCGGCTGGAGCTCGCTCGCGCGCTGTCCACGAACCCTTCGTTGATCATGCTGGACGAGGTCACCGCCGGCTTGAACGGCAGCGACCTTCGCGACGTCATCGAGCTCATCCGCGGCATCCACGCGCAGGGCCGCACCCTGCTGCTCGTCGAGCACGTCGAGGGCGTTGTTGGGACTCTGGTGGATCGCGTCGTCGTCCTCGACTGGGGCCGCGTCATCGCCGAGGGCTCGCCGACCGACGTCGCCGCCGACCCGCGGGTCCGCGAGGCGTGACCCCGACCGCTGGCACGCAGTACCTCCTCGTAGGAATCGCGGTGGTGGTACTGGGCGGCGTCGGAAACGTCCTCGGCACCTTCTTGGGAGCGCTGTTCCTCGGAGTCGCCCGGTCGGTGGCCGCGGCCTCCTTCGGTGGCGGCTACCGGGATCTTGCGGTCTACCTGCTGTTCTTCGGTGTCCTGACGGTCCGGCCGCAGGGCTTGTTCGCTCGGAGGGCCGCCGCGTGAACGCCACGAGCACGACCACGACGACTGCGACGGCACCGACGGCCAGGCGCGGCGTCAGGCTGTTAGGCAGCCCATTTCCTTGGCCGCTGCCCGCCTGGACGGGTGTGCTCGGGCTGGCGGTTCTCGCGGGCGTCGGGACTCGAGCCGACGTCGCGTTGTCGCGTTACCAGCTGGATGTCGCGACGACGCTGCTCGCGTTCGTCGCGTTGGCCCAGGGGTGGAACGTCCTGGCCGGATACGGCGGTCAGTTCTCCCTCGGTGTCAGCGCATTCGTCGGTACCGGCGCCTACGCAGCCGGCCTGAGCCAGCTCCACCTCAGCTTGGCCTACCCGGTCGCCATGGTCGTGGCCGGTGGTTGCGGCGGCCTGCTTGCTCTGGTGCTGGCCTGGCCGCTGTTGCGTCTGCGGGGGGACTACTTCACCATCGGCACGCTCGCCGCCGCCCTGGCCTTGCAGGCATGGGTGATCAACTGGTCTTTCGCCGGCGGGTCCACTGGCATCAGCCTGCCCCTGCAGTCCACCCCCGGACCAGTTGCCGTCTTCCGGCTGGCCTGCGTCGTGGCGGGGTTGGCCCTGGCGACAACCTTCTACGTTGCGCGCTCCCACTTCGGTCTGCGTCTGAAAGCGGTCCGTGACCACGAGGCCGCGGCCATCGGGCTCGGTGTCTCCGCCTTCGGGCACCGTCTCGCCGCACTGGTTATCAGCGGTGTCCTTGGCGGGCTCGTCGGCGGCGTTGTCGCCATGCAACAGGTGAGCTTCGAACCGGTCGGCATGCTGGGACTCGGCTGGACCGTCAACGCCCTGCTGATGACGATCGTCGGGGGGATCGGCACCCTGGTGGGCCCCGTCGTCGGCACCGTTGTCGTCTACTACTTCCTAACCAAACAACTGGCCGGCTTCCAGAGCCTCAGCATCGTGATCGAAGGTGTCCTGCTCATCGGCGTCGTCCGTTTCGCGCCGCGGGGACTATGGCCGCTGATTACCGGCCTACCCGCACAGGCGAACCGACTCCTTCGACAGCGCGCGAGGGCCCGCCCGAGGCCGTGAGCCGCCGCCGCACAACCCTATTCACCGGCGATCCGACCGCCGTCATTCAACGGCCGTCCGGCACTCATAGACACGAAGGACCCGCGTGATGGAGACCTACGATGTGGCAGTCGTCGGCTACGGCCCCGTCGGCCAGCTGCTGGTGACACTCCTTGGCCAGCGCAGATACCGGACTGTCGTCCTGGAACGCTTTCCCGAAGCCTACCCGCTGCCCCGCGCGGTGCACTTCGACCACGAGGTGGCCCGAATTCTTCAGGCCGTCGACCTGCGCTCCGATCGCGACCCTGTCATCGAGCCTTACGACAACTGGTACGAGTGGCGAAACGCCGCACGCAAGACCCTGCTCAAGGTGGACTGGCGTGGGGTCGGACCCTCGTGGTGGCACACCTCGAACTTCTTCTCCCAGCCGGAGCTGGAGCGCGAGCTCGACCTGCGGGCGCAGAAGCAGCCGACGGTCACCCTCATCCGAGGGATGAACGTCAGCGGCGTGGAGCAGGACCCCGACGGCGTCACGGTGACCGCGGGCCCGATGGGCCCCGGCTTCGGGACGGTCGGGGAACAGCGGTTACGGGCCCGGTACGTCGTCGGCTGCGACGGCGCCAACAGCGTCGTCCGGAGCCTGGCCGGGCTTCCGGTTACCGACCTCGGCTTCTTCTACGACTGGCTCATCCTCGACATGGTTCCCCACCAGCCGATGACCTTCGACCCGCCAGCATGGCAGCTGTGTGATCCCACCCGGCCGACGACCATCGTGCCGGGCGGCCCGGGCCGGCGTCGCTGGGAGTTCATGGCGCTGCCGGGCGAGGACGTCAACGATCTCAACAAGGCCGAAAAAGCCTGGGAGCTGCTCCGTCCGTGGGGCGTCACTCCCGACAACGCGACGCTGGAACGGCACACTGTCTACCGTTTCCAGGCCCGTTGGGCCCAGCGGTGGCGCAACGGCCGTCTCCTGATTGCCGGGGACGCCGCCCACCTGATGCCGCCGTTCGCCGGCCAGGGCATGTGCGCCGGCGTGCGGGACGTCTACAACCTCGCCTGGAAACTCGATCTGGTTCTGCGCGGTACGACCTCCGATGCGGTCCTCGACACCTACGGCCCGGAGCGGGAGCCGCACGTCCGGTACTTCATCGACCTGTCGATGGAGCTCGGCCGGGTCATCTGCGTCCCCGACCGCGCGGCGGCGGCCGAACGAGACCGGACCATGATCGCCGCCATCGAGGATCCCAACCAGGCGCCGCCTCCGGCCGCACCGCCCCGTCTGGGCCCGGGCATCCTCGCCGACGACGACACTATCGCCGGGCTGTTGTCCATCCAGTCGCGGGTCGGGTACCAGGGCCGCGAGGGTCTCTACGACGACCTCGTGGGTTACGGGTGGTTCGTTCTGACGTCCGTGCCGATCCTCGAGTGCACGGCCGCGGCTCAGGTCGTGCTCGACCGGTTGGGAATCCGGACACTCCGTGTCGGCCCGGTCGCCGCGGATGGGGTGGACCTGGTCGACGTGGACGGCCGCTATGGCCAGTGGTTCAAGGACCTGGATGCGCAGGCCGTCGTCGTCCGGCCCGACTTCTACATATACGCCCATGTCGCAGATCTGGGCAGCCTGTCCGACGTGCTGGAAAGACTTGGTCAGCAACTGCCCGTAGCCCACTGATCGTGATCATTCGGGCCAGGTGGCTGCCGCGAACGGGCCGACCCTTCGCCGATCGACGATGGGCCGAACTGGAAGCTGGATGGCCCCCGACGGCTCGGACTACCTGTCCGGGTCTGTGCGGTCGGCGACGTGACTGACTGACCTGGTAGAACTTCATCCTCTCAAACCGACATCTGGTGTTGTTCGCCGGATCCGGCAGCCCGCGCGCTATCCGCATATACGAAGGGTGGGTGAACAACCGTGAAGTTCCGACACTGGTGGGCCGTGGCTGGCCTCATCGTAAGCAGGCTCGCCGTAGGCACGGTACGCTGTGTGGCGCCGCTCGGCGTCACGCTGATCGATTGTTTAACAGTGTACGGTGCGGCATCGTTATGCATCGACCGGAGGTCCCTCTGCTCGCCCGTCCCGTTGCGATTACGAGTGTGGCTTGAGATCTCCCGCCTCACCACGTGGCCGCAAGCGCCGGGCTGCCGAAGGTCTCGTTGAGTCAACCGAACCTTCAGCAGCCATCTGCACGCACGCGGTGTGCCGATCGTGGCTGGCGCTGGGTCCGTCGGACTGACTCTGGCCGTCCCCCGACACCTACCACCCGGCAGGCATCGAGCGGATGATCGTCACCGCGGCTTTTACGCCTCGCGGGACGACGTAGGCGGCCGGCTGGCGGTCGCCGCTTCGGTTGGGCCACCGGCCGTCGGAGATATCCGGCGGCCAGCAGCAGCGGGTAGCGGTGGTGCGGGCCCTGGTCGGCCGGCCCGAGGTCGTCTTCGCGGACGAGCCCACCGGAAACCTCGACAGCAACGCCGGGGCCGACGTCCTGGCCTTCCTGAAGATCGCCGCCCGGGAGATGAAGCAGACCGTCGTGATGGTCATGCACGACCGATCACCGCGTCTTACGCCGACCTGGCCGTGTTCCTGAAGGACGGGCGGATCGTCGACACGATCGAGAATCCGACGGCCGAGCGGGTGCTCGACCAGATCAAGAATGTGGGGCGGTGAGGTCGTGCTTGTGGCAGCGCTACGCAACCTCTGGGCGCACCGGGCCCGTTACGGGATGACGACCTGGCAGTGATCTTGTCCGTCGCGTTCATGGCGGCCACCTTGCTGCTCACCGGCGGTTTCGGGCTGGATCACAAGAGTGAGATCGTCCGGGCTGACGCAGGAATCGGCGCCGCGCGGGGCGTGAAGATCGCTGATTGGAACGAGGGCGTCGGAGGTGGTGGTTGACGCGGCGACCGGCGCGACGGCTCCTCCCGCTGGCACCGATCTTGTGCGCGCTCACCTGGCCGACGAGCCCCGGGTGCCGGTCGCGCGGCCGGTAATTAGCGACTTGTATACGAAGGATGCCTTGTTGTTGTATACATCGGGGTGCCGATATCCGCTTTGGCACCTGCTCCAGAGCCGTGCGCGGCTGGTCACCAGCCTGACCCCGCCGCCGGGCGATGCCCAATGGAGCCCGTCGGGATTGCCTGCCGGAATCGCCGCAGCTTAGATCGTCAACAAGGGAGGAGCTCTCGATGACCACAGCGGACGCGTCTGAAGCCGCCGAGCCCGAGGTCCGTACCACCGCGGGCACGGTCCGCGGCCGCCGGGCGGATGGGCTGAGCGTGTTCCGGGGCATCCCGTTCGCCGAGCCGCCCGTCGGCGACGCGCGGTTCGCGGCCCCTCGGGCGGCGCGCATGTGGGGCGGTGTGCGGGAGGCGTTCTCGTTCGGCCCGCCGCCCCCGCAGGACGTCAGCACCCCGTGGCCGAGCAGGCGGCAGGCGGCCGACGCATGGTTGGCTGAGACGACGGCGGGCGATGACTGGCTGACGGTCAACGTCTGGACGCCCGATCCTGACCCGGCGGCCCGCCGCCCGGTCATGGTGTGGATCTACGGCGGCGCCTACAAACATGGCTTCGCCGGCAACCCCGCGTACGACGCAGGGCGGCTTGCCCACGAGGGTGATGCGGTGGTGGTGAGCTTCAACTACCGCGTGGGCATCGAGGGGTTCGCCGCCATCGAGGGGGCGCCGGCCAACCGGGGTTTGCTCGACCAGGTCGCCGCGCTGGAATGGGTGCGGGACAACGTCGCGGCGTTCGGTGGCGATCCCGATCGGGTCACGGTGTTCGGCCAGTCGGCGGGAGCGGGAAGTATCGCGGCGTTGCTGGCCATGCCGTGCGCGGCGGGGCTGTTCCGGCGGGCGATCGCGCAGAGCGTGCCGAGCCTGTTCCACTCTCGCGAGCTGGCCGACGACGTCGCCTCCACCATCGCCGCCGAGTTGGGGCTGCGCCCCACGGTGGCCGACCTGTCCATGGTGGATCCGCGCGAGCTTCCGGCCGCGGGCGGCGCGGTGCATGCCAAGGCACGCCAGCACGAGAACCGTTGGGGGCCCGTCGCCTATAGCGAGCTGTTCGCGCCCGTGGTCGACGGTGAGGTGCTGCCGATGACGCCGTGGGAGGCGCTCGCGGCGGGTGCCGGGCGCGAGGTCGAGCTGATCAGCGGGCATAACCGGGACGAGTACCGGCTGTTCGTCGTGCTGAGTGGGCAGTACGGCAGGGTCGGCGACGACGAGGCCGCCGCGGCACTGCGTGCGCTCGGCCCCGGCCCGGATGGCGAGCGCGCATATCGCGAGGCCTTTCCAGACGCCTTGGCGGGGGAGTTGTACGAGCTCGTCCACTCCGACTGGCTGTTCCGCATGCCCTCGCTGCGTCTCGCCGAGGCGCAGGCGGCCGGCGGCGGCCGGGCGTACGTGTACGAGCTTGCCTGGGCTACTCCGGGCCATGGTGGGATCTTCGGCGCCTCCCACGGAATCGATGGGCCGCTGGTGTTCGGCACATTCGAGCATCACCTCGGCCCGGTAGTGCTCGGCGCCGAGCCGCCGACCGAGGCCTATGCGCTCGCGGCGCGGATGCGCGGGTCCTGGACGGCGTTCGCCGCCACGGGTGATCCCGGCTGGACTGCCTACGACAATGAGCGGCGTCTGGTCCAGGTCTTCGACGCCGAACCCGCGGTCGCCGCCTACCCGGAAGAGACCTCCCGGAGGCTGTGGCAGGAGCAGACCTTCGCGGCGTTCCCTTTGCTGGGGGCGTAGCGGCCGGCTCTGGTCGGTCGGGTCAGCCGATCCAGACGGACTTCTGGTTGCAGAACTCGCGGATCCCGACGGCGCCGAGCTCGCGCCCGTAGCCGGACCTCTTCACCCCGCCGAAGGGGAGCTCCGGGTAGGAGGTCGTCATGCCGTTGATGAAGACGGCGCCGGCGGCGAGCTCGTCGGTGAAGCGGTCCTGCTCGGTCGGGTCGTTGGTCCACGCGTTCGAGCCGAGCCCGAAGGAGGTGGCGTTGGCGATCTCGAGGGCCGTGTCGAGGTCCGGCACCCGGTAGAGGGTGGCCAGCGGGCCGAAGGCCTCCTCGAGGTGCAGTCGCATGGCCGGGGTGACGTCGGCGACGACCGTCGGGGGGAAGTACCAGCCCGGCCCGTCCGGCGCCTTCCCGCCGCAGAGCACGGTCGCGCCCTTGGCGACGGCGTCGGCCAGCAGTTCCTCCAGGTCGACGCGGCCCTGCTCGGTGGCGATCGGCCCGACGTCGGTGCCGTCGGCCATCGGGTCGCCGACCTTCAGCGCGGCCATCTTCTCCGTGAACAGCCGGGCGAACTCGTCGTAGGCGGCGTCGTGGACGATGAACCGCTTGGCGGCGATGCAGGACTGGCCGTTGTTCTGGCAGCGGGCCGTCACGGCGACCGTGGCGGCCCGTTCCAGGTCGGCCGAGGGCATGACGACGTAGGGGTCGCTCCCGCCGAGCTCGAGCACCGTCTTCTTGATCTCGTCGCCGCAGATCGACGCGACCGACTGGCCTGCGGGCTCGCTGCCGGTGACCGCGGCGGCGGCGACCCGCGGGTCGCGCAGCACCCCCTCCACCTGGCGCGCGCCTCACTTGTGCGTAGGTGAGTGTCATCAAGGGTTCCTGATCACGGTACGAGCCCGTCGCCGACAAACCCCGCGTGATCGGATGACGGATGCGGTCCCACGGCATCACAACCGGGGGCTGCGGAGCAGCGTGACTCGCTCGCGGGCAGCATGACCGGATGGATGCTCGGGCGTCTACGCCGCGAGGTACCGCTCTGTCCTGTTGACGTGGCGGAGCGGCCGGCGCATAGGGCGCCCGTGCTTGCTAGACGGACTTGGTGGCGGGTTCGAACCGTGTGTCGACGACGCGCCGCCAGCCCTGGGATGCGTATGCCGCGTCGACGTTGGCCGCCGCTGCCGTTGCTGCCCGAGCGGGGTCGCCGTCGGCGACGGCATCGACGATCTCGCGAAGGATGTTTGCCCTTAGGGTCCGTGTCTCGCGCGGAGCACGCTTGATGAGCTCGATCGAGGTCGCCCACTCGATCTTGAAGCGCACTACGTGCATGAGCGCGACCAGCGTGCTGTTCCCGGACGCGATGGCCAGTTGCTCGAAGAACTGCCCTTTCAGGGTGCGCATGTCCTCGTACCGCTGGTCCCGTCTCGCCCAGATGCCGTTGTCGAGGAGCCTGCGCAGCTCCGCGAGCTGGTCGGGTGTGCGCCGTGTCGCCGCCTGCGCCGCGGCGAGCGGTTCGAGGACCGCCCGTACGTCGAGGAGGTCGTGGGCGGCGTCGGCGTCGAGGGCGGCGACGAAGGTGCCGCCGTAGCGTTCGGATCGGACGAATCCCTCGGACGCGAGCGCCCGCAGCGCCTCCCGCATCGGGATGCGCGACACGCCGAGCTCGGCGGCGAGCCGTTCCTCCCAGAGGCGTTCACCGGGCGCGAGTTCGCCGCGGGTGATCCGCTCGCGGATCGCCTCGACAAGCTCGCTCAAGCTGCGCCGGGGCAGCGGCCCGTTCGTCGGTGCCGGCTCGGTCACTGTCCGGGTACCGTCACACCGGGGCGCGGTTCCAGCAGCTCGAACCGCAGCCCGGCGTGTACGTGGTAGGTGAACGTCCTGGGGATCTCCCCGCCGTCGCCGACACCGGCGATCTCGATGGGGCATGGCCCGGCGATCCGGCTGCTGTCCTCGCCGAGGTCGCCCGCGTAGTAGGCGAGGTGGTGCAGCAGCATCCGGTCGTCGCCGAGTGCCCACGGTGTGTCGGGAATCGTCTGGATCACCTCTAGGCGTGGGTACTGCGTCGTCACCGCGATCTTAAGCTGGATGTCCCGGGTGCCGTGTTCGGCGTCGTGCATCGCCAGGGTTCGATCGAATACTCCCATCCACTCCACGCCGAGGTTGCCCGAGAGGGCCTCCATCGCGGTCTCGAGGTCTGCCACGACGATGCCGACGTGGTCGAGGTTCGGGTTGATCATATCTGTCGCACCTTCACGTGTGGGCGGCGTCAGCAGTGGCCGCCGCGGGCCGGGGGGGGGGGGGGGGGGGGGGGGGGGGGGGGGGCGGGGGGGGGGGCCCGCCCGCGCCCCCCCCGCCGCCCCCCCCCCCCCCCCCCCCCGGCCGCGGAATCTGGGACTACCTCGGGCTTCGGGGAGTGGGCGGCGTCCCACCGGCGGGACGCCCGGGGCTCTTAGGCCGTCTTCACTGCCGCGTTCGCGGTGAAGTCGGCGAGGGAGGTGAGGGTGCGCTCCCGCGGGCCGTAGGAGACGATCGAGATGTCGTGGCCGGCGGCCTCGGCGCGCAGGGCGCCGACGGTGCTGTTCTCCCGGGGGCGGATCCCGAAGGGGTCGAACGAGAACAGCCGCATGGCGTTGAGATGGCTGATCTTGTTGATCTGGTCGGCGCTCAGGCCGTGGATGGCCTGTTCCATGACCTCGGGCGATTCGGGCCAGGTGCTGTCGGAGTGGGGGTAGTCGCACTCCCAGGTCACCAGGTCCTCGTTCAGCTTGTCGAGGTTGGCGGCGCCGAAGTCGTCGACGACGAAGCACGTGATGAGGTGCTCCTTGAAGATCTCGCTGGGTAGGTGGCCGCCGAGGTTCGGCCGGGTCCAGGCCTTGTGGCGCTTGTAGACGTAGTCGGCGCGCTCGAGGAAGTAGGGGATCCAGCCGATGCCGCCCTCGGCCAGCGCGATCTTCAGGGTGGGGAACTTCTGGAAGATCGGCGACCAGACGAGGTCGGCGGCGGTGGGGTAGAGCTTGATGGCTGAGCAGGTGATCTCGACGTTCATCGGGGCGTCGGGCGCGGTGACGATGCCGGTGGTGCCCGAGCCGATGTGCATGGTCACGACGGTCTCGGTCTCGGCGCAGGCGGCCCAGAACGGGTCCCAGTGCTCGCTGTGCAGGGACGGGTAGCCCAGCGCGTGCGGGTTCATCGAGAACGACACGCAGTGGGAGCCTTTGGCCGCGGTGCGGCGGATCTCGTCGGCCATCAGCTGCGTGTCCCAGATGGGCGGGATGGTGCAGGGGATGAACCGGTCGGGGTAGGACCCGCACCAGGCCTCGATGTGCCAGTCGTTGTAGGCGCGCACGACCGCCAACGCCAGCTCCGGGTCCTGGTCGGCGCGGGTGGCGAAGAACTGGCCGCAGAACCGGGCCATCGACGGGAAGTTCAGCGAGGCCAGCACGCCGTTCGCGCTCATGTCCTTCACGCGCTCGTGGACGTCCCAGCAGGCCCGGCGCATCTCGTCGAAGCGCTGGGGTTCCAGTCCGTACTCCTCCGGCGGGCGGCCGGCGACGGCGTTGAGCCCGGAGTTGCGGGCCTCGCCCTCGCCGAACACCCACTTGTCGCTGATGGCGTCGGAGACGACGCGGGGAGCCCGGTCGGCGTACTTGGCGGGGATGAAGTCCTTGAACATGTCGGCCGGCTCGATGACGTGGTCGTCGACGCTGACGAGAATCAGGTCGTCCTTGCGGACCGCGGGTTCGAGAACGAGGCTGTCCGACGTTGGGGTCCTGTGTTCCACGACGGGAACTCCTCTCAGATGATGGCGCCTTGGTCTTTGAGGGCCGCGAGGTCGTCCCACGAGTAGCCGTACTCCAAGAGAACCTCCTCGGTGTGCTGTCCGTGCTCGGGTGCCCGCCGCAACGCGGTGAGCGCGTGGCCGTCGAACTGTGCCGGCGAGGCGATGGTCGACAGCGGCGGGCCGGGCTCCTCGCCCGGCAGGAGGTATCCGTTGGCGAGGACCTGCGGGTCGCGCACGACCTCGGCCGGGGTCTGCAGCGCGTCCCACACCCCGTCGAACGTGGCCAGCGCGTCGCGCCACTCGTCGAGGGTGCGTACCGCGAACACCTCGTCGAGAAGATCGACGAGCTCGACGTTGTTGGCCATGCGGGCGTGGAAGTCCACGAAGCGTGGGTCGTCGATCAGCTCGGGCCGGCCGATGTGCTCGCAGAAGCTTCGCCAGTACGGGTCTGGCTGGATGACGACGAGGTGCAGCCAGCGGCCGTCCTTGCAGCGGTAGGGGTTCGACAGCGGGTTGCGCGGCGCCCGGCGGTCCTGGCCGCGCATCAGCGAGCCCTCCGGCCCGGCGTTCGCCTCCATCATCAGGATGGTGGCGTTCATCCACAGCCCGCCGGCGAGCAGCGAGACGTCGATCTCCGAGGGCGTGCCCGTGCGTTCCCGCTTGAACAGCGCGGCGGCGACCGCGCCCGCGCCCGAGAGCCCGCCGACGCAGTCGCCGATGCCGCCGGGCGGTCCAGTCGGAGCCGGCGCGTCCGGGGCCGTGAGGAACTGGGCGATGCCGGTGCGTGCCCATGCGGCCGCCGCGTCGAAGCCGGGGGTCTCGGCGTCCGGGCCGCGGGTCCCGTAGCCGCTGGCCCGGATATAGATGATCGAGGGGTTGGCCGCGCGGATGTCGTCGGCCTCGATGCGAAGCCGGAAGCGCGAGCTGGGCTGCAGGCTGGTGACGAACACGTCCGCGTCCGCGACGAGGCGTAGCAGCGCCTCGTGGCCCGCGGTGGTGGACAGGTCGAGGGCCACGCTGCGCTTACCTCGGTTGGCGAGTTCGATGGTCGGGCTCACCGCGCTGGTGCGGAAGAACCCGCGGTAAGGGTCACCGCCGCCGGTCGTCGGCTCGATCTTGATGACGTCGGCGCCCCAGTCCCCGAGGACCGCGCCGCACGTCGGCGCGAACAGCCACGCCGCCACCTCCACCACCTTGACGCCCGCTAACAGGTCGTAGCTGAGCTGATCCGGCACGAGTCATCCTCCCGGTCCTCGATGTCGCCCCAGCAGCGACTTCTGCGCATGACTTGTATACAACAGGCGGCGCGGTGGTTGTATGCACCGCCCTATGGTTGTATACATCGGTAGTTGAAACTCGGCCACCTGTTCACGCTGACCCGCTCCGCCCGACAGCCCGACGACGACCCCGCTCAGGTGCTCGAGACGGCGGCTCTGGCCGGCGCGCGGGTGACCCCGCCGCCCGCGCGGCGGTGCGTCACCGCTTGGGCGATGGCGCGGGTCGGCACATCTCCAAGGCCAGGGAGGCAGACGAAATGCCAACAACAACGGCGCTTGACATACAGCCAGTGACATCGGCGGTCGGTGCGGTCATCGGCGGAGTCGATCTCCGTGAGCCGCTCGGCCCTGACGTTGTGCGTGCGCTGCGCCAGGCGCTCCTCGAGCACGGTGTGATCTTTTTTCACGGCCAGGAGCTGACCCGGGACCAGATGCACGCGTTCGTGACGAACTTCGGCACGCCGATCCCGGAGCCGTTCTCCTCCGGCGGCAAATCCGAGGTGGTGAGTGAGAACGATCTCCTGGGTGCCCGGCGGGCGACGTCGGTGTGGCACTCGGACACGACGTACGTCACCGAGCCGCCGAGCCTGACGGCGCTGCGGGCGGTCAGCCTGCCGCCGGTCGGTGGGGACACCTGCTGGGGCAGTATGTACGCGGCCTACGACGCCCTCTCAGCGCCGCTGCGGGGCATGCTCGACGGCCTGACCGCGGTGCATTCGGTGTTCCCGGTGATCGAGCGTATGGGCCAGTCCGGCACGGAGCATGCCAACCACTCCGCGTCGTCTCACGGCCTGGAGCACGTTCATCCGGTGATCCGGGTGCATCCCGAGACCGGGCGTAAGGCCCTGTTCGTCAGCGAGGGGTGGACCACCCGCATCGTCGAGCTGACGCCGGCCGAGAGCGCCCACCTGCTCGCGCTGCTGTTCGAGCACGTGAAGTCGCCGGACTTCACCATGCGGCACCGGTGGGCGCCGAACGATGTGGCGATGTGGGACAACCGCGCCGTCCAGCACTACGCGGTGCCCGACTACGGCAGCACCCGGGTGATGCAGCGCGTCGTCCTCGCGGGCGACCGGCCCTACGGCCCCAGCTGAGCCGCCCTTGTGGCCGATTCGGATTCGGAAAGGAAGGATCAGATGTGACGACGGACCTGACCGTCGATGTGTCACCCGAGGTCCAGCGCCGGCTCTACGAGCTGATGACGCTGATGAAGGCGGCTGACGATCGGTTAAGCAAGGGGATCGCGTCGGGCGAGTTGGTCTGCGTGTACTGGCCGTCGCGCGGACAGGAGGCGATCGCCGCGGCGGCGGGTGTGTGCCTTCGTGAGGACGACCGGCTGGTCACGACTTACCGGGGGCTGCACGACCTCATCGGCAAGGGCGTGCCGCTGGTGGAGATCTATGGCGAGATGCTGGGCCGGCAGGTGGGGGCCGCCCGGGGCAAGGGCGGGACGATGCACATCGCTCGCCCGGAGTCCGGCGTCATGCTCTCGACCGGGATCGTGGGATCGGGGCCGCCGGTCGCGGTCGGGCTGGCCATGGCCGCCCGGCGCTTGGGTCTCGACCGGGTGACCGTCGCGAGTTTCGGCGACGGGGCCACGAACACCGGCTCGTTCCACGAGGCGGCGAACATGGCCGCGTTGTGGGACCTGCCGGTGGTGCTGGTGTGTCAGAACAACCAGTACGGCGAGATGACGCCGACCGAGCACACCATGAAGATTGCCCACGTCGCCGACCGGGCGGCCGGGTACGGGATGCCCGGCGTCCGCGTCGACGGCAACGACCCCATAGCTCTCGTCGTGGCGCTGACGGACGCGGTCGAGCGGGCCAGGAGCGGCGGCGGCCCGACGCTGCTGGAGTGCGTGACGTTCCGGCTGCGCGGCCACTACTTCGGCGACCCCATGGCCTACATGCCCGAAGGGCAACTGGCCGCCGCTTCGGCGGCCGATCCTGTCCCGCGCTTCCGGGCCCGTCTGCTGGAGGCCGGGAACTTTGGCGAGCTCGATCTCGACGAGATCGAGCGGGCGTCGGCCGCGGCTGTGGAGGAGGCGCTCGCGACGGTGCTGGCGGCGCCGGCGACGGCGCTCGACGAGCTGGACCGCGACGTGTACGCCGACCCGCGCAACTGCCCAGCATAGGGCCGACGCGGCCCCTACCTGCTTTGTGTACCCACCTGCTCGGCGTACCGGCACCTGCTCCGTGTACCGGTACCTGTTCCGTGTAGAGGCGGACGTGGACGAACAACGAATGACAATGACCCAGGCGCTGAACCTGGCGTTGGATCAGGCGCTGGCTCATGACGAGCGCGTCTTTCTCCTGGGCGAGGACATCGCCGATCCAGGCGCCTCCGGGCCGACCGCCAAGCTTTCCACCAAGTACGGCGTCGACCGGGTGCTGGACACGCCGATCTCCGAGGCGGCGATCGTGGGCGCCGCGATTGGCGCGGCGATGGAGGGGTTCCGCCCGGTCGCCGAAATCATGATCATGGACTTTATCGGTATCGCCGCCGACCAGATCGTCAATCACGCGGCGAAGCTGCGATTCATGACCGGGGGCCGGACAACCGCGCCCATCACGGTCAGGGTGCAGGTCTACGGCGGCCTGGGCACCGGCGCGACCCACTCCCAGTCGCTGGAAGCCTGGTTCATGCACGTCCCCGGACTGAAGGTGATCGTTCCCTCGACACCACGCGACGGCAAGGGCCTGCTCACGTCGGCGATCTTCGACGACGACCCGTGCATCTTCGTGGAGACGATCCGGCTGCGGGGGCAGCGCGGGCTGGTCCCGACCGACCCCGCCTTCGCGATCCCGCTCGGCCAGGCTGACGTGAAGCGACCGGGTACCGACGTCACACTGATCAGCTACGGCCGCGCGGTGCTCGACGCGCTTGGCGCGGCCGCGACCCTCGAGCAGGAGGGAATCAGCGCCGAGGTACTCGACCTGCGCACCCTGGTCCCGCTTGACGTGGAGGCGATCGTCGAGTCCGTGCGCCGCACGAGGCGGGCCGTCGTCGTACACGACGCGGTGCGGTTCGCTGGGCCCGGAGCGGAGATCGCTTCCATTCTGCACAGCGAGCTTTTCGGCGTGCTGGAGGCACCGGTAGAGCGGCTGGGTGCCCGGTTCGTCCCGAATCCAGGGCCGTCGGCGCTCGAATCACAGGTGTACCCGAGCGCAGACCGTGTCATCGCGGCCGTCCAGCGCACGCTGGCGCCGGCAACTGTCAGGGCAGGGGCTCATGGCTGAATTCGAGATCCGTATTCCGCGGATGTCCGTCGCCATCTCGGAGGCGGAGCTCCTCGACCTGCTCGTGGAGGAAGGAGCGCAGGTCAGCGAAGGTGATCCGCTCTTCCTGGTCGCGACGGACAAGGTCGAGTCCGAGATCGCCGCCGGCGCGTCCGGCACCGTCCACTGGAGCGGCGAGATCGAGACGGTCTACGACATCGGGGCCGTGATCGGAGTGATCCGCACAGCGGACTGACGCCGTCCGGAACCGACGCGAAGACCGCATGGAAGAAGGCTGATGCCGATGTCCGTCACCGACGAGCGCCGAAAGGCCGCTGCTCGTCCTGTGCCGTTCGGGATGCGTGACCGGTTGCGCGTGCCGAAGGAGCGTTACTACGACCGGGAGTTCTTCGAGCTCGAAAAGGAGCATCTCTGGCCGCGGGTCTGGCAGATGGCCTGCCGGCTGGAGGAGATTCCTCGCCCGGGGGACTTCGTCGAGTACGAGATCTGTGACCAGTCGGTCCTGGTAGTGCGCCAGCCGGACGGGTCGGTGAAGGCGTTCCACAACGCGTGCCGTCATCGGGCGACCCAGCTGTGCAAGGGTTCCGGGCGGCTGCCCGGGGGGCAGATCGTGTGCCCGTTCCACGGCTGGCGCTGGAACCTCGACGGCACCAGCTCCTTCGTGTACGGCGCCGACGGATTCGCGCCCGAGTGCCTGCGGCCGGACGACATCCGCCTTCGGGAGTGCCAGGTCGACACCTGGGGCGCCTGTGCCTGGATCAACCTGGACCCGGACGCCCGCCCGTTGCGGGAGGCCCTCGCGCCGGCGGCGGACGTGCTGGACACGGTCGGCGTCGAGAACATGCGGGTGTGGTGGTGGAAGGAGACCATCCTCAACGCGAACTGGAAGACCGCTCAGGAGGCGTTCCACGAGGGCTACCACGTGATGGCCACCCATCCGCAGCTCACCTCCGGCCTCGGCGAGGACTACCCGTACGCGAACACCGAGTACACCGCGTTCGAGAACGGCCACGGCCGGTTCCAGGGCCGGTTCGACCCGTCCGCGGGTGGGGTCTCCCAGGGCCGCCCCGCGCAGGCGTTCCTCGACCGGTCCCGGACCTTGTGGGAAGGCCAGGACGCGATGACGCTCGAGCGCGACCTGCACGTCTTCCGGGGCATGCGCAACCGGGTCCCGCCCAGCGAGGACTTCCCCACCGCGGCGATCAAGGCGTTGTCCGACTACGCGCAGGGTGCCGGGATTCCGTTCCACCCGACGCCGGAGGGCATGCGGCTGTGGGGCGGTGAGGTGTTCCTGTTCCCGAACTTCATGGTGCTTCCCCAGTTCGGTAACGCCCTGTCCTATCGGATCCGCCCCCACAACGACGACCCCGAGTGGTGCCGCTTCGAGGTGTGGTCGCTGACCATGTATCCCGAAGGCGACGAGCCTGGTCGGGCGAAGCTGAAGGGGCGGTTCGCCCCCGACGACCACGAGAACTGGGGCCTGATCCCGCGCCAGGACTTCTCCAACATCGAGCGCATGCAACGCGGCCTCCACTCGCGCAGCTACGAGCAGCACCGGCTCGCCACCGAGATGGAGCAGATCATCAGCAACATGCACGCCGAGCTCGACCGGTACCTCGCCGGCTGAAGGCATCCCAATGACACAAGACCGCTTATCAGAGGGGGCGACCGTGTCGGAATCGGAGTACACCACCGACGTCGTCGTGGTGGGGTCGGGCGGCGGCCTGTGCGGCGCGCTCACCGCGGCGACCAGCGGCTTGGAAACCCTGGTCATCGAGAAACTGCCGATGATCGGGGGTGCGACCGCCATGTCGGGCGGCATCCTGTGGCTGCCGAACAACCCGCTCATGCAGGCCGAAGGCGTTCAGGACTCCCTGGAGGAGGCCCTCGAGTACTTCGACGCCGTGGTCGGAGACGTCGGCCCGGCGTCCTCGCCGCAGCGCCGGCTGGCCTATCTCACCGAGGGCTCGAACATGGTCCGCTTCCTGCAGGAGCGAGGGCTGCGGTTCGAGCGCTGCGAGGGTTACAGCGACTATCACGAGGGCCAGCCCGGCATCCGCGGCGGAAAGGCGCGTGGGCGGTCCATCGAGCCCGTGGTCACCGATGGCAGGACGCTCGGGGACTGGTTCGCCAAGCTCATGCCGGGCATGACGATCGCGCTCGGGATCGTGGTGAAGACCCGCGAGGCCTCCATCCTGCAGGCCGTCAAGCGGCGGCCGAGGTCGATGGCCGCGGCGGTCCGCGTCGGGGCCCGCACGGCCGCCGGCAGGGTGCGGCGCCAGAAGCGGCTCGCCAACGGCGGGGCGCTGGTCGCCCAGACCCTCAAGGCGGTCCTCGACGCAGGCGTGACGGTCTGGACCGGTACCCCGCTGGTCGACCTGATCGTCGAGGATGGCCGGGTCGTCGGTGTCGTCGCCACCCGCGACGGCGAGACGGTGCGGATCCGCGCCCGCCACGCCGTGCTGCTGGCCTCGGGCGGGTTCGCCCGCAACCCGGAGATGCGCAAGCGGTACGGAAAGCAGCCCAACGACGGGTCCTGGACCATCGCGAACCCGGGCGACACCGGCGAGGCGATCGAGGTCGCCATGAAGCTGGGCGCCGCCGTCGACCTCATGGACGAGGCCTGGTGGCTGCCGGCCTCGGTGCAGCCGAACGGCCGGCCGAGCATGCACAACAGCGAGCGGAGCGAACCCGGCTCGATTGTCGTCGACAAGGCCGGCAAGCGGTACTTCAACGAGGCCGACTCCTACATGGCTGCCGGCCGGGCGATGTACGCGCACAACACCGACGGCGGCTCCATCCCGAGCTGGCTCGTCATCGACTCCCGCCACCGCGCCCGCTACCTGTTCGCGTTCAGGACCAACACTCCCGACGAGTGGCTCACCAGCGGCTACATGAAGAAGGCCGACACTCTGGAGGAGCTCGCCAGGGCCTGCGGCATCGACCCCGCCGGGCTGGTCGAGACGGTGGCGCGGTTCAACAGCTTCGCCGTGCAGGGCACCGACCCGGACTTCCACCGCGGTGAGGGCGGGCACGAGCGTTACCAGGGCGACTATGGCAACAAGCCGAACGCGTCGCTTGGCCCGGTCGCCAAGCCGCCGTTCTACGCCGTCGAGCTCTACCCCGGCGACGTCGGCACCAGCGGCGGCCTCCTGTCCGACGAGTACGCCCGCGTGCTCGACACCAACGGCCAGCCCATCCCCGGCCTGTACGCCGCGGGCAACTGCACCGCGTCAGTGATGGGCCGCAGCTACCCCGGCGCGGGTGCGAGCATCGGCGCGAGCTTCGTGTTCTCCTACATCGGGATGAAGCACGCCGCGCGCGTCGCCGCCGAACAAACCGTCGCCACGTGACCGGCTGGCCCCCCAAACCCGTCCCTCCTGCTCCTCCGCCGCGCCCGATGCCTGCCCCGCGGGTGGCCTCATGACGGTGGAGCAGGCCGGACGGCGGGGGCCGGTGGTCCACGTCGACCCCGTCGACGCCGAGCTCGAACTCGAACCGGACGAGACGATCATCGAAGCCGCCTGGCGGCTCGGCTACCACTGGCCCACGACCTGCCACGGCCAGGCGACCTGCACGGTCTGCCACGTCGAGGTGCTCAGCGGCGCCGAGCACCTGGTGCCGCCTGACGACGAGGAGCGGGACGCGCTCGAGACCCGGCTGCCCGGCGCGCAGCGCCGTGACCTCACCAGAATCCGGCTGGCCTGCCGGGCGCGGGCGACCGGCGACGCCGTCGTACGCAAGAAAGGCGTACGACCCACCCAGACGGTGCCCATCCCTCCAACGGGCCCGCTCTGAAACTGGCCCGGTGACGTCGGCGACGTCGGGGTCCTCTGCTGAATCCGTTGGCTTCTCTGAACCGGACGATGAGCAGGCTGGGGGTCGAGCTGCTGTGGGTGAGCACCTCGCATTCGCCGTTCCTGAGCCAAGGCTGGCCGGCCGTCCGCCGGCTGAAATCGCACTGTAGTACCGCGAACTCGAGGTGCACATGGCAAAGCAGAAGCTCATTATCGAGGTCCGGGTCAACGAGGGGGCGATGAGACAGAACAGCCCACATGTCCCCTACAGCCCGGAGGAGATCGCGGGCCAGGCGGTCGACTGCTGGCGACAGGGCGCGTCGGTGGTGCATTACCACGCCCGGGACCCCGAGACCGGTGCGCCGTCCTCGGACGTGGAGCTCTACGCGGACGTGGTGCGCCGGATCAGGCGGGAGAGCGATCTCATCACCTTCCCGACGCTGGGCGCGAGCATGCTGCCGACCGCGCAGGAGCGGCTGGCACACATCGTCGAGATGGCGAAGGACCCGGCAACACGGCCCGACTGCATCCCGGTCGACATGCTGACGACGAACCTCGACTGGTACGACTCGGAGCGCAAGGCGTTCAACAGTGTTGACCGGGTCTACCTGAACACGACGCAGATGCTCACGTACCTCTGCGAGACGACGGCCGCCATCGGGGTGCGGCCGGTGTCGATGATCTGGGACGTTTCCGGAGTGCGGCTCTCCGAGGCGTTCCTCGAGATGGGGCTCTATAAGGATCCGCTGTTCTGCGAGGTCACGCTGTTCGGCGACAGGTTCGTCAGCTTCGGGCACCCGGCGACGATCAGAGGTCTACACGCGCTGCTTGACTTCTTCCCGAAGCAGGCGGACTGGCAGTGGCTCACGAGCGTGATCGGCGGCAACCCGTTCCCGGCGCTCGCGGGCGCGATCGAGGCCGGCGGCCACGTCGCCATCGGCGTCGCCGATCACCCATTCAAGGAGCTCGGCTACCCCACCAATGCCGAGCTCGTCGCCCGCGTGGTCGAGCTGGCTCGCAGCATGGGCCGGGAGGTCGCCACCGCGGCCGAGGCCCGCGAGATGCTCGGCCTGACCGGAGGTGAGGGCTAGCCATGGGCATCCTCGACGGCAAGGTAGCCGTGATCACCGGCGCGGGGTCGGGGATCGGGAAGGCCTCAGCGAAGGTCTTCGTGCGCGAGGGCGCCAGGATGGTGGCCGCCGACATCAGCGGCGCCGAAAAGGACACCGCGGCCGAGGTCGGCCAGGCCGTGCTTCCCGTCCACTGCGACGTATCGAACGACACCGACGTGGCCGCGCTGTTCGCTGCCACGCTCAAGGAGTTCGGCCGGGTCGATGCCGTGATCAACGTGGCCGGCACGCACGGCACCCGGCACCCGGACGTGCTGAGCGTCGACGAGTTCGACAGGATGACCGCGGTGAACCTGCGTGGCGTCCTGTCGGTCATGCAGCACGCGCTTCCCCTGATGCTCGCGGGCGGCGGCGGGGCGTTCGTCAACGTCTCCTCGGTCTCCGCGATCAACGTCCAGAACCGGACGTCTTTCATGTACGCCGCCGCCAAGTCCGGTGTCCACGCGCTGACCAAGTCCGTCGCCGTCGAGTACGGCCCGCGAGGCATCCGCGCAAACGCCATCGCGCCCGGCTTCACCTTCACCGACATCATGCCCGAACGTCTCCTGGCCGAGATGGGCCCGAAAGCCGCCCTCAACCGGGCCGGCAGACCGGAGGAACTCGCCGAGGTCGCGGCCTTCCTCGCCTCCGATCGAGCCTCGTTCGTAACTGGCGTCGTGATCCCTGTCGATGGCGGCTGGACAGCAAGGCTCGCCTGACACAGCCGCGTCCGGGTGATCGGAAACGAGAAAGACGATGGCGCGAAGACCCATCGTCGAGGCCCGGACCGGCGGCCGGAAAGACGAATTCACGCACGGTTCTCGCCGAGGAGGGAACGCTCACATGATGACTCAGGCAGAGCGGGAGATGGCATACGAACGGGTCCGAGAGCAGCTCGGCCTCGACATGATGGGCACGGGGCAGGATGCCGCGCCGTTGCCGCCGCGGCTCGGGCGTGAACCGCGGCGCGGGTCGGCGTTACCGATCGAGTCCGAGGTCTACGCCGCCGTCAAGCTGTACGAGTACGGCGAGATCTGGGGCCGTCCCGGGCTGGACCTGCGGACGCGGTGCTTTATCAGCATCGCCGCCGTGGCCGCCATGGGCCACGAGGACCAGCTGTACCGCCAGATCAACAGCGCCCTGAACGTCGGGATGACGCCCGAGGAGGTCCACGAGGCGTTGATCCAGGTCAGCGTCTACGGCGGCATCTCCGCATGGGAGCAGGGGGTCGGTGTCGCCAACGAGGTGTTCGTCGCCCGCGGCATCCTTTCGCCCGGCGACGGTGTCACCGTCGAGCTGAAGGCCCCGATGGACCACGACGACCGCAAGGCCGCCGCCGGGCGAATGATGGCCGCGGTAGGCGCCGGCCGCCTTGGACTGACGCCTGATGCGCCCCCGCTCGAGGCATTGCCGGGGGCGGTGGGGATGCGGACCGACACCACGGCCATCAGCCAGGAGCTCGCGTGGATCGGCGGCCACTACGGCTACGGCGAGGTGTGGGGACGGCCCGGACTGGAGCTGCGGACGAGGAGCTTCCTCACCATGGCGATCCTCCAGGTGATGCACGAGAACGACCAGCTGCAGTTCCACGTGAACAACGCGCTGAACCTCGGGATCACGCAGGACGAGGTGCAGGAGGCGCTCGTCCAGGCGGGCCTCTACGGCGGCACCTCCGGCTGGAACCTCGCCGCGAACGTCGCTCGGTACGTCTTCCAGCAACGCAGGCTCGCGGGCCAGTAGTCATCCCCGACGGCAACACGTTCGACGAACGCGAGGTGACATGGACACAACGACATCGGATCCCGGCCCGATTGACGACGAGTGGGTGGAGCGGCATTTCGACCACCTGTCCCCGGCGCTCGCCCGTGAGTTACACCCCACGCTTGCCCGGGCCCGGTCGCTGTGCCCGGTCGCGCACAGCGACCAGTATGGTGGTTTCTGGGTCGCCACCCAGTACGAGGATGTGCTGCGCATCGCCCAGGACTGGCAGACGTTCAGCTCGGAGCTCGGCATCACCGTGCCGCACGTCGCCGCGCCGATGAAGAGCCTCCCGGTCGGGATCGACCCGCCGCTGCAGCGCACGTTCCGCCGCGTGATCAACCCCTATTTCCGGCCCTCGGTGGTCAGCGAGTGGGAGCAGCGGACCCGTGAGCTGGTGAACGGGCTCATCGACGGCTTCATCGCCGCCGGCGAGTGTGACTTCATGACGGAGTTCGCCCGGCCGCTTCCGGGGCTGGCGTTCTTCGACCTGGCGCTGCACGCGCCCACCGAGGACCTCGAGGAGGTCAACCACTACGCGACCATGGCGTCGCTGCCCCACCTGCCGGAGTCGAGGGAGTGCCTGGGCAAACTGTCCGCCTGGATCGGCAGGTTCATCGCCCGGCGGCGCGGGCAGCCGGCCCGCGGCGACGTGGTGGACGCCGTGATCAACGCCGAGATCGAGGGGCGGCCGATCACCGAGGAGGAGGCCATCGGGACCATCCAACTGCTGATCCTCGGCGGTCTCGAGACAACGGCCGGCGTGCTCGGGATGGCGATGCTCCGGTTCTGCAAGCATCCCGAGATCCCGGCATTGCTCCGCGCCCGGCCAGAGCTGATCCCGACAGCCGTCGAGGAGCTGCTGCGCCTCGACGGCTCGTTCATCTGCATCGCCCGCACCGCCAGGCACGACACTGAGCTGGCCGGCCACCAGATCAAGGCGGGCGAACGGGTCCTGCTCTACTGGGCCTCGGCCAACCGCGACGAGGCCGAATTCGACGACCCTGACGACTTCGACCTCGACCGCGCGCGAAACCGCCACATCGCCTTCGGCGCCGGGCCACACCGCTGCGCCGGCTCCAACCTTGCCCGTATGAACCTGCGCATCGCTCTGGACGAGATCGTCCGACGGCTCCACGACATCAGGCTACGGACGGGAACAGATATCGACTTCCACTCGACCTTCAACCGCGCGCCGCTGTCCGTGCCGATTTCTTTCACTCCCGGTGCTCCAGCACACGTCTCGTCCCCCTGAACTCACAGGTGCGCTGGTGAGGTCACGTCCGCTGAGCTGCCCGGGACCCGGCGGCTCAGCGGACGTTGGCGACGAGAAAGGCAGGGCGAGCGGTTCGCCCGGCCGGTGACCAGCGCCGTCTCGCATCGGCGACCTGGCGCCGTCCCCTGACGGCGACGCCCTGCGGCGGTCGACATCGACGCGACCCACGCCACGGTCGCTGGCGGCGCGTATGACATGCGTTTCGACGAGTTCGGCGGCAGGTCCGTCTGGCCAGGCGCAGAGAGGAGGCCGACCTATGGGGTTCGTCGGGGAACGGATGGCGAGGATCGAGGACCACCGGCTGTTGACGGGCCAGGGAAGGTTCGTCGACGCCGTGACGTGACCGCGCATGTTCCACGCCGTGTTCGCGAACTCGTCGCTGGTGAGGCGGTGTCTTTGGCCCGACGCTTCCCACGACGGGTGACCTGGCCTGGCATGGGATCCGGGTGGTGATCATCGCGCCTGGAGTCGTTGAGACGCCCCTGCTTGCCACCGTCTCTGAAGAGTACCGTGTGAGGCTGGCCGAGCTGGTATTGTTCCCGGCCTGGCTCGGGAACGCAGACGAGCGCGCCTGGCTCGTCTGCATTGCCGTCGAGCACGTCTACTTTGTGTGAGGGCCACTCCGAGGTCCAACGGTATCGTCGGCAACCGCCATCCGAGGCCCTCATGGAAGTCGTACCGCGTCCATATCTGCGGCTCGGGCACTCCCGCCGGAACATCTGCCCCGGCCCGCCGCAGCCCGGCGGGTGGTCGGGATGGAGGCGACCGGGTTCCTACCGGAAGCCGATCTTCTGGCCGCTCAGTGCTCCTCATATGAAGACGGCGCTGGTCCGCAAGACCAACGTGATGGCTGCGGAGTAGATCTGTCGACTGGTCGAGCACGGCCTAGTGCGGTCCAGTTTTCGTCCCGCCCGAGCCGATCCGCCAACTGCCCGACCTCACCCGCCACCGCACCGAGATCGTGCGAGGCAGCATCCGCTTCCGCCCCACCCAGACGATCATCGGCATGCAAGCCTCCGGTTAAGACTGTTGGTTGAGGGCGGCCATCTGCTGCGGGGTGATGACGTCTCCGCAGGTGGCCGCGGTGCTGGTCGGCTGGAACCTCGATCCGTCCGGGCTGACCTTGACGATGTAGTAGCAGGTGGAGGTCTGGCGGTAGTTGGTGGACAGGTCGATGTGGGTGTCGGGGGTCATGCCGGCGCCGTTGTAGTTCTTGACGGCGCGTAGGTCGGTGATGAAGGACTCTCTGGTCGGGCATTGTCCGGCGGCCTGCAGGCCGCGGATGAACAGGTCGGCCGAGATCCATCCGTTCACCGCCATGTCCTGGGTTGCCGGCTGGATCTCGGGGGCGTAGTCGCTCATCGCCTGCTTGAACTTCCGCTGCCCGGCGGTATCGAGCTCGAAAGGCTGGATGCCGGTGAAGATCGACGCGCCGGCGAGCGCGGGGCCGTACTTGGCGAGGCTGCTGTTGTCGTAGCCCAGGGGCAGCAGAACGACCTTGAGGGTACCGCCTAGGGTTACGCCAAGCTTGGTGAGTTCGGGGAGCAACTGCGCGACCGCGTCCGGTATTAGCACGCCCGTGAGGGCGTCGATGTTGTTTTCCTTGATCTGTTGCGCGACGGCCTGGAAGTTTGTGATCTGGCTGGTGTAGAACGTTTTGACGATCTTGACGTTGCTGGCTTTCAGACTCGCGACGACCTGCTGGGTGAAGTCCCCGTTGGTGGCGTTCCCGTCGAGGGCGAAGACGGCCGCACGGGTCCCGCCCTGCTCGTGGACGTACTCGCCCCAGGTGGTGCTGGAGCCATCCCCGAGGTAGAACCACGAGAACATGTTGTTCATCCCCAGCCAGACCCTGTCGCTGGCGACGCCCGTGACCGGGATGTTGCGCTCCTGTAGGAGCTCGGCAGAGCCCTTGCCGCCGCCGGGCGCGTAGATGAGCCCGAACACTTTCTCCTGGTCCAGGAGTTCCTGGACCATGCTCATGTTGAGCGTCGGGTCGGCTTGGTCGTCCCGCCAGGCATAGGTGACCTTGCGCCCGTAGACGCCGCCTTCCTGCTCGTTGAGGACGTGGAGACGGGCGTCCACGCCGGCCCGGAAGGCGCGCAATGCGGGCGCCACCGGGCCGGTGTCACTCCAGACCATGCCGGCCTTGACCTCGGTGGGCGTGACGCCGGGCACCGTCGTCGAGCACGCCCCGCCGGCGCTGGTGTCTCCCTGTCCGCCGCAGGCGGCGAGGGATGCGGCCAAGCTGCTGGTGCTGACCGCGAGCGCTGCCGCTCTCAGTAATCGCTTGCTGGTTGGCGACGTCATGCCACGGCTCCTTTGGCGTCATCGTGACGGCGCCTGCCCGGCTGGGTGAGCGTCCATCGCGCGGGGAGGGCCTCATGCCGACGCGGCGTCGTCCCGTGCCGAAGATGGCGAGTACGGCCGGACGGTGCGTCGTCCTGGATGCGGCTGGTTCTTCCTGCTGACCCCGGTGTATACAACACTAGCCAGCTCTCGTATACACCGGGGTCGTTCTGGGTCGCGGCACACGGACTCGCGTAGACCCACGATCAGGGCGGCAGGCCAAGCGGCGGTGGACGCCACTACGGCGCCGGACGCACCGTCGGTGACGTCGCGGGCAGGCGCAGTCATCCGCGGCGGCGATTCGCGTTGGCCAGCTGGGCGCTGATCGTGACGAGTTCGCCGAGGCTTACGAGGGCCCGGTCCCGAGCAGCATGCCGAGCCAGGAGTCATGGGCCGTTCGGCCCGGCCAGCGTCGGCCGACGACTGCATTGACGAGCCACGAAGGAGCTCTCGGTATCACAGCCGAGTCCCCTGAGGTCGCCGAACCGCAGGTCCGTGCGGCCCCGGCCACGGTCCTTGGCCGTCAGCAGGGTCGAATCGGGATGTTTCGGGCATTCCGTTCGCCGAGCCGTCGGTGGGCGACGCGCGGTTCGCCGCTGGACATGATTCTGGAGCTGGCCTCATCGGCTCGCTCCCCGGGTGATCTGAACTGTCTGTGCGTGGTTGAACTGGTCGTATGCGCGGATGCGGTCGATGTAGTCGCGCAGGCCGTCTTCGAGGGTGTACGCCGGCGCGAATCCGAGGTCCTCCCTGAGCCGCCGAGTGCTCATCGCGAGGTGCGCGTGTCCGGGCATCTCGGTCGCGGACAACGTGATCGGTACATCGGGCAGGACTTTCCGTAGAGCGCGGGCGAAGTCGCCGACCGATCGGCGTTCGGAACCGACGTTGTACAGGTGGTGCGGCGGGTGTTCCGCGGTGAGCGCGAGCCAGGTCGCCCGTGCCGCGTCTGCCGCGTAGAGCCAGTCGGCCATGGCGTCCTCGTGGGGGAGCACGATCGGTTTGCCCCGGGCCGCGTCCTCGACGCGTGCCATGTAGTGCACGTCGGGTGGCGGTGTCATGAGGCCGGAGTCGTACGACCCCCGCCATGCTCGCCCGAGTCCGTAGGTGGATCCGAACCGGAGGACGACCGTGTCGAGACCGAGGAACCGTGTGAAGTGCCGCGCGAGCGATTCTCCCCAGACCTTCGAGTCGCCGTAGATGTCGGCCGGCTCCGGGACGAGGTCCTCCGTGAGGATGTCCACGTTCGGCCTGCCGTAGGCCGCTACGGAGCTGCCGAAGAGGACCCGTTTCACGCCGGCGGCGCGGGCGGCTTCCAGCACGTTCGCCATGCCGAGGCTCTGGACGGCGACCCATGGCACCGCCTTGCCGGGAGCGGGGCCGCCGAGAACGAACGCGAAGTGCGCAACGTGGCTTACGTCGTAGCTCTCGATCGCGGTGCGCACGGTGTTCAGGTCGGTGACGTCGCCCTCGATCACGTTCACCCGGTCGAGGACATCGGCGATCCGTCCTCGATCGACGCGGTTGTCGAGGACGACGACGCGCTCCGAAGGCTGTGCCTGAACGATGTGTCTGGTGAGGTAGGAACCGAGGAAGCCCGTCCCGCCCGTGATCAGAGTCGCCATGTGGACGCAGCCCCTACCGCGCGCCGACCCATGGCTGGTGGGAGCCGAGGCCCCCGTCGACGACCAGCGTCTGGCCGGTCACGTAGCCGGCCTTGTCCGACGCCAGATAGACCGTCATGTGGGCGATATCGTCGGGCAGCCCGAGGCGCGGCGTGAGTGCGACACGCTCCATGAGGTCGAGCATGTCGGCCGGGATGTGCTCCCGGTAGCGCTCGGACCAGACGCAGCCGGGCGCGATCGCGTTACACCGGATTCCCTGTTTGCCGTAGGCGGTCGCCACCGTGAGGGTCAGCCCGATGACCGCCGCCTTGGAGGCGGAGTACGCGAAGAGCCGATCGTCGCCGCGAAAGGCGGCGGGCGACGTGAAGTTGATGATCGAGCCGCCGCCGGTTGCCAGCATCGCCGGGATCGCGTGCTTGCAGCCAAGCATCGGGCCGCGCGCGTTGACGGCCATGATCGCGTCCCAGGTCTCCACGGGCATCTCGGTGAGATCGCGATCCAGCCGGACGAGACCGATGGCGCCGGCGACGTTCACGAGTGCGTCCAGGCGGCCATATTCGCGCACACTGGTCCCGACCATGGCGACGATGTCGTCCTCCTCGCTGACGTCGCCGCCGTGGCCGACAGCCGTTCCCCCCGCTTTCACTATCCCGTCGACGACGCTCTCGACATCGGCCTCCGGAAGATCGGAGACGACGACGGCAGCACCCGCCTCCGCAAGGCGGCGCGCGCACACCGACCCGAGATTCCCGGCGCCGCCAGTGACTATCACGACCTTGCCCGCCAGCTCCAACGCACTCTCTCCTTCTGATGGCGCGACCGCTCCGATTCCTGCCGCGGCTGGTCGCTGGTGCCACGTCAGACAACGTTTAGCTCGGCCGTCGGGTCCAGGCAGCCCCGGCAGCGTTGCTGGGAACCACGTGGACGCGACGGCCGAGCATACGGGTCACGGGCACCGCCGCAACTCTTTTCGTGTGATCAGGCGAGCCGTGCTGACCAGCCGCCGTCGACCGGGAGGATCGCGCCACTTACGAAGGAGGCGCGATCGGAGGCGAAGAAGGCCACCACCTCGGCCTGCTCCGCGGACTCGCCCGGGCGGCCCAGAGCAGCCTTCCGGGCCAGAGGCTCGAGCTTCTCCGCGGGGATGCGTCTCGTCTGTTCCGTGTAGTTGAAGCCCGGCGCGACGACGTTCGCACGGATGCCACGGGCGCCGTATTCGACCGCGACCGACTTCGTCAGGTGGTTCACGGCCGCCTTCGACGCCCCGTATGCGGCGGGGGCCCGCTCCTCCGCGTTGAACGAACCGACCGAGGAGATGTTGACGATGGAGCCGCCGCCGTTCTCGATCATCACGGGAATGGTCTTCTGCATGCAGAGCAGGACACCGAAGAAGTTGACCTCCGTGTGGACCGCGTACTCCTCGCTGCTGAGGTAGTCGACGTCCCATTTGCGGCCGGCGACGGTCGCCGCATTGTTCACGAGGACGTCGATGCGTCCGAACCGTGCCACGGTGGCGTCGATCATGCGCGTGACGTCGTTCTCCGACGCGACATCGGCGTGAATGGGCAGGACACGATCCCCTAATTCGGATGCCACGTCCTTCTCCGCGCCGGTGATGTCCACCGCGGCAACGAGCGCGCCTTCGCGGACAAACACCTCCGCGCAGGCCTTGCCGATGCCACGGCCCGCCCCGGTGATGATCGCTACCTTGCCCTCGAGCAGACCCGTCATCAGAAAAATCCTCGCTGTCTGAACACTTCCTGGCGGCATTGCTGGCGTTGCGCCAGCCAGAGTGGTTTCGAGCGCTATCGAGCAGGACACCCCGGCATGCGGGGCGCTTTCCGTCGCCGGTGGTGGCGGCGCTAGGGCGTTGCGAAGAATGCGATGTCGTCCAGCAGGCGCTGCTGGCGGGCGAGCACTTGGTCCGCCATCTCGGTGTGCGTGATGATGTAGGCGCGGTTCGCGCGGATGCCCCGCACGACGTAGGGCCCGACGGCCTCATGCTGCAGCATGCCCGAGGGGATCATGTCGGGTGACATAGTGCGCCCGGCCATCGGGTCGGGCAGCGGCCCACCGAAACGCGCCGGGCGATGCCGAGCAGTGGTCGAACCCAGGTTGGTGACCACCGCGCCGGGGCAGAGCACCGACACCCCGATGCCCTCGGGCGCCACCTCCATCCGCAGCATTTCGCCGTACCCGACGATGGCGTGCTTCAGAGCGGTGTACACGCCGGTGTCCGTGCCCCCCGTCTCCGCCGCGGGCAGCGCCAACAGGCCGGACATCGATGAGGTGACGACGATGTGCGACCCGCCGTCGTGCCCGCGCAGCAGCGGCAGGAAGGCCCTGACCACGCGCACCGCCGACATGAGGTGGAACTCGATGAACCAGGCCCACAGGTTCTCGTCGGCGGTTGTCAGCGGAGCATTGGTATGGACGCCGACGGTGTGAATGAGCACGCGTACGCCACCCAGGTCCTCCGCGCGCGCCGTGAGCTTCGCCAACGAGGCCTCGTCGGTCGCGTCGACGTATGCGGCGGTCGCGTCACCGCCGCGGCGGATGATCTCGTCGCGGGTCGCCTCCGCAGTCTCGACGTCGATGTCGGCGACGAGGACTCGCATTCCCTCCGCGGCGAGCGCTAAGGCGGTCCCGCGCCCGATTCCGCTCCCGCCGCCGACAACCACCGCGCCGAGCCGGTCCAGTAAGTCCATGTGTACCGCCCTACCTGTCGTTGGTGAAGAGGAATGCCTGGGCGAGCGGCCCGCCGCCGCCGGTCACGAGGGCGATCTGGGTGTCGGTGACCTGGCGGGGGCCTGCTTGGTTGCGTAGTTGTAGGAAGGCTTCGTAGGCGTGGCCGAAGCCGAGGTAGCGGCCTTCGGAGAGCTGGCCGCCGGAGGTGTTGAGGGGCAGGTCGCCGTCGCGGGCGATGCGTGTGCCGCCTTCGATGAATGGTCCTGACTCGCCTCGGGCGCAGAAGCCGAGCGCTTCGAGCCAGTAGAGGACGAAGATGCTGAAGCCGTCGTAGAGGTAGGCGAGGTCGACGTCGGTGGGCCGCAGTGTGGTGCGTGACCATAGCTGGTCGGCGGCCTTCATGGCGGCCATGACGTCGAGGTCGGGCCAGAACTCCCAGCTGGATGTCATTGGCCGGCCGCCGCCGACGGCCTCGAAGAAGACAGGTCGCTCGGTGTCGTGTCGGTGGTCGGCGTGGGAGATGACGAAGGCGAACGCGCCGTCCGCGGGGACGTCGCAGTCGAGAAGGCATAGCGGGTTGCTGATCATTCGGGTCGTGAGGTAGTCGTCCAGGGTCATCGGGTCGCGGAAGATCGCGTCGGGGTTGTCGGCGGCGTTGCGGCGGTCGTTGAGGGCTACCCAGGCCAGCTGCTCCCGGGTGGTGCCGTAGCGGTCGAAGTGGTGGCGCGCCCAGAGGGCGGCGAGTTGTGCCGGCGAGCCGACCCCGTAGGTCGTCCGCCACGGCGCGGGCATCTGGGACATCACTGCCGGGCGGCGGCCGGTGCCCTGGGCGGTGGACTCGGTGACCGTGCGGTAGACGAGTACATGGCGGGCGAGCCCGGTGGCGACGGCGTGGGCGGCGATGCCGAGGATGCCGGTGACGTTGGCGCCGTCGCCGCAGCCCAGGATCCATGACAGGTCGAGGCGTAGGAGGCTGTGCAGGTCGCTGACGCGGGGGCCGCTGAAGCCGAACGGGACGGCCTGGTCTGGCCAGGAGGTCAGT
Source organism: Pseudofrankia coriaricola (assembly GCF_032027725.1). Lineage (NCBI taxonomy): Bacteria > Bacillati > Actinomycetota > Actinomycetes > Frankiales > Frankiaceae > Pseudofrankia > Pseudofrankia coriaricola. The sequence continues at coordinate 11,931 of NZ_JASNFO010000106.1, read as the reverse complement.
CCGTCGATGTCGCGCGGGGTCAGGCCGGCGTCGGCGATGGCGGCGAGGCAGGCGTCGAGGGTGAGGTCGAGGGCCGGTCGGTTCAGTCGCCGGCCGGTCGCCGACCGTCCGATGCCGGAGACGATGGCCTGGCGCTCGACGGCCTGACGGTCGATGGTCATGCGACCGGCTGGAACAGGGGCACGAACACGTCTGTTCGCTGTTCGAAGATCACTTCGACCTCCATGCCGGTGTGGACCGCCTCGGGGTCGCAGCCCACCACGTTGGTCAGCAGATGCAGGTCGGGCTGCTCGGCGAGCACCACCCGGGCCACGACGTAGGGCGGCTCATAGCCGGGCACCCAGCCGCGGTGCGTCACCGTGTACGACGCGACCGTGGCCCGGCCCGAGACGGCCCGGGACGTGACCGACCGCGAGTAGCAGTGCGGGCAGACCGGCCCCGGCGGGTGGAACAGCCGGTGGCAGGCAGCGCAGGCGCGGATCAGGAGCCGTCCGTCCGCACCGCCCCGCCAGAAGTCCCTGCTGCCGTCGTCGACCAACGGCACAGGCCGGCTCTCGCCGGCCACCGGAGGGCGTGACTGTTCCGTCGGCTGCGTCACTCGGTCCAACGCCATGCCGCATTTGTATACAAGGAAGTGCCTCGTATACAAGTCCGAGCCTGAGCCCTTGACGGTCCCGGTGAGCCAGCATACGCTCGCTGCGCTTCGCAAGAACTTGTGATTGGAAGCCGGTGCGAGGGCGGCTCGACCACCCCGCACCGGCGCGGCGGGCCAGCGGGCCAGATCGGGGGTGCGCGACGGGAGCGGAGTTCGAACCGCGAGAGCACATCTCGTGGCTCATCAAGCAGGCCTTCCACTACACCCGGCGCGCCGCCGACGAGGCGATGCGCGCCCACGGCGTCACCTCTGCCCAGGGTGGCGTCCTGATCCGGCTCGCCCAACGCCCAGGGCTCTCGGCCGCCGACCTTGCCCGCCTGATGTTCATCACGCCGCAGGCGGCCCAGCAGACGCTCACCGCGCTGGAAGGCCTGGGTCTCGTCGAGCGAAGCGCCGACCCGAACAACGCCCGAATCCTCCGTGCCGTCCTGACGACGCGCGGCCTAGAGGTCGCGACCGGATGCCGCGCCGACGCCCTCGAGGTCGAGCAGCGGCTCCTCGGCGTCCTCGACGCCGACGAGCGAAAGGCCTTCACCGACTTTCTCCTGCGTTACATGTGCGACTCACCGCCCGCCGACGAGTAGGTCACGACGCACCCGCGGCAAGGATGACACGGGCGCGGGCCACTATGACCGCCACGGGGACGGATCCGCCGGTCGACCGGCGCGCGGAGGCGTCTGACCGGTCGTCGCCGGAATCATCCGTACCTCGATACTGCCTGCCGCGGCCCACCTTCGGCGAGCCATGCCTCACGCCCGCCGGGGCTTCTCCCGGCATTGCACATTCCTCAAGAAGGAGATCTGATGGAACAGACGACACGCCGCCCAGGCTCGGGCCGGGGCCGCCCGCCTCGGCGATTGGCGTTTGTCGCCGCGCTGACGGCCCTGGTCGTCACCTCCGCCGCGTGCGGCGGCGGTGACGACTCCGACGAAAAACCTTCGGCGGGCACCGCCCCGGCCGCGAACATCCTCGGCCCGGAGCGGCAGGCGACTGGCGCGCCGGTCAACATCGGCGTCATCAGCGACGGTGCTACCGCCGCCGACGACAACACCTTCGAACTGGACGTGGCCAAGGCGGTCGCGACCTATGTTGACGAGCATAAGGGTGGGATCGGCGGCCGGCCCATCAAGCTCTTCGTATGCCAGGCCAAGGGCGACCCGGGAACGGGCACCGACTGCGCCAACCAGATGGTCCAGAACAACGTCGTGGCCACCGCCATCGGCCAGTCCGCGGTCATCGCGAACATCTGGAAGCCGCTCCACGACGCCGGCATCCCGATGGTGCTCTACGGCTCCAGCGACCCGAACGTGCTAAGCGACCACGATACCGCCTTCACTCTCATCAACCCGGTGGCGCAGCTCGCCTCCCTGCCCATCAGCGTGGCCAAGAAGAACAACCTTTCCAAGGTTACCGTGGTGGTCGTGGACGTTCCGGCCGCGACGGCTTTCTACACCACCGTGGCGCCGGGAATCTTCGAGAAGGAGGGGATCAAGCTCGACGTCGTCAAGGTTCCCCTCGGCGCTCCGGACATCGCGCCACAGATGCAGCAGATCGTGTCCGGCGGCTCCACCGAGGTGCAAATCCTCGGCAACGACATGACGTGCATCCCGGCGATCAAGAACCTGCATCTCCTGGGCTTCACCGGGCCGATCTCGGTCATCAGCGCGTGCGTCACGGACGCCATGCGCAAGGCGCTTTCTGGTAAGGACATCAAGGGGGTCAGCGTGTCGGCGACCGCACCCATCGGTGCCGAGAAGGACCCCGGCTTCCAGCTTTACACCGCCATTCTCGACAAGTACCACAAGGGATCGGTGGGCACCGAGAACCCGACCTTCGGGATGGGCATGTTCACGGTGGTCATGGGTCTCCGGACCGCGCTCGAGGGAATCACCGGAGACATCACGCCCCAGACGGTCGCGGCGAAGATCAAGTCGATGCCGCTGACGGAGCTACCCGGCACCGGCGGACTGCACTTCCGGTGCAACGGCAAGGCGAGCACGTTGTCCCCGGCGGTCTGTGTGCGCGGCGGCCTGGTCACCAAGCTCGACGACAAGGGCCAGCCGACCACCTACGAGACAACGGAGGACACCCCGATCGAGGACTGATGGGCCAAGGCAACTGCCCAGCCCGCCCCGCCCGGCATCGTCTCGGCGCGGGGTGGGCCGGCCAGCCCCCGGCTCGGGCCAGCACGCCGGGCGATTGAACGGCACATGTGACCCTCATTCAGTTCAAAAGTAAGTGCTCACCTCTCAGCGTTCCGCTCTGGAGCGGTGCGGCCGCCGCGCGACCCCTTGCGGGGTGCCAGCGCGCGCCCTCACCAGCCCTGGTTCGCCTCTAGCTGATCGGAGGCCACCCATCCATGACGACGTCCCGGGCCGACATCGAGGCGACCGCCGTCCAGCAGCTGCTGGACAAGCAGGCGATCCGCGAGGCGACCCTGCGCTACTGCAGAGGCGTGGACCGGGCCGACCCCGAGCTCATCAGCTCGGCATACCACCCGGACGCGGTCGACGAACACGGCGAGGCCCGGTTCACCGGCGAGACGGTCGGCCAGGGCATCGCCGACCTGGCGAGCTCGGCACGGGTCTCGTCGAACCAGCTCACCAATCAGCTGATCACCCTGCACGGCGATGGCACGGCGGCCTGCGAGACGTACTACACCGTCTGGCGCACCGTCGAGGTCGCCGGCGAGGAAGGCGTGCTCGTGGCCGCGGGCCGCTACCTCGACCGCTTCGAGCGCCGCGCGGGCGAATGGCGCATCGCCCACCGGCTGGTGGTCGTCGACCTGACCCATCTGCTCCCGCCGGCGGGCCCGGCGCTGTCATCGAGGCCTCCGCTCGGCCGGCGCGACCGGACCGACCCGTCCTACGCCCTGCTTTCGCCCTGACCCGCCGGCCGCGTAGTGCCGCGCGGCGGGCTCTTGCGCATCTCAACCATCGTGTATACAAATGATGCAAGTCATGGCTTGTATACAACTGCTCGGGAAGGGAGCTCATGACGCTGGCCAGCGTTCCGACGGCGCCCTCGACCGCGTTCGTTGCCCTGGACTTCGTGAACTTCATCGTCGAGCGCTTCAGCCGCAACCCAGCCGTCGTCGACCGGGCGGCGTACGCGGTCGGGCTGGCCCGCCGGGCGGGCGTGCCCGTCTTCCACGTGGTGCCGGCGCCGATGCGCGACGACATCCACCCGGCGCTGGCGCCCGCCGCGGGGGAGCCGGTCCTGGGGAAGACGACCATCGGGGCCTTCGGTACCACCGACCTGCGTGACCGGCTCCAGGACGCGGGGGTCGGCCAGCTCATCGTCGCGGGCATCGCGACCTCCGGGACGGTGCTGTCCACCTCCCGGTGGGCCTTCGACGTCGGCTACCAGGTAACCGTCTGCTCCGACGCCTGCGACGACCCGGATCCCGACGCCCACGCCGCGCTCGTCGACGCGAGCGTCTTCCCGTCCAGCTGGGTCGGACTGTGGCGGATCGCCACCGTGGCACCGGCCGCCGAGATCGCCGCGCTGCACCCGGACGGCGTGGCGGGAACGCCGGCCACACCGTCCATCAGTGCGCATGCCCAGAGAGGCACGCTCGCATGATGACGCAGGCGCAGCGAGAGACCGCCCATGAGCGGGTGCGCCGCGAGCCCTGGGGCCGCCCGGGGCTTGAGCTGCGCATCAGAAGCGTCATCACATGGCCGTTCTGCAGACCCAGTCGCAGAACGACGAACCGGACATTCACGTCAATAACGCCCTGAGCCTGGGGGCACGTCCGAGCAGGTCGCCGAGGCGATCACCCGCCGGTATCTATGCCGGCGGGTCGGGCTGGCACAACGCCATGAACGTCGCCCGGTACGTGTTGCTCCAACACGGTGTCATCGGAGGTAACTGATGGGATCCCTGGACGGCAAGGCCGCTGTGATCACGGGCGCCGGCCGCGGCATCGGCAAGGCCTGCGTCGAGGTTTTCGTACGCGAGGGGGCCAAGGTGCTGGCCGTCGACGTCAGCGGCGAGGAGAAGGACGTCGCCGCCGCGTTGGGCCCGGCGGTGGTGCCCTTTCACGCGGACCTGACCCGCGAGGACGACGTCGTCGCCGCGTTCGACACCGCGGCGATGGCGTTCGGCCGGGTGGACGCGTTGGTGAACGTGGCCGGCACTCCCGGCAGCCGGCCGGTTGAGTACCTCGACGCCGACCACTACGAGGCGATGACCTCGGTCAACCTGCGCGGCGTGCTCCTCGCCACCAGGCACGCGGTCCGGGCCATGCTCACCACGGGCGGCGGCTCGATCGTCACCGTCGCGTCCGTCGCCGGCACGATGAACATCGAGGCGCGCACCCCTGTCGTGTACATGGCGGCGAAGGCCGGTGCCCACGTGATCACGAAGTCGGTCGCCGTCGAGTACGGGCCGAAGGGCATCCGGGCGAACACGGTCGCGCCGGGGTTCACGCTCACGGAGACGACGGGCCGGGCGCCGGCGGAGACGATCGCGGCGATGTCGGCCAAGGCGACGCTCGGCCGGGCGGCCACCGCCGTCGACCAGGCCGAAATGATCGCGTTCCTTTCCTCTGACCGTGCCGCGTTCGTCAATGGCGTGCTCATCCCTGTCGACGGCGGCTGGTCCGCCCGCATGGTCTGACGCGCGTTCGCATCGAAGAAGGGAAGTCCTCTCATGCCAGTGACCGTCTTTGCCGGCGCCCCGTCGGACACCGTGGCGCCGGGGGTCACGCGCTCGCGGCTCGAGCCGGGCGGCGCGGCCGGCCCTGGCGGCGTCGTGCGCGACTCGGACCAGATCGGCGGCGGCGCGTGGAGCCAGATGTGGTCGCTCGGCCGTCCGGAGGACCCGTGGCGCATGCTGATCCCCGACATCCGGATGGCGGCCAACCAGATCTGGCCGCTGCACTGGCACGACTGCTGGACCGTCGTTGTCGTGCTTGACGGCGGCCTGCTCATGGGCGACTGGTGGATGGAACGCGGTGACGTGCTCCTCGCCGCGCCGGGCGTCGAGTACGGGCCACTGGTGAACGGGCCACGCGGCAGCGAGCTGTTGGAGATCTTCGCTCAGGACGTCCTGTCGCCCGGTGGCTATGGCGAGGAGTACCGCGACCATCCCACCCTGAAGTACGTGAAGGGTCTGGAGACCACGGCCTTCTTCTCACGGCCGCCGAGGTTGGTGGAGAACGGGCGTCGCCAGGTCGTCCCGATTGACGAGACGACCGGCCTGTGGAAGGGACGTCTGGACGGTAAGGCCTACTGGGACCTCGGCGACCGGGACAACCCGGAGCGCGGGGTCGCCTTCGACGTGAAGCTGGCCGCTGGCGCGACCCGTCCCGGTATATCGGTCGGTGACTGGCGAGGCGTGCTCGTCTTCGACGGCTCCGCGACCGTCGGCGACACGGAGCTGGCCACGGGCGACGTGCTGCTCGTCGAGCCGGACGCCAAGCTTCCCGACCTCACCGCCGGGCCTGGCGGCGTCCACCTGCTAGAGCTCGCGCGCACCGCCGCCGCGCTGGCTCGGTAAGCGAGGGATATCCATGAGCCGAGTCGCGGTCGTGACGGGTGGCGCCTCCGGGATGGGCCTGTCGATCTGCGAGCAGCTCGCGCGACGCGGAGACCGCGTGGCCGTGCTCGACGTGAACGAGGACGCGGCGGCCCGCGCCGCCGAGAAGCTGAGGGCAACCGGCGCCGCCGCCACGGCATGCGCCGTGGACGTGGCCGACCGGGCATCGGTCGACAAGGCCCTGGCTCAGGTGCGCAATGAACTTGGGCCTCTCGAGATCATGGTCACCTCCGCGGCGATCGCTCCGTTCGCTCCGTTCGCCGAGCTCACGCTGCAGGCGTGGGAGCGGGTGCTCGCCGTGAACCTCACCGGCACGTTCCACTGCTTACAGGCCGCCATCCCCGACATGGCCGCCGCCGGCTGGGGCCGCCTCGTCACAATCGCGTCATCTGCCGCGCAGATCGCCACCCCGAACCACGCGCACTACGCCGCGTCCAAGGGCGGCGTCGTCACGCTGACCCGGGCGGTCGCCCTCGAATACGCGCGGCAGGGAATCACAGCCAACGTCATCGCGCCCCATATGATCGACACGCCGATGTTCCGCCAGTCCCGCGCCGAGGTCGGCGACCCGACGGGCGACGGCGGCGCTAGCCGCATCCCGCTGGGCCGGCTCGGTAACGGTGACGACATCGCCGCTTCCTGCCTGTACCTGGTTTCCGACGAGGCCGACTACATCACCGGGCAGGTGTTCGGCGTCAATGGCGGCGCCATTCCGTGACGGCGGCATCGTCCCGCCAGGACGGCGCCAGGGTCGGATCCGGCCCAGACCGGCCCAGCACGCTAGGACGGTGGTCCGTGAGACGGGCCGCCATCTCACATCCTGATCGCTCCGTACCCCGGGAAGGCCACAAGACCATGGAAGCCACCGCCCCGAGCATCAGCTACTTCCTCAACCACGCCGAACTGCTGCACCGGCCCGGCGAACGCGAGCTCGCCGTCCTGCTTTTCGAGACGCTCGGCTGCGCCGTCCTCGACATCACCAAGGACTTCGGGGCAAGCTCCACCTACCTGGGCGTCTTCGGGCCAACGGGGGAGCGGGACTCGCTCAACAACGTCCTCTACCTGTCCGAGATGCGTGGGCAGCGCTCGCGACTCGGCGAGCTCCTCGAGAGCCGGGCGCGCGACGACGACGAGCTACGCGCCGAACTCAAGCAGAACGACGCCGATCGCCAGCGGCCCGGCGCCACCGCGCACTTCGGCCTGCGCTATGCCAGCTACGAGGAGCTCGACGCGGTGGTCGACCGCCTGCAGAACCAGCTTCCCGCCGAGCTCGCCGGCCGCGTCACCCTGTATCCACCCTTCGAGGTCGGTCTGCGGGCGCTTGACACAGAGGTCCGTCAGGTCTTCGTCTTCACCGACGTCATCGGCCCCGGCTTCTTCCCGTTCGGCCAGCTCATCGAGCTCCAGGCGCACCGCCCGCTGCTCGACTGAAGCGGTGCGCCCGGCCGCGACGCTTCACGACAGGCCGCGGCCGGGTGTCCGGCGGGAGCGTTCGCTGAGCCTATTCCGTCTCACAATGGAGGCACACTTGCGGTTTGTGTTGGTTCACGGCGGGTTCCATGGTGCCTGGTGCTGGGGACGTACGATTCCCGAGCTCGAGCGTCTCGGACACGGGGCGATCGCGGTCGACGTCCCGGGTCATGGCGAGCGCGTGCACGAAGAAGCAACGATGGAAAACCGGCTCGAAGCCGTCGTCTCCGTTCTCGAGCCGAACGACGTGCTCGTGGGCCACTCCGGTGGCGGCTTCGAGATCACGCGTGCCGCCGATGCCAGACCGGAGCTCGTGAGCCACGTCATCTACCTGGCGGCGGCGCTGCCGGTCGAAGGACGATCCGGGCCGGACTCCAACGCGATGAAGGAGGACGGGACGGTACAACGAGATCTGGATGTGACCGGAATGCTCGGGCATCTACGTTTCGACGACGACGGTTCGATGTCGTTCGCGGACTTCCAGGGAGCGTGGGACTTCTTCTACCACGACTGCGACGAGGAAACGGCCCGATGGGCATTCGAACGTCTCACGCCCGAGAAGCTCGGTGACATCTCCTCGGTCCCGATGTCGGTCCCGACGTTCTGGGCGGCCGGGTTGCCGCGAAGCTTCATCCTCTGTCTCCAGGACCGCTCCCAGCCACGGTGGCTGGCGGACCTCGTGGCGAGGCGCCTCGGTGTGGAGCCGCTGACGATCGACGCGTCGCACTCGCCGTTCCTCAGCCGGCCAGCGGAGTTGGCGGAGCTCCTGGTCCACGCCACGACGACCAAGCCAGTCGGGTCGCTACGTCCTGTACCTTGACAGTTCATCGGGTCCGCCGCGTGGATCGTGGCGCCAGCAGGACCGGCGGACAACTCGGAGCGGCCGCGCCGTGCGAACGCCACTCCGAGGTCCGACCGAGTCGTCGGCAACCGCGCCCCCGAGAACCCTGACCGAAGTCGCGTCGCGTCCATATCCCAGATTCGGGAACTGACGCCCACGACGGCCGACTCGCGCGGCGTACCCATTCCTGTGAACGCGCGTCGGGAAAGGCGCAGTTTTCGTGGTCCGATTCGCCTGTACACGGAATTCAGCCCAGGGAGGCCACGCGGAAAAGGACCCGCCACCAGCGGGCACCTCGCCGCGCGGTCGACCCTACCCTGCGGTTCGCGTTGTTGTCCCGGGATGTCGAGGAGCTGCTGGCCGAACGCGGCCTTGACGTCGGCCATGTGAGGATCTTCCATCGGGTGCAGCGGTTCACATCGCTGCTGATCGACGCCGCCCGCTCTGGGCGTTGTTCCGTGGCTCGAACAGGTGACCGGTGGCGACCGCGTAGCCAGGTGATCTGCCATCGGCTAGGGCGCGCAGTGATCATCATCCTGCCGGAATCGTGCGTGGCAGAGTCGGTGTCGTGGATCTTTCGAGTGAGGTGGCGGGGCCGTTTCGGTGGGACCTGGTGACGCCGGACCAGCTTGGTTCGTTGCTGGCCGGGGTGGCGGCGCCGGATCTGTGGTTCCTCGACGCGCTGGTCGGGTGCGCGGGGAAGGTGGTGGCACGTAGCGGCGGCGGGGATCTGGTGTTCGTCGGCCGGTCGTTCGACTCGATGTTCGACTTTCTCGGTGGGGCGTTCGCCGGCCTGCCGGAGCCGCGATGGCTGGGCCGGTTGCCGTTGTCGTTCGCGCGGACCTCGTGGGCCGGTGGCCGGTGGGTGACGCGTGCGCTGACGGCCGATGACCTGGCCCGGGCCCGGGGTTTTCTGTCCGTGCTCGGGGTCACGCCGGACTCGTTGGCCCGGCGCAGCCGGCCCGTCACTTTTGTGGATATGGTCTGGGAGGGATCGACGTTCACCTACGTCTTCGAGCTGGTGCGTGGCTGGGTTGCCGACGAGCGGGGTTCGTGGGCGGTGGTCCGGCGCAGGCTGCGGTTTGTCGGGGTGACGATGCGGACGAAGACGTGGCGTTGGCAGCGGCACGCGTCTCAACCATGGCTGAGGACGCTGACGGGAGCCGGCCGGTCTACGACGCATCGCACCCAATCCGAACTACATCCCCCTGGGTAGTTGACGCGATGCTAGACCTGTATGAGAACGGACAATTTGAGGTTTCCGTCGTACGCGCCGGCGAACGGACACCCTGTACGTTGACCTGGAGGTTCCACAAGGACAAGTCACACTCGATAACGGTGAGCGGGCCATTCGGAACGATAGAAGGCGCGGGAAGTGATCTCTTCGGGGCGTTGAATGTGATCAGAAGATTGCTTGAGGCTCAGGGCTGGTTTATCGCGGTGCAGGGGGCTCGCAGAAATACGTGGGCATCCGGAATGCTCCGAGACATGATCGGTGCTCGGCACGTGTATGTGCTGGCGCTGGGGCGAGACATACGCACTCGGGAGGACCGTGTCGATATCTTTGCTGAAGCGGAGCCGGACCAGTTGGCGACCGTCGAGGAACAGCGACAGCACTATCGGGAGTAGCAGGAAAGCGTTTGGCGCGGATAGATCTCCCCGCCGTCGGCGGCGATGTGAACGCGCTCAACCACGTGCCGCGCAGAGCTACAATACCGCTGCGAGAGACCGTACTTGATTTCCGTTGAGTGCTCCACTCTGTGGTATGGTGATTCGCAGGTATTCCTGAAGGCAGCATGAGGCCAACCTGAGGATCGGGATGATGGCGGGATGCCCAATTTCGATATGGCGCTCCGGCGGCTGGTGGACCGGCGGGACCTGATGCTCAGGAGCTGCCCCGGCGTTGGCCAGTCAGGGGACTGTCTGATCGCGGGCTCTGTTCCGCTTTCCTACTGGTCCCAGGAGACGGGTTCCGCGGGCAGCGGTTCAACGCTCATGGCGGACTGCTCAACCCCAGCATCATCAGTTGAGAAGAAGTTGATGTTGGCGCCGCAAGGCGTGTGCGTAGTGTCCGAGTCTCCCCCGGACTTGGACCCCCACAAGGTTGTCAAGCGCCGGGTTTGGTGGAGACTGAGTTGTCACGCGCCGGCGAGCTGCCGGGCGTCCTGCTGGTCTGTCTGGCTGGCCGCCCAGGCAGCCTCGTGCTCGGTGGGTGGGACCAGACCGATCTCGCCGTGTAGCCGGCGGTGGTTGTACCAGTCGATGTACTCCGCGACCGCGATCTCGAGATCGGAGTGGCCGGTCCACGGCCCTCTGCTACGGATCAGTTCGGCCTTGAACAGCGAGTTGAACGCCTCGGCCATCGCGTTGTCGTAGGAATCACCGGCGGAACCGACCGAAGCGACCGCGTCGACCTCGCCGAGCGTCTCGGTGTACTTGATCGAGATATATTGCGAGCCCCTGTCAGAATGGTGGATGAGCTTCGCCAGGTCGGCGCCGGCGCGCCGGCGGGTCCAGACCGCCATGTTCAGCGCGTCGATCGCCAACTCCTTGTAGAGGTTTCTGGAAAGCTGCCAGCCGACGATTCTTCGGGAGAAGACGTCGAGGACGAACGCCGCGTAGACCCAGCCGGAAAACGTGCGGATGTAGGTGATGTCAGCGACCCACAGCCTGTTCGGCGCCGGGGCAACGAACTTCCGTCTGACCAGGTCAGGCCGGGTGTCCGGCCCCTGGGCACGCACCGTCGTCCGCGGCGCCCGCAGCCGGGAGACGCCCCGCAGGCCGGCGTGGCGCATGAGACGGGCCACCGTGCAGCGGGCAATGTGGCGACCGCCGACCCCGCCCTCACGGGCCAGCTGCGCATAGACCTTCCGCACACCGTAGACACCGTAGTTATCAGTGTGTACCCGTTCTATCTCCTTCAAGGTCTCGGTATCGGTAGCCGCCCGTCGCGACGGCGACCGTTTCTTCGAGGTGTAGTAGGTACTCGGGGCGATCTGGATACCGGCATCCTTCAGCACGGCACAGATCGGCTCGACCCCGAACCGTTCCTTGTGCCCGTCGATATAGTCGATGACTACCGGCGCGGGCGGTCGAGCTCCGCCGCGAAGAAAGCCGACGCCGACTTCAGAATCTCGTTCGCCCGCCGCAACTCCCGGTTCTCCCGCTCCAACTGCGCCAGCCGCTCGGCCACCTCACTCGGCACACCCGGCCGCGTGCCCGCGTCGACCTCGGCCTTCGCGACCCACACCCGCAGCGTCTCCGGTGAGATCCCCAGCTGCGCGCCGATCCGCTGACACGCGCCCTTCGCGCTCGTCCCCGACTCGGCCCTGGCGTCCAGCACCAGCCGGATCGCCCGTTCCCGCAGCTCATCGGGGTACTTCCTCGGCGCACCCATGTCGTCCGCTTCCTCCTGGTTTGA
>NZ_JASNFO010000105.1:0-49110 GCF_032027725.1 Pseudofrankia coriaricola | reverse complement strand
GAGGGTACGCCCGGTCCCATTCCGAACCCGGAAGCTAAGTTCTCCAGCGCCGATGGTACTGCTCGGGAGGCCGGGTGGGAGAGTAGGTCACCGCCGAACAATCATTGACGGAAGGCCCGTCGTCCCCCAGAGAATACTCTGGCGCGGACGACGGGCCTTCCGCATATCCACACCCCCCACACCCCCGACCACACCGCCGGCCACCGGCCCACACACCTCCAGACCCGGCCCCGACACACCACCCGGCCCACCCCGACCAGCCCGCCCGGCGACCTGCGCCCACGGACCTGCCCGAACGCGCACCACCCCACAGCGCAACAGCGACCCACCCGCCTCCGGCACAGGCCGCCCCGCCACCAACCGAAGGCGCCCCAGCGCCCGACCGCGCTCCGCGGAACCGTGTGGATCTCGGCTTGTGTGGGCTCAACTTGGGGCTTGCGGTGGAGCTCAGCCTGGGCTTGGTCGATCAGGGGTGGCGCTGGGCGGCCAGGGAAGGTCCCATCGGCCGCCTAAACGCCACGGCTTATCCGCCAGACGATGAGTCCCGGCTCTAGTGGGCTCGGGGCTGGCCGGACGTTTCGTGCCTCTGGTGGAACCGCCGCGGTCATGCTCTCGTCCAAGACGAAGAGATCGGGCTCGACGGGTGGAGGTGGCCGATGATGGGCTCCCGAGGCCGGCGGATGGCGGCATTTCTCGTGGGAGGGGCTCCGCTCGTACTGCTCCTGACGGCGGGGTGCTCCGGAGACACAGCGGCATCGCCGGCGGGCCGTTCCGTCGCGCCGTCTGTGACAGCGACACCAGCGATACCGCCCCCGACGGTCCCGTCGACCGCCCTTTCGCCCGGCGGACCCGCTCGACCTGAGGGGACGGTCTCGTCAACACCTGCTGGCACGCCGAGTCCACCGGCTCGATCCACTCCGCGGACAGACCCGACGGGTGGTGAGTTCACGCTCGCGCCAGGCGAGACCTGGCGGGCGTCCGACGGCGGGCTGACGCTGACTTTCGTCAGCGTGAGGCAGGACAGCCGGTGCCCGGCATCGGAGCGTCTGCAGTGCGTCTGGGCGGGCGATGCGGTAGTGGCCCTTTCGGCGGCCGTTCCCGGCCAGGCGGCGATGACGATCGAGCTGCATACCCATCCGAGCTCCGCTACGACCGCTACGATTGCCGGCTGCGAGGTCAGGCTTGTCCGACTCGGGCCTGACAACAGCGTCGAGGGGCCCGACCCGGGCGACTACCGGGCTTCCCTTCGTGTACGCCGGCCCTGAGAACGCTCTCGGCGGTCTCGGCTCTGCGTTTCTGTTCCCCGAAACGATGGGCGGAGCGGAGGTGACTTCTGGACAGCAAGGACGGCGCGTGCCGCTGGCACCGTTGGACCGGGCCCCGACGCCACCCAAGTGTCGGCGCTTTCCCCGGTGCTCGATCGCCGGGTGCCGAAGGACAGCATCCCACGTCGGTCAGTCCGGGCATCGGTGCCTCCGATCGATCATTTTGATGCTCTGCCCGCTCGTCCGCGACGGTCTCCGCGCTCCGCGGACTGCGCGCGGTGAGCAGGCGGCATCCCGCCGTCCACCACTACGGGCTCAGTGCCTCTCGCCTGTCGCCCTTCGTCCCCGGTGCCCGACCTGCGCCCGACGATGATCTCCGCGTTCCGCGGAACGCGCGCGGTGAGCGGCCCGCCCTGAGGCCCGCATATTCCAGCCGGCGCGGCCCGCCTGACAGCGGTCGCAGGTGACGTGGTCGAGGCGTGACGGTGGTCCCGCGGGCGCGCGGTGTCCGGGTTGCTGTCGAAGACGGTCTCCCGTTCCGCGGAACGCATGCAGCCGGCGGGCGCTCGCACCATCGCGGATCGGCGAGCGCGGACAGGTGCGGCCCGTTCGGCTGAGGCAGCCTGCCGCACGTGACCTGGCATCCGTAGCCGGGGGCGGTGGCCTTTGCGTTGCGGGGAGACCGCGTTAGTCGCATCGCGTTGAGCCGAGCCGGCGATCGCGCGGCGCGGGCGTACCGCCTCCGAGCGGACGGGCTCGTACCATGCCGTCGCCCTGGATCCGCGAGTGCGCCTGAACGGGGCACGCAGAGGCGACGGGAGGGGGATGGTGGGAAGAGGCCGCCGCTGTGTCAACGTCACGTGGAGGAATTGATGAGCCAGCTGACCACTACGAGCACGCGGGTCTCGCCGATGACCAGGCGGGCGTCCTTCCGGGCGATGACCGAAGGCACCGTGCAGGACTGGCGAATCATCGAGGAGGCCAGCGAAGAGCTGGAACGCGGCCTGCCCGATCGGGTTATCGCCCATTTGGGGTTGTTGGGCGGCGAGCATGGCGGCTTCGCGGTGGACCGGCTGACCCACAGCCTGCAGGCGGCGACCAGGGCGGAACGGGCTGGCCGCGACGATGACTACGTGCTCTGTGCGCTCCTGCACGACATTGGCGACACCCTCGCCCCGTACAACCACGCCGACATCGCTGCCGCCATCGTGAAGCCGTTCGTGTCGCCCGAACTGCACTGGATGGTTCGGTACCACACCGAGTTCCAGGGCTACTACTACTTTCAGCATTTCGGGCTCGATCGGAACTTTCGGGACAGGCATCGCGGCAACCCGAACTTCGACCTCACCGCCGAGTTCTGCGCCGAATACGACCAGACCTCGTTCGACCCCGGCTACCCGACCAACCCGGTGGAGCACTACGAGCCGCTCATCCGCGATCTGATGGCGGCCCCGCGCCGATCCAGCTCCACGGCCGTCGACTGAGCCGGGCCGGGTCAGGGAGGCCGGGCCGTGGGGAACTCGCCCAGCCGATGGCCATCGGCCGATCGCCGACGATCGGGCGGCCCGACAACTGGACCGCTGACGGCCCGACGGCCGTCGGGCCAGGCGGCCGTCGGGCCTGACAGTCGGCCGGCTCGACAAGTTCTCGGCCGCCCGACGAGTGGTCCAGCGGTCGCGCCACGGGTTCTCGGGCGAGCCGCTCAGCGCTCGTTCGCGCCGGGTACTCGATGCGGCACGGCCTCCGCGGCCAGGCATAGGTCGTGTGACGGGTGGTCTGGCGCACGGGTGTTGGATGAACATGCGAAGGCATGTATAGAATTGCGGGCGCAGGTGCGGGTCAGGTCATAGCGTCCGGGGCGGGGGCGCGGGCTGCTGGCCAGGCAGGCTGTAATCCGTCGCTTGGCCCTGGTGAGGGTCACTGAGCGGCGGGACGCCGGGAACCGCCGTCGTGATGCGGCGGAACGCGGGAGACTTGGGCATCCGGAGCCGCCGATGGCGGCCGGCCTGATGCTGGCTGGTCACGGATCCAACTGGCCCATCGGACGGGAGCGGGACGACATGGAGATCAAGGACCTCAAGGGCGAGAGCGTCGCCTTCTTCGCGTCGGGTGGGCTTGACAGCTGCACGGTCACCCACTGGCTGACCTCGCACGGTGTCAAGGTCATCTGCTTCACCGCGGACCTCGGCCAGCCGGACGAGAGCGAGGGCCTCGACGTCGTCGCCGAGCGGATGAAGGCCTGCGGCGCGGTCGAGGCTGTCGTCGTCCCGCTGCGTACCGAGATGGGCGAGGCCGGCATTCAGGCTGTCCAGGGCCTCACCCGGTATGAGGGCCGGTACTGGAACACGACCCCGCTGGGCCGGTACGTCACGATCCGCGGAATGCTTCCGCACATTCTCGAGCGTGGCATCAAGATCCTCAGTCACGGTGCGACCGGCCGGGGCAACGACCAGGCCCGGTTCCAGCTCGTCCCGAACATGCTGGCGCCCAGTGTCTCTGTCTACGCGCCCTGGCGCGACCAGGCTTTCCTCGACACCTTCGGCGGGCGCGAGGAGATGATCGACTACTGCGAGAAGCACGGCCTACCGATCCGGGCCACCCGCACGTCTCCATACTCCACCGACGCCAACCTGCTCGGCCTGACGCACGAGGCCGGCGTGCTCGAGTCGTTGACCACAGGCGCCAACTTCGTCAACCCGATCATGGGTGTCCGCCCGGTTGACGCCCCTGACCAGCCGGAACTGGTCACGGTCGTGTTCGAGAAGGGCCGTCCAGTCTCGATCGCCGGCCAGGCGGTCTCGGACGCGGCGGAGGTCCTTGAGCTTGCCAACCAGATCGGTGGCCGGCACAGCGTCGGCATCAACCTGCACCTGGTTGAGAATCGTTTCGTCGGAGTGAAGTCCCGCGGTGTCTATGAGGCACCCGGCATGGAGCTGTTGGGCAGCGCCTACGAGTACCTGCTGCAGACGATCCTCGACCGCCGGGCCAGGAAGATCTTCGAGTTCGCGTCGGACTTCCTCGGCGAGCAGCTGTACCAGGCCTATGGCGAGGACCTTGGCTCGCAGCTCGCGCGCAAGGTCGTCTCCGAGGTCGCCCAGCTCGCCACCGGCTCGATCACGCTTGAGCTCTACCGGGGCACCGTCAACTTCGCCGGCGCGGCGGACATCCCGCACTCGCTCTACAGCGAAGAGGACGCGTCGATGAGCCGGGTCGGCGCCTTCGACCACAAGGACTCCGAGGGCTTTCTGCAGGTGCTCGGCGTCGGCGCGCGGACGGCGTCCCGTGCCGGCCAGGTCCAGGGACTCCTTGAGACCGAGTAGCGCGAACCCGCTCGCGTCCCGCCCAGAGGCGGAGATCGGGCGGTTTCCCGCGGAGGGTCCTCGGCCCGACGGGCTCGCCACCGTCACCCGACGCTGACCAACGATTCCTCCCCCACCGGTGCCTTGCCGCAGCCCTCCACCCCCACCAGCGCATGACGCGACTTCGGACGACGGACGTTGGAACGGCGGACCGAGCCGGAGATCCCCCTTCTCGGACCGACTGCCGAGGCGGCCCGGGGCGGACATCCCGCGACAAAGGGTGCTCTAATACCGTCTCGGGTGCTGGGCGGCTGATGGGATGGTGAGCGGTGCGCGGCTACCTGGCGGAGCCCGTCGAGATCGAGGCGGCGCTGCTCGGCGCCGAGAACGTCTCCGACGCGGTGGTGGTGACCGACCGGGCGACTGAGCCGCCCCGGCTGGTCGCCTACGTGGTGCCGGCACCCGGCAGCGAGCCGTCGCCGGCGGCCGTCCGCCGCTCGCTGCTGGCGGCCGGGCTGCCCCAGTCCGCGGTTCCGGCGACGGTCGTGGTCGTGCCCGGGCTGCCGCGCACTGTCCTGGGCGATGCCGACCGGACCGCGCTGCCGTCGGCCCCGCCGCCCCTGGCTGGCGACGAGCCGCGCAACGACTGGGAGGAGGCCGTCGCCGGGGTGTGGGCGCGGGCGCTGGGCCTGCGGACCGTGGGCATCCACGACGACTTCCGGGCGCTGGGCGGAGACGATCCGCTCGTCCAGGAGATCGCAGCGCGGATCGAGTCCGAGCTCCGGGTGCCGCTGCCGTTCTCGGCGGTCGCGCAGGCCAACACGGTCGCCGAACTCGCCCGACTGGTCGCGCAGGCCGACGCCGACATCGACACATTGCGCCACCATGACGTGCTCCCGCTGCGCACCGACGGCGCGGGCACGCCGCTGTTCTGCTTCGTGGGCGCGGGAGGCTATGCCGTCGTCATGGCGGGGATCGCGACCCATTTCGCCGGCGAGCGGCCGGTCTACGCGATGCAGGCACACGGGCTGTCGCACCGTGCCGTCCCGGACTGGTCGGTCGCGGCGATCGCGCGTCGGCACGCGCGCACGATCCGGCTCCTTCGGCCTCGCGGGCCCTACCTGTTGCTCGGGCACTCGTTCGGCGGCGTGATCGCGCTTGAGGTGGCCCAGCAGCTCACCGCGATCGGCGAGGAGGTGGCCCTGCTCACGATCGTCGACAGTTTCCCACCCACGAAGGTGAAGCTCACGTTGTCCGGGTCGTTCGTCGAGTCGCACGGCGAGGCCCCGCCCCCACCGACACCCTCGCTGGCCGCCGAGGCCGAGCCTGACGCGGATGGCGACGGCGGCGCGGCCCGGAAGCTGCGCGTCATGCTCGACCGGGCCGCACAGCTGGCCCGCCTGCCGCTGACCGGCATCGTCCAGTTGCCGGACACCTGGCACACCGACAACTTCCTCAACCAGTCCCGGTTCCTGATGATGGCCTACAAGCCGCGGCCCTACCTGGGACGCGCGCTGCTGTGGGATGCCCGCGATACCGAGACGGGCCTCCGGCCGGTCGAGGGCCCCTGGGGCGAGATCCTTACCGGCGACGCGGTGGCCCGCACCGTCGTCGGCGACCACAACAGCGTCCTGCGCGAGCCGCTCTTCGGCCGGCTGGTCGACGACATGCGCGCCATGCTCGCCAGCGCGCCTGATCGGGATCTGGCGGCCTCGCCCGGCTCGCCGACCGCTGGTTGGCGGTAGGCAGCCGGCCGGCCGGGGCTTTGCCCGGACCCCAGACAGGGATGCCGCGTCGGGTCCCAGCCTGTGCCTCGTCTGGGCGTCCTCGGCCGCCGGCACGGCCCGTCGCCACTCCGGTCGCCGCGGTGGGTGCCCACGACACCCGTGAAGCTCGCGGATACGCCGGGCCTACGGGCGTCCGTGAGCACACTGGCCACGGCCTGCCCGAGCGGAGGACTACCGTAGAGGACAGCGCATCGCCAGCGCCGCCTGAGGTGCACCTGCCTGGGTGGGTGTCCGGCGGTGATGTGTCATATCAGCGACCCGCCCGTCAGGTGATTTCGCCTGTCAGTGCTGGTGGCCGGTCGCCGGGGCCGCCCGGGTCTCGGCATCGGCGTTTCATCCGGCACGGTGCCGGCCATGCTCACAGGCTCTCAACCGATTCACCGAGGCCCATTCTCCGAGGGCCATGCCGGTCCCGCCGATCCGCGGCGAGCCACCGGCCGCCGCCGGCCCACCGCGGCTGGCGGAGGGGCCCGTGCGGGCAGCCGCGTCGGGACCTGTGCGCCACCGCCCGCCTCCGGGTGGGATGTGTGGGCGAGGTGCCCCAGCGGGGCGCGCGGTCACGAAGCTAGACGAACGTAACCAGAAGTCAACAGTGGAACCCACGATGGCGTGGGCCGATCGGAAGCGATGACGATGTCGAGCTCTGCAGTCCCTCCGTCTCCCACAGGTGGGGAGCCAGCACGTCCGTCGGCTTCCCGAGGGTCCACCCCCGCCCCGCGCCGCGCTGGCCGCGCCGGTGGCGGGCACGGCGGCGCCGGTGGCTGGTCCCGCTCGGCCGGTGGCGGCGCGGGCGGGCGGCGCGCGGCCGGCGGCCAGGCGCGGGGGGCAGCGGGCGCGGGCGCCCAGCGGCCACATCGGCCCTCGGCGGCCGGTGGCCCGAACCGGGCCGGGGGATACCGGCGCGACGAGGCTCCCGGACATGGTGAGGCGACCGGATGGTCGCGCGGGCGACCTGCCGAAGCCGGAGGGCCGGGCGACGACCGGCGTCGGGATGGCTTCCGCGGTGACCGAGGCTCCGGCGGGGCGGCGGGCCGCGGCGCCGGCGGCCCGGCGACCCGATGGGGCGGCGGTGAGCGTCCCCGCGGTGGTGCCGGTGGTGCCCGGCCGGACCGGCCCGCGGCAGCGCGTGAAGGTTCCTATCGCCGCGACGGCGACGAGCGGGGCGACCGCCGGCCGTACGCGGGCGCCGGCGGTGCCGACCGGTCCGGCACGCGTGGTGGAGACGGCTTCCGCGGCGGCGACAACGCCCGTGGCGGAGCCAACGCCCGCGGCGGAGAAGGGTTCCGCGGAGGTAACCGCCCGGCCGGCGATGGTCCGTCCGGCGGACGGGGTGGCTCCGGCTGGCGCGAGCGGTCCGGTGGCGCCGGGCCGTCCGCCCGTGGCGGGCAGGGGGACCGCAGGGGAGGGCATGACGCGGCCGGTGGCCGGCCTTCTGGCGCCCGCCAGACCGGCTGGAGCACGGCGGGCCGTGCCGGCGGTGACAGCCGTGCCGAGCGTCCCGGCGGCCGGCCGGAGCGCCACTGGTCCGCGGATGCGAACGGATCGGGGGAGCGCCCGCGTCGCTTCGGCCAGGCAGCTGGTCCGGCCGATCGGGGCCACCGTCCTGGCCCGGCGCGTGACGGCCACGGCAGCGACCGTCCGGCGGGGCCGGGCCGTCCATGGCGGGAGCGCGACGAACGGGGCGGCGAGCGGAGCGATCGGCGGGACGACCGTCCGGCCAGCCGTGGCGGAAGCGGACAGGGGCACGCCGGCGGCGACGGCTCCGCCGGTCGCGGCGGTTCCGGCCGGCCTGGTCAGTCCGGTGGCTGGGGGCGCGGAGACGGGCAGCGTTCCGAGCGTCCCGCCTGGAGCGGGCGCTCCGACCGGGCCCCGGGCGCTGGCCGGCCGGACCGGGCGGACGATCATCGGGCCGAGCGCCCCAGCCGGCCGGCCTGGTCCGACCGGCCGGGCCAGGCAGACCGGAGGGGAACAGGAACGGACCGCCCCGAGCGGCCGGACCGCGGCGGTGACCGCACAGGTGGTTCCGGCCACGGCGGTGACCGGGCGGGCGGTTCCGGCCACGGCGGTGACCGCACAGGCGGTTCCAGCTATCGGGGCGACCGCGCAGGCGGTTCGAACTATGGCGGTACTCGCACAGGCGGTTCCAGCTACGGCGGTGACCGCACAGGTGGTTCCGACCGCGGCGGTAGCCGCCCAGGCGGTTCCAGCTACAGCGGTGACCGTGCGGGTGGCTCTGGCTACCGCGGTGACCGGACGGGCGGTTCCAGCGGTTACAGCGGTAACCGTCCCAGTGGATCCGGTGGCTATCGGAATGACCGCGCGGGCGGATCCAGCGGCTCTGGTGGATCCACCGGATCCACCGGATCCGGCGGATCCGGTGGCTCTGGTGGTTACCGGGGTGACCGTGCGGCCGGTTCCAGCTACCGGAGTGACCGTCCCGGTGGTTCCGGTGGCTATCGGAGTGACCGCGCGGGTGGATCCGGCGGATCCGGCGGCTACGGCGCGGCCCGCGCCGGCGGTGCCCGTGACCGGGCGGGCGACGCCCGGGATGGTCGGACGCCGCGGCCCGAGCAGGGGCCTCGAGACGGCCAGCGGTACGACCGGCCAACAGGGCGCCCGGACCGCCCCGCCGGCGGGGCGGACCGTGGCCGCCGGGACGATCGTCGTCATGGGGGGGAAAGCGGGCACGGCGACAGCCGGGGCGCCCGCTACGACCGTGATCGTGGCGAGCGTCGCCCGGCCGGTCCGCCGTCCTGGGCGCTGCCGGCCGAGGGCGCGGCGCCCGTAGCCCGCGAGGCCACAGCGGTCGAGCCCGCTGCCGGCCGCACGCCGCCAGCAGGGCCGGGCACGACCGTGCTGGCGGCGTCGCCGGCCACCGCGGCCGGCCCGGCAACGGCGAGCCAGGACGACACGGCGGCGTCCGCGCCGGCCGGCGGCGGCACGGCGGGCCATGGCACCTCCGGTGAGACGGGTGGCGGCGGGGCCTCTGCCCGGCCGGCGTCCATGGACGGCCATCGCGAGGCGGGCGCCTCGCGTGGTGATGCGGCCGGTGCGGCGAGAGGGCCCAGGCGCGAGGGTGGCTGGGGGACGTCGCCGCGCGGCCAGGGTGGGCCGCGGGCCAGTGACCGGGGACCGCGAGGCGGTGCCGCGGCGCGGCCGGGTGCTCCCGGACGCGGGGCGCGCGGGCACGAAGGCGAGTCGGGCCGGCCGGTCCGGCGCGCCGGGCGGGCCACGGACCGTCGGGCCGGGCCGGGAGAGCACGGCCAGGGGCCGGCGTTGACCACCCGGCCGCGCGTCGAGGCGCCGCTGCTGCCGGACGAGGCGCAACCCGAGCTGCTCGACCTGGAGGTCCGCAAGGAGCTGCGCAGCCTGCCGACCGGTCTCGCCGAGGTGGTGGCGCGCCACCTGGTCGCCGCCGCGATGTTCCTCGACGACGACCCGGCGCTCGCTCTCGCGCACGGCCGCGCGGCCGCGAGCCTCGCGGCCCGGCTGCCCGCGACCAGGGAGGCCGCCGGCATAGCGGCCTACCACGCGGGGGAGTACGCGACGGCGCTGGTCGAGCTGCGCACGGCCCGCCGGATGGACGGCTCGCCGCGTTACCTGCCCATGATCGCGGATGCCGAGCGCGGACTTGGCCGCCCGGAGCGGGCCATCGCCTACCTCAGCGACCCGTCGATCGAGACGCTCGACCCGGCTGGGCACGCCGAGCTGCTGATGGTCGGCTCCGGCGCGCGCCGTGACCTCGGCCAACCGGAGGCCGCGGTCGTCCTGCTCCATGACGAGGCGACCCGGCCCGGCGAGCCGCGGCCGTGGACGGCCCGGCTGCGCTACGCCTACGCCGAGGCGCTGCTCGACGCGGGCCGGCCGGGGGATGCGCTGCGGGCGTTCGAGGCGGCGGCGGCGATCGACGAAGAGGACGAGACCGACGCCAACGAGCGCGCCTATGAGCTCATGACCCAGCTCGCCGCCCAGGAGGCCACATCCGCGGACGAGCCGGTCGCCGCCAGGACGCCGGCGTCCGGAGCGGCGGCCTCCTCGGCCGACGAGACTGACTCGGGTGGCGTGGCGCCCTCGGGTGACGTGGCGCCCGGCGGCGCGGGCACGCCGAGCCAGGACGCCGCCGGTGGCGACGTGGTAGCCGGTGGCCCGGACGTGGCGATCAGCGATGAGGCCTCGGCGGCGGTCAGCGGCGAGGCATCAGCGGTGGTGGGCGGTGAGCCCTCCGCGGAGGGCGACCCGGGCCCGGGCGACTCCCAGGAGGCAAACGGCGCGAAGGGCGTCGCACCGGTGCTGTTCGACGACGGGAGCTCGTCGCTCGCGCTTCTCGGCACCGGTGAGCCGGCCGCCGCTGAGGCCGAGCCGGCCCGACGCGAGGCCGCCCGTCCCGGTGGCCTGCCGGACCTGAGCGTGCTGTTCAGCGGCCTGGGACTGCGCGAGATCCCGGCCGCCGAGCGCCTGCCGCTGGGTCAGGAGGCCTCCGCCGAGGCGAAGGCCGAGGGCCCCGCCGACGACGGGCAGGTGGACGACTAGCGGACGACAGGCTGCCATCGGCATGTCTCCCGCCTGAGTAACGGGAGCCCCCGGCGCCGGCCCTCGTCGCGCTTCTGCGGGGCGGTGGCGGGTGGTGCGGTGGCGGGTGGTGCGGTGGCGGGTGGTGCGGTGGCGGGTGGTGCGGTGGCGGGGGGGGGGGGGGGGGGGGGCGGGGGGCCCCCCCCCCCCCCCCGGGGCGCGGGGGGGGGGGGGGGGGGTTGGGGGGGGGGGGGGGGGGGGGGCCCACCACACCCGCTCAGGACTCGTCGAGGAGGCGGATGAGCAGGCCGGTGCGGGGCTTGGGGGTGAAAAGGGTCGACTTGCGCGGCATGCGCTCACCGGCCCCGGCGACCGCCGTCACGCCGGCGACCGGGGTGGGGTTGAGCAGCAGCGCGGTGCCGGCGCCGCCCGCCGCCGCGGCGATCGCGGCCGGGGCGTCGTGGAAGTAGTCGACGACGCCGACCTTGTCCTCCTGGCCCCAGACGTCGCTGATCAGCGTTAGGTGCGCGACCGTGACGTCCAGGCCGCGGAAGGCCGCCGAGCGGTCCGCCGGCAGGCTGCGGGCCAGTACCTCGGCGCTTGGCTCGGTCAGCAGGTAGGCGTCGCGGCCGTCGGTGATGGCGAACGCGTGCCCGGCCTGGCCGGCCTTGGCCAGCTCGTCGAGCAGCAGCGCGACGTCGGCGGAGCCCGCCGCGCCCGCCGTGGTCAGGTGGCGCACGGCGAACGCACCTTCGGCCCGGCGAGCGGCCTCGGCGACGGACAGGCCGCGCACGGCCCGGTGGATCGGGTGCACCTGCGGGC
Organism: Pseudofrankia coriaricola; assembly: GCF_032027725.1. Lineage (NCBI taxonomy): Bacteria > Bacillati > Actinomycetota > Actinomycetes > Frankiales > Frankiaceae > Pseudofrankia > Pseudofrankia coriaricola. Next base: position 37,428 of record NZ_JASNFO010000105.1, on the reverse strand, counting down.
CGGAGACGGTCGCGTCGACGAGGAAGGTCAGACCGAAGTCCCACGGGCCGGGGCCGTCGTCGGCGGCGTGCCGTTCGGCCTGGTAGTGCCGGTAGGTCGCATAGCGGTGGTGGCCGTCGGCGATCACGGCGCGGCGCGGCAGCAGGTCGGCGGCGATCGTGACGAGCGTGGCCGGCTCGGTCAGCGCCCAGATCCGGTGCGCGACACGACCTCCCGAATCGCCTTCGCCGATTTGGGAGGGATCCCGGTCATCGGTGACCGTGGCGAGCAGCGGCTCGGTGGCGACGGTCTCCGCGACAATCCGACTGGTCTCGCCGCCGCCCTCGTAGAGCAGGAAGATCGGTTCGAGGTTGGCCCGCGTCGCCTGCTGCAGCGCCAGCCGGTCGGAGACCGGGCCGGCCATGGTGTTCTCGTGCGGCAGGATGATCCCGGCGTCCGGGTCGGCGAGCGCGACGGCGCCGACGAGGCCGCGCTGGCGGTGACCGTCCTGCTCCTCCTCGTAGACATAGAGCGCCGGCGCGTCGTCGCGCGCCAGGATGCCGGAGCCCAGCCAGTCGGCCAGGGTCTCGGCCGCGCGCGCGTAGCGGCTGCCGGGCTCGCCGGCCGAGCGGTCCTTGGGCAGGATCAGCCGGACCACGTTGTGCGGGTCGGCTGCCTCCAGCGCCGTCACCCCCGCGTCATCGATCACGTCGTACGGCGGGGACGTCAGCGCCGCCAGGTTCTCGGCGGCCCCGGCGGCGGCGGTGAACCTGGCCGCGCGGAACGGCGCGAGCACCAGGCCGGCGGGGGTGGGCACGTCGGTAGCGGCGGCAGCGGCGGCGTCGTCAACCATGGCCCGCATCGTAGGGGCCGCCGGCGGCCGCGCGATCGTGGAGCTTCGCCGGCGCGGCTGTGAAGCGACCTAGGTCACATGGCCGAGGCGCCGGTGCGCCCCTGCGCCCCTGCGCGAGCCCTGTCCCCGGCGGGACCGAACGACCCCCTGACGGGGCGGTTCGCGGCTGGAGGTCCCACCGTCGACGCCTGGCCGGGCCCGGTATCCCCGTCCTGCCGGAGGGGGGACAGCGTGCGGGGAGGCGCCGGCCGCCTGACCGCCAGGCGGTCAGGACCGCCCGGGCCGAGAGCTGGGCACGGGTGGCGTGCACGGGAGCGGGGCACGGGAGCGGGGCAGGGAAGCGGGGCACAGACGGCCAAGGCGGGTCTGGGGCATGAGAAGCGACGAAGGGACGTACGCGGCGCGTCTGAGCGGAGACACTGGACGACGGGCAAGGTCCTCCACCCGGGCCCGGGTGGAGGACCTCGGCGGGTCCGCGCTGGGCGCGGATGGGCTGACGGGCGGGTGGGCGAGGGGCGTGACCGGCGGCGGCCGGAGACGCCCACCAGGCGGATGACGGTCTACCGGTTTGGCGTTGCAGGTCTTTGGGAGGCGCTGATGTCCGAGCAGTTCGACGAGGGCGCGCGGCAGTCCGGCCCGGCGGGCTCGCCCGCCGGGAGCGTGTACGACTGGTACACCCGCGGTGTCGCGCTGCACGGAGACGGCAACGCCAACGCGGCGGTCCAGCTGCTGGCGCACGCCTGCGCCGCCGAGCCGGAGTCACGCAGCGCGCGCGAGGCGCTCGCCCGTGCCCAGTTCGATGCCGGGCAGTACGACGCGGCGCTGGAGACGTTCGCCTGGATCGTGGACCAGGACCCGACCGACGACTATGCCCAGTTCGGCCTGGGGATGGCGGCCCGCCGCACCGGCGACCTGCCTACCGCGATCGAGCACCTGGCGCTGGCCGCGGCGATGCGTCCGGAGATCCAGCACTATGGCCGGGAGCTGCGGGGGGCCCGCGCGCTCCTGAACCGGGCCCGCTCCGTATGACCGACGAGGACGGCCGCCCAGAGCGGCCATTCCGTCGCCCACCAGGACGGATGCCTCCCACCCTGACGCCGGCGGACGACGCGCGCTGGCCGGCGGCCCGCGGCGCGGCGCGGTGACCGTGGCCGGAGAGCGGACACTCACCCGTGGCCAGGGGATCGACCCGGCCTACGGGCCGCCCCTGGGCGGCTCGGCGGCCGCGCCGGCGGAGCGGTTCGACGTCGCCCTGCTCGACCTCGACGGCGTGGTCTACCGGGGAGACGGGGCCGTGCCGCACGCCGCCGAGGCGATCGCGGCGGCCGGGGGGCGCGGGATGCGTTCGGCCTACGTGACGAACAACGCGCTGCGTACCCCGGAGGGGGTCGCGGCCCGGCTCACCGCGTTTGGCGTGCCGGCCCGCCCGGATGAGGTCATCACGTCGGCGCAGGCGGCGGCGCACGTGCTCGCCGAGCGGCTGCCGGCGGGCGCGGCGGTACTGGTCGTCGGCGGGGAGGGGCTGCGCGCCGCGGTCGCGGCCGAGGGGCTCACCCCGGTGACGTCGGCGGGTGACCAGCCGCTGGCCGTCGTCCAGGGGTTCGATCCCGAGCTGACCTACCAGCGGCTGAGCGAGGCGGCGCTCGCGGTGCGCGCCGGGGCGCTGTGGGTCGCGAGCAACGCGGACCTGACCGTGCCGACGGAGCGTGGCCTCGCGCCGGGCAACGGCGCCCTGGTCGCGATGGTCCGGGCGGCGACCGGCGCCGAGCCTTTGGTGACCGGCAAACCGGAGCCGGCGATGCACGCCGAGTCGGTGCGCCGCTCCGGCGCCCGCCGGCCGGTCATCGTCGGTGACCGGCTCGACACCGACATCGAGGCCGGCGCCCGCACAGGCACGCCGACGCTGCTGGTGCTCACCGGCGTCGCGACCCCGGCTGAGCTGCTCGCGACCGGGCCCATGCACCGTCCGACCCTGCTCGCCGACGACCTGCGCGGCCTGCTGCGCCCGCACCCGCCGGCCCGTCTCACCCCCGATGGCCGTGCCCGCTGCGGCGCCTGGGAGTGCCAGGTGGACGACGCCGGCACCCTCCGCTGGCACGAGCGGGCCGCCGGCCCGTCGGGCGCGCACGGCGGCGCCATGGAGGGCGGCGCGCGGGGTCGCGGCGCGGACACCGCCGCCGGCGGCACGCACGGCGACGCGGGGGGTGGTGACGGGGCCGATGGTCGCGCCCGCGTGCCGGATGACGGCCTGGACGCGTTGCGAGCCGCCTGCCTCGCCGCCTGGGCGGCCTCCGACGCCGGTCGCCCGCCGCGCCGAGTAGCCAGCGACCGTCCCCGTGGCTGCGCGGACCTTGCCGTCCCGGCCTGACGGCCGTCGCGCCGCCGTGGCCCGACGACCGTCCGTGGCCCGACGACCGTCCCGGGATCGACGGCTGTCCCGGGACAGCCGGCTGTCGCCGGCCAGGCGGCCGGGCGCGCGCCTGCTGGCGGCGGTCCGCGACGGTCTGGTTTCCACTGCGGGAAGGGTCCTTCCCGTCGGTGACCGGGCGAGGACGCACTGGCGCCTCGCGCGGCCGGTCTCAAAGGAGGGAACGGACGCGGAGGAGGTCGCGCACGCTGGCCTCGACCCGAAGGCGGCCGCTTGCCCAGGCCGAGGTCACCGAGAGCTGGCCATCCGTGATCGCGATCAGGTCGTCGCTGCTCAGCGTGAAGGTGATCTGCGAGGCGTGGGCGCCCTCGGCGATGCCGCGCAGGCAGCCGCCCCGCAGCTCGGCGACGTAGGACGTGCCGAGGTCGGGCAGCCGGCACATGAGCGTCCGGTTGGGCGCGCGCGGCGGGCGGCTGTCGCGCGCGGCGAGCTGGTCAAGGCGGGCGGCAAGCCCGCGCAGTGCGGTCTCGCACTGCTCCCGGTCCGCCACGGTCACCGTCCTCTCGAGCCCTGCTGGACATCCGGGTGGCCGCGCCCGGCCGGCGAAACGCGCCTCCACCGTCCTACCTGCTCAGGGCCATCCTCGCCCGCCAGGCGCGGGTGGTGGCGGCCGTCCGGGCGCGTCGTGTCCCGGGGAGCGGCGGATCTGGGGTGTTTTGTCGGCGGCGGCCGTGGCCCGGACCTGCCGGCGCACTCCCGGCGGACCTGCCGGGCCGGCGGCCTACCAGATCGTCGATTTGCCAGGAACCGGGTCGTCAGTCCAGCAGGGTCCCGGGGCTTCGCCGATCCGGCAGGTACCCGGGTAGTCCGGGGAGCTCGAGGTGTGGCTCGGTGAACGGCGCGATGCCGCCGAGCGAGGGCGCGCCGTATGGCCGGAGCCGCGCCGTTTGGTTGGTCACGCACGGGTGGGTTTGGGGCGACACGAGTTCCGGGCGGCCGTAGGCGACACTAGTTTTAGGGACGGCCGGAGCTTTGGGGACGGCCGGACGCGGCCCGTCGATCCAGGCCCCGCGTGGACATCCCAGAACATGCCAGTGCGACCGGACATCGACCGCGGGAGGCTGGACAGGTGATCACCGAGCCGGGAACACCCGGTCCGGACCCGGCACCGCCTGACGAGACCGTGGCCGGGCGGGCCGGCGACGAGGGCGTGCGGGCGGCGTCCGCCGGGCTCGCGGCGCTGCCCGGGCTACCGGTCGCCGAGCACGTCGCCGTCTTCGAGGAGGTCAACCGGCTGCTCGTCGGCACCCTCGCCGAACTGGACGCGTCGGAGGACGCCGAGCAAGGGGGCGCCGCCTCCGCCCGCCCCGGCGGGCCGGCGCGGCCGGGCGAGCCCGCACGTCCCGGCCCGGCAGGTGCCCCGGGGCGGCCAGGCGGCCAGCCCCGGGCCATCCCCGGCGGCCTCCCACGTCCCGGCCCCCCACGTCCTGGTCCGCCGGTGCCCGGGCCCGGGCCGCGGTGAGAGAGCGATAGCCGTGGCACGCAGGATGCGACTCGACGGCGAGCTCGTCCGCCGCGGCCTTGCCCGTTCACGGGAACAGGCCACCGAGGTGATCGCCGCCGGGCGCGTGCTCGTCGCCGGGCGGGTCGCGACCAAGGCGGCGACGATCGTCGACGCCACCACCTCGATCGCCGTCACCGGCGGCGACGACCCTGGCTTCGCCTCACGCGGCGCCCACAAGCTGCTTGGCGCCTTCGCCGCCTTCGGCGTCCCCCCGCTGGACGCCCCAGCACGGAACCCGACCGGCCAGGCCGCCGCGGCCCTGCCGCCCCCGGCCGCGTCGGCGGCCGGGCCGGCAGCCGCCTCCGAGCGGGACGAGACCGCGCCGGGGGCCTCCGCGCCACCGCGAGGGCCGGGCGATCTGGACGGGCCGGGCGATCTGGACAGGCCGGCGGGCCGGGAGACGCCGGCCGCCACGTCGGGCCCGGGCGGGGGACCCGCGCTGCGCGTCGCCGGGCGGCGGGCGATGGACGTCGGCGCGTCGACCGGCGGGTTCACCGACGTGCTGCTGCGCGCCGGGGCGGCGTCGGTGGTCGCCGTGGACGTGGGCTACGGGCAGCTCGACTGGCGGCTGCGCACCGATCCGCGCGTCCAGGTACTCGACCGGACCAACGCCCGGCACCTGACCCTTGAGGCCATCGGCGCGCCGGTAGACCTGATCGTCGGCGACCTCTCGTTCATCTCGCTGCGGCTGGTGCTGCCCGCGCTCGTCGCCTGCGCCGCCCGCGGCGCCGACTTCGTCCTGCTCGTCAAGCCGCAGTTCGAGGTCGGGCGCGAGCGGCTCGGCGCCGGCGGGGTGGTCCGCGACGTCGCGCTGCACGCCGAGGCCGTCGAGGGGATCGCCCACGCGGCTGGCGGTCTTGGGCTCGGCGTGCGGGGGGTGGTCGCGAGCCCGCTGCCAGGGCCGGCCGGCAACGTCGAGTACCTGCTGTGGCTGGCCGCCGGCGCGCCCGCGCTGAACCCGGCGGCGCTCGCCGAGGCGATCGAGGCCGGTCCGGCCGGCCAGGCCGCCCGCGCCGCCCGGGCCGCCGCCGCGGTGGGCGGGGGGACGTCGCGATGAGCCGGGAGATCCTCGTCCTCACCCACCCGCGTCGCGACGGGATGGCCCGGCGCGCCCGGTGGGTGCTCGACCGGCTCGCCGCCGCCGGGATCGCGCCCCGGATGCTCGCCGACGAGGCGGAGTTCCTGGACCTGACCCTGCCGAGCACCGTCCCACGTGACGAGAGCGCGGCGGTCGGGGTCGAGCTCGTGCTCGTGCTCGGTGGCGACGGCACGCTGCTTCGCGGCGCCGAGCTCGCCCGCTCGGCCGACATCCCGCTGCTCGGCGTCAACCTCGGCCATGTCGGCTTCCTCGCCGAAGCCGAGCCCGACGCGCTCGAGGCGGCCGTCGACGCCGTCATCCGCAAGGACTACCACGTCGATGAGCGGATGACGGTCGACGTCACGGTCCGCTACCGCGGCGAGGTCGCCTACTCCGGATGGGCGCTCAACGAGATGTCCCTGGAGAAGGCCGAGCGCGCCAAGATGCTGGAGTGCGTGCTCGGCATCGACGGCCGGCCGCTGTCGCGCTGGGGCTGCGACGGGGTGATCTGCTCGACGCCGACCGGCTCCACCGCCTACGCGTTCTCCGTCGGCGGGCCGGTGATGTGGCCCGGCGTGGACGCGCTGCTGGTGGCCCCGATCAGCGCGCACGCGCTGTTCGCCCGGCCGCTGGTGCTCTCCCCGACGTCGACGGTGGCGATCGAGGTGCTGCCGCCCGTGCCGGGGGTGATCTACTGCGACGGGCGCCGCTCGGTGCCGGTGGCGCCGCACTCGCGGGTCGAGGTCGTGCGGGGGCGCCGGCCGGTCCGGCTCGCGGTCGTGCATGCCCGGCCGTTCACCGACCGGCTGGTGGCGAAGTTCCACCTGCCCGTCGAGGGCTGGCGTGGCCGTGCCGCCCGCGAGAACGGTTTGTCCGAGCCCATCGACGACTTCACACTCGACGACTAACGCCGGACCGGACACGCGGGAGACGGCTCGCTCGTGAGTGCTGAGCGCCGCTCAGCCAAGCTCTGTAGCCCACCGACGACGGGCCCGACGGTGCACCGGGACCCCGAACCACGTCGGCCGGGCGCGGAGCGTCCGGCATGCTTCTGGTGGGCCGGCTCGCTCGCTTCGCGAGCCGGCCCACCAGAAGCGACACGCGCAAGGTGTGCCCAAGATGTCCCTTCGTGCCGGGTGTCTCGCTGATGCCCTAGAGTTCGGGGCGTGCTCGAGGAGATTCGGCTGCGTGGCCTCGGGGTCATCGATGACGCTGTCCTCGATCTCGCGCCGGGCCTCACGGTGGTCACCGGTGAGACCGGCGCCGGCAAGACGATGATTGTTCAGGGTCTTGGGCTGCTCACCGGCGGACGGGCCGACTACGGCCTGATCCGCCCCGGCTATGACCGCGCCTTCGTCGAGGGCCGCCTGACCATCCCGCCGGGCTCGCCCACGGCCGCGCGGGTGCGCGACGCCGGCGGCGAGCTCGACGAGGACGGCGTCCTCGTCATCGGCCGGACGCTGATCGCCGACGGCCGGTCCCGGGTCCAGGTCGGCGGCCGCGCCGCCCCGGCGAGCCTGCTCGCCGAGCTCGCCGAGGACCTCGTCGCTGTGCACGGCCAGTCCGAGGCGCAGCGGCTGCTCAAGACGTCCACCCAGCGCGCCGCGCTCGACCGGTTCGCCGGTGAGACGGTCGCGAAGCCACTCGCCCGCTACGGCGAGCGGTACACACGCCTGGCCGCGGTGCGCGCGAAGCTCACCGACCTCACCGAGCGTTCCCGTGAGCGGGCCGCCGAGGCGGATTCGCTGCGCTCCCGGCTCGCCGACGTCGAGCGGGTCGCCCCGGCGCCCGGCGAGGACGTCGCGCTGGACGGCGAGCTGCGCCGTCTGGAGCACGCCGAGGCGCTGGTCCGCGCCGCCGAGACCGCGCACTCCGCCCTCGTCGCCGACCCGGCCGCCGGCGACGGCTCGCCGGGCGCGGTCGACCTGGTCTCCGCGGCGCGCCGGGCCGTCACCGCCGAGGCCGACGTCGACCCGGAGCTCGCCGACCTCGGTGGCCGGATCCGCGAGGCCGCGGTGTTGCTCGCCGACGTGGCCGCCGACCTCGCCTCCTACGCCGCCGGTATCGACGCCGACCCGGCGCGTCTCGCCGCCGCGCAGGAGCGCCGCGCCGACCTCGCCGCCCTCACCCGCGCGCACGGCACCGACGTCGACGGCGTGCTGGCCTGGGCCGAGCAGGCCGGCCGCCGCCTGCTGGAGCTCGACGGCGGCGCCGACTCGGCCGAGGCGCTCACCGCCGAGCGCGACGCCCTGCTCGACGAGCTCGCCGATCTCGCCGGCCAGGCGTCGGCGGCCCGCTCCCGGGCCGCGCACGAGTTCGGCGAGAAGGTCGCCGCCGAGCTCGCGGGCCTCGCCATGCCGCGTGCCCGCGTGGTCGCGGTCGTCTCTCAGCGCGACGACCCGAACGGCCTGCCGATGTTCGGCCGGAGGATCGCGTTCGGTCCCGGCGGCGTCGACGACGTCGAGCTGCGCCTCGTCCCGCACCCCGGCGCTCCCGCCCGGCCGGTGCACAGGGGCGCCTCGGGCGGTGAGCTGTCGCGGGTGATGCTCGCGATCGAGGTGGTGCTCGCCGCGGACGACGCCGGGGTGACGATGGTGTTCGACGAGGTCGACGCCGGCGTCGGGGGGCGGGCTGCGGTCGAGATCGGCCGGCGGCTCGCGAAGCTCGCCCGTACCAACCAGGTCATCTGCATCACCCACCTGCCGCAGGTCGCCGCGTTCGCCGACCGGCACCTGGTGGTCAGCAAGGCGTCCGACGGCTCGGTCACCCGCAGCGGCGTCGCCGCCCTCGACGACGCCGGCCGGGTCCGCGAGCTGTCCCGCATGCTCGCCGGCCAGGAGGACTCGACCCTGGCCCGTGGCCACGCCGAGGAGCTCCTCGCCGCCGCCGCCGCTGACAAGGCCGCCCCCTGAGGCTGTGTTGATGGTTCGCTCCGTGCGGGCGGCGCGCTCCGGCCCCGTACTCGCTTCGCTCCCACGGGACCTCCGCGCGCCGTCCTCCTGCGCTCAGGGGCGCTCCGGCGACCTCGCTGCGGCCCGACCACTTCGCTTCGCTCGTGGCCGGGCCTCCGCGAGGCGCGCCTCCGCGCCCAGCGCGGTTGCTTGCCGCTGTCACGTCACCAAACCGAAACCGCGGTGCTCGTAGGGGTACTTCGCTTCGCGCGGAGGCGCACCTCGGCGGAGGCGCGCCTCCGCGCCGCACGGTCGCCCGCCGCTGAACGTCACCAATCCGCGGCCGCTTGGTTCGGAGGGGCACTTCGCGTCGCTCATGGAGTGCTGATCGGGATGGAGGCCACGGTGTGGGAGGAACGGGGCAGGTCAGCTGGCGTGTTACTGTGAAGTCCCGTGGACCGGCTGGGAAATGCCGGCTGGACATGGTCCATAACGGATCCCACAAAGGGAGCCGGGACCCGAACCACGGGAGCGTGCGTGGCGCAGGTACGCAGCAGCAAACACATCTTCGTCACCGGTGGGGTGGCGTCCAGCCTGGGCAAGGGGTTGACGGCCTCCAGCCTTGGGCGGCTGCTCAAGGCCCGGGGCCTGCGGGTGACCATGCAGAAGCTGGACCCGTATCTCAACGTCGACCCCGGCACGATGGACCCGTTCCAGCACGGTGAGGTCTTCGTCACCGACGACGGCGCCGAGACCGACCTGGACGTCGGCCATTACGAGCGCTTCCTCGACGTCGACCTCGACGGCAGTGCCAACGTCACCACCGGGCAGGTCTACTCGGCCGTCATCGCCCGCGAGCGGCGCGGTGACTACCTGGGCCAGACCGTGCAGGTCGTCCCGCACATCACCGACGAGATCAAGGACCGGATCCGCCGGCTCGCGACCCCGGACGTCGACGTCGTCATCACCGAGGTCGGCGGCACGGTCGGCGACATCGAGTCGCTGCCGTACCTGGAGGCGATCCGCCAGGTCCGCCACGAGATCGGCCGGGACAACGCGCTGACCGTCCATGTCAGCCTCGTCCCCTATCTCGCCCCGTCGGGCGAGCTGAAGACCAAGCCGACCCAGCACTCCGTCGCCGCGCTGCGCAGCATCGGCCTGCAGCCCGACGCCCTGGTCTGCCGCTCCGACCGGCCGATGCCGGAGGCGCTGAAGAGGAAGATCGCGCTGATGTGCGACGTCGACGACGAGGCCGTCGTCGGGGCGCCGGACGCGTCGTCGATCTACATGATCCCGAAGGTGCTGCACCAGGAGGGCCTCGACGCCTACGTCGTGCGCCGGCTCGGCCTCTCGTTCCGGGACGTCGACTGGTCGGAATGGGACACCCTGCTGCGCCGGGTCAACCAGCCCACCCACCGGATCACGGTCGCGATGGTCGGCAAGTACATCGACCTGCCGGACGCCTACCTGTCGGTCACGGAGGCGCTGCGCGCCGGCGGGTTCGCGGTGGACGCCGGGGTCGACGTCCGCTGGGTCGCCTCGGACGAGTGCTCGTCACCCGAGGCCACCGCCGCGCTGCTGGACGGCATCGACGGGATGATCATCCCGGGTGGGTTCGGTGTCCGCGGCATCGAGGGGAAGATCAACGCCTTGCGGCACACGCGGGAGCACGGCATCCCGACGCTGGGGATCTGCCTGGGCCTGCAGTGCATGGTGATCGAGGCGGCCCGCGGTCTCGCGGGCCTGGACCGGGCGAACTCCACCGAGTTCGACGAGGCCACGCCGCACCCGGTGATCGCCACTATGGCCGACCAGCGCGACGTCGTCGCCGGCAAGCGCGACATGGGCGGCACGATGCGGCTCGGGCTCTACCCGTGCAAGCTCGCACCCGGCACGGTCGCGCGCCGGGAGTACGGCGTGCCCGAGGTTCCCGAGCGGCACCGCCACCGGTACGAGGTCAACAACGACTACCGGGACCGGCTCACCGCCGCCGGGCTGGTGTTCTCCGGTACCTCTCCGGACGGCCGGCTGGTCGAGGTCGTCGAGCTGCGCCCCGACGTGCACCCGTTCTACGTCGGCACCCAGGCGCACCCCGAGTTCCGCTCCCGGCCGACCAGGGCGCACCCGCTGTTCCGCGGGCTCGCCTCGGCCGCCGTCGCCTACGCCGACCGCCGCCGCGGCGTGCTGCCGGTGGACCTCGCCGCCGGGCCGGAAGGCCAGGCCCCCTCGAGCCTCGGTGGCCTCGGTGGCGGCGCCGCGCTGGTGACCTCGTGACCCCGGCCTCCCGGACGGCCGACCTCCCGGATCGGCCAAGCCGATCCGGCGGGAACCGCGCCGCCGATGCGGCGGGAGCCCCGGGGCAGGGCTCCCGCGAGGCCGCCGCCGTCGGCACGGGCGCGCACCGCTACGAGGTCGTCGAGAGCGGTACCGCCTACCAGGGACGGATCATCGCGATCCGCCGCGACCTGGTGCGGATGCCCGACGGCGACGTCTCCCAGCGCGACGTCGTCGTCCACCCCGGTGCCGTCGGCGTGGTCGCGCTCGACGACGCCGAGCGGGTCGTGATGGTCCGCCAGTACCGGCACCCGGTGCGCGGGCCGCTCTGGGAGCTGCCCGCGGGGATCCTCGACCTGCCCGGCGAGCCCGCGTCGACAGCCGCGGCGCGGGAGCTCGCCGAGGAGGCCGCGCTGCGGGCCGAGCAGTGGGCGGTGCTCGCCGACGTCTGGGCCTCGCCGGGAATGACCGACGAGGCATACCGGGTGTTCCTCGCGAGGGGCCTGTCGGAGATCCCCGCCACCGAGCGGTACGCCGGGGTGCACGAGGAGGCCGAGATGTCGGTCGCCCGGGTGCCGCTGGACGAGGCGGTGACGCGGGTACTCGAGGGCGACATCACCAACGCGATGGCCGTCGTCGGGATCCTCGCGGCCGCGCGGGCCCGCGACATCGGCTTCGCCACCCTCCGCTCACCCGACGCCCCCTGGCCCGCCCGCCCCGGAAACCAGGGGTAAGGGGCTGTCGTGCGCCTCGCCTCGCGTTGGTGACATCAAGCGGTAGGTGACCGTGCTGGGCGCGGAGGCGCGCCTCGCGGAGGCCCGGCCCCGGAGCGAAGCGATCGGGGTTGGGCCGCAGCGAGGTCGCCGGAGCGCCCGTGAGCGGAGGAGGACGCGGCGCGGAGGTCCCTTCCCGCCGCGAAGCAAGGGAAGGGGCCGGAGCGCCGCGCCCGCACGGAGCGAACCAGAAACTCAGTCGTTGCCGGTCAGGACGCCGGCGGCCTCCTCGACGTTCACCGGTGCCGTTGCCGTCAGGGTCACCGCGTCGAGGGGGAACGCCTGTGCCACGCCTGGGACGGTGAATGTGCCGTCCCAGGTGACCGTCAGCGTGATCTGGTAGGTGCCGGGGCGGCGGTACTCGTGGGTGACATAGGCGTCGGGATGGTCGCGGGGCGAGATCGCCGGGTCGTAGGGCCGGCCGGGCGAGTTCGGCCCGGTCCCGCCGTCGCCGAAGTCCCAGCGGTAGGTCGGGACGGCGCTGATCGTCGCGATGACCGGCTGGTTGACGTTGAAGGTGTACGCCGGCGGGACGGGGGTGTAGACGATCGTCGCGAGCCCGGCGATGCTGTGCCCGCTCGGCTGGACGGTCAGGAGCGGCTTCGGCAGCAGCTGTTCGCGCAGGTAGTCGGCCAGCTGGGCGCGCACGGTGGCGAGCGGGATGCCGTTGGGGTCGGCGAGCCAGGTCTGGCAGTTCGCGACCGCCTGGTTGTAGTCGGTCAGCTCCTGTGCGGTCATGTCCGGGCTCGGGCCGACGGCGAGCAGCAGGTCGCAGACGGCGGCCGGGTCGGGTGGGCAGGTCGCGCCGCAGCCGGCGCGGCCCCGCCCCGACCCGCCGATGGGGACCGGGATGAGCTGGCCGCCGCGATAGCGGTACTGGTAGCCGCCGTCGGTCGCCCGGGTGTCACAGCTGGCCCACACCACGTCCCCGCAGGGAACCGTCACGGACGGCGCCGTCGGCGTGCCCTGCGCGCCGCCCGCCGTCAGCAGCCAGGCCGCGGCCATCCAGCAGGCCATCAGGACGGCCGTGACCAGCAGGCGCGGCGCGCGCCGTCGCGGTGTCGCGAAGCGTGATCGTGGCGGCGTCATGGCTACCTCCGCGCGTAGCGGATCGTCTGGATGAGCCAGCCGCCGCCGGTGAGCGCGAGCTCCGCGGTGCCGGCGCGCGCCGGTACGCCGGCCGCCGCGTCGACCCGGCGGCCCGCCTGGTCGAGCAGGTCGACGGTCCGGGCCGTGGCGGTGAACGTCACCGTGACCACGACGCCCTGCCGTGGCTGGGCGGTGACCTCGGTGATCTCGTAGGGGTCGGCGTCGGCGCGCAGGCCGCGCTGCTGGAAGCCGCGGGTGACGCCGACGTCGAGGGCGCACGCCTGGCAGCCGGGCAGCGCCGTCGCGGTCACGTCGGCGACCCGGCTGGCCCGACTGGCGCTGTTGATCTCCGCGAAGTACGCGGTGACGACGCCGGCGGCAGCCGCCTGCGAGTCGCTCGCCGGCCCGGACGCGCCGCCGCCGGGTGATGCCGTGGCCGTCTGGCCCGGCGAGCTGGCCGGGCCACCCGCCTGGCCGGAGCCCGGGGCGGGATCGCCCCTCGCCGGCGCCGCGGCGCCGGCCGGCTCGTCGTGGGAACCGCAGCCGGTCAACGCGAGCGCGAGGCCGACGACGAGGCCCGTCACGACGCGGGGCGTCGGATTCCGGGAGGGCCCGCGGCCGGCGGCCGGCGTGTCGGCCGGCGCGAGGGCCACTCGGCGTACGGCGATCATGATGGGCCGCCTTGTCGGGCGAACGCGTGCCCCGCCGACCGGGCGCGGCGGGCGGCGGGCGCCCCCGTGGGCGGGGGCGAAGCCGTCGCTCTGGGAAGACGCCCCGGCTGGCCGCGAGGTTGCGCGCGCCGCTGCGCCTGTCGTGGAAAACCGGATGTGTGCGGCGTAACGTGACGTTACGAATGCTGTCCGCACAATCCGTCAGAATAGCGCCGGGAGAACGCTGCGCGGACTTCTCCTGTCAAGAACTGTCGGTGGCAGGTCCTACTATTCGGGTTGATGATGAAGGCCGAGGTCCGCGATCTCAACACGACCGACCCCAGCGCGTCCGGCCCCGACATGGCCGCCCTCCCGGCGGGCGGTGCCAGCGCCGTCGGTGTCCGCTCGCCCGGAGGCGGCGCCGGGCCCGGGCCCGGCCGATGGAGCGTCGGTTGGCCGTGGACGTGACCTGCCCGGCGGATCCGGGTGAGCTGGCCGCTCGCTACCTCCATCACCTGGCGGGGGAGCGCGGCCTCGCCCGCAACTCGGTGCTGGCCTACCAGCGAGACCTGCGCCGCTATCAGGAGTACCTGACCGCCCGCGGTGTGCGCTCGCTGACCGACGTCGACGAGGCGACGCTGGGCGAGTTCGCCTCGGCGCTGCGCAACGGCAGCGACGAGCACCCGCCGCTGGCGGCGGCGTCGGTCGCCCGGATGCTGGTCGCCGTCCGCTCGCTGCACCGGTTCGCGACGCGGGAGGGCGACGTCGCCGAGGACGTCTCGCAACCAATCCGCCCGCCCGCCCCGCCGAGGCGGCTGCCGAAGGCGCTCACCGTTGACCAGGTGCTGGCCGTGCTGGCCGCGGCCGCCGGCGGCGCCGCCACCGACGCGGACCGCGACGAGGAGGCCGGCGAGTCCCGCGAGTCCGGGCAGGCGCGTGGGGCCGGCGCCGACGACGGGCTGGAGGACATGGTCGCGGTCAGGGATGCCGGGGATCCCGCGGAGATGGTGCGGCGGCTGCGCTCGACGGCGCTGTTGGAGCTGCTGTACGGCACCGGGGCGCGGATCTCGGAGGCCGTCGGGCTCGACGTCGACGACCTTGACCTGGACCCGGTGGCCGCGGCGGTGCGGCTGCACGGCAAGGGCGGCCGGGACCGGGTGGTGCCACTCGGTCGGTGCGCGGTCGCGGCGCTGTCGGCCTACATCAGCCGGGGCCGGCCCACGCTGGTGACACCGGCGTCCGGCGCGGCGGTGTTCCTGTCCCGGCGCGGCGGCCGGCTGTCCCGGCAGAGCGCCTGGTCGGCCCTGCGGGCGGCGGCCGTCACCGCCGGGATCGAGGGGGTGTCGCCACATGTGCTGCGGCACTCGTTCGCGACGCACCTGCTCGACGGCGGTGCGGACGTCCGCGTCGTGCAGGAGCTGCTCGGCCACGCGTCGGTGCGCACGACGCAGATCTACACGCTGGTGACCGTGGACCGGCTGCGGGAGGTGTACGCGGCGGCGCATCCGCGGGCGCTGGACGACGGGGACCCTCGCCGCGAGGCCGCCTCGTCGGCCGTGCCGGGCGTTCGGCCGGCGCTGCCGCCCCAGTCCGGTCTCCACCATCTCGGGGCGAGCCCAGGCCAGCTGGTCTGAGCCGCTGCCCGGGGCGGCCGGCCTGCCCGCCGCCGTGCGCCGCCGGTCCGGGCGGGAGGTCGGACCGGCGGCGATCAGGCTCGCGGGGGAGGAGCGGCCGGACCGGCGGGCTCGGTGATGGCTGCCTCACAACGGGCGACCACATCGCCCGGCACAGCCGAGATGCTTGCCCGCCGACGAGGGAGGGCGCCGAGGACGACGCCCCCGGCCGCAATCGTCATGCCGAGGGGGCCTCCCCAGGAATCGGCATGCAGAGCTTCCTGGACCCTGCCGCGACGATCACGAGGCGTCGCGCGGCGGCCAGGAGGCTCGAGGGTTGTCAGGACGGCGAGTACGGGCCGAGACTCGGCATGCCGTTCGCGGACTGCGGCGAAGGCACGACGCCACCCACTCCCGGCGGTCCGCTGCGCTCGGCCAAGGTCTCGCCGACCTTGCGTGCGATCGCCTCCATCAGGCGTAGCGCCTGCGGAAGCGACAGGTTGAGGACCACTTCGCTGTCGTTTGTCATCGCGAAGCGAACCGACACGTCCGCCATTGCCCGACCTCTCCCGCCTGATTCCGAAGATCCAGTTGGTGTATGTGAACCCGAACGGTACGGCCCATCTTCACCCGCCGCGCGCGGGGGGTTGGACGCGATACGCGGCATGTCACGTATCGTTATCGCCCCGCTGCTGACGGTCGCCCTTCCCGGCAGGATCGCTTCGCGCTCCCGCCGGGTCCCCTGGGGTGTCGACGGAAACGTGATCGTCACTGACTGTCACTCCTCTGTGCGGGCTCGTCCGGTCGCCGAGGCCCGTGAAACCCGCCCGACACGCGCGAAAGAACGCTGTTCAACGGCGTAGCTGTTGTGTTGATGCTGCTATGTTCGCTCATCGGACTTTGCCGCCGGTAGCCGGGTCCCCCGCGTCCGCCGGTTGGCCAGTGGAGGCGCGCCGCGCGCTCCCGTGCTCGGTGACCACACGTCGGCGGCCCCAGCCGGGGCGCACGGAGGCAGCACGGCGTGGGCGGTGACGGGGTGTGACGTCGGTCGCTTCGCTTCGCCTCGCCGTGTCGGCGGCCTCGGCGACTTGCCGAGCGTCCGCGGCGACGATCCACGGGACCGCGCGCGGGCCGTGCCACGCGGGGATCGGACTTGGTCCCACCCGGTGGCACAGTCCACACTGGCTGGCCAGCGGGCCTGGGGCACGTGCGAGCTGGTTCGGGCACGATGGGTTCGTGAGCGCATCCGAAGACGTGCAGGACCTCTCTTCCCTGTCCATCGGGATCCTCGGTGGCTCCGGGCCGCAGGGCGGCGGCCTGGCCATTCGGTTCGCCGCGGCCGGCCACAAGGTGGTCATCGGCTCGCGGTCCGCCGAGCGGGGCGAGGAGGCGGCCGCCAAGCTGTCCACGCCCGGCCGGACGGTCGAGGGCACCGACAACGCGAGCACCGCCGGGCAGGCGGACATCGTGATCGTGGCGGTGCCCTGGGAGGGCCACGGCGACCTGCTCGCGAGCCTGCGCAAGGAGCTCGCCGGCAAGATCGTGATCGACTGTGTGAACCCGCTCGGCTTCGACAAGGGCGGCGCCTACCCGCTGCCGGTCGCCGAGGGCAGCGCCGCGCAGCAGGCCGCCGCGCTGCTGCCCGACAGCACCGTCGTCGCAGCCTTCCACCACGTCTCCGCGGTGCTGCTGGCCGACGAGTCGATCGCCGAGGTCGACACCGACATCCTCGTGCTCGGCGACGACCGCGCGGCCACCGACCTGGTCCAGGCTCTCGCCGAACGCATCCCGGGCATGCGTGGCATCTACGCCGGCAAGCTGCGCAACGCCGGCCAGGTCGAGGCGTTCACCGCGAACCTCATCTCCATGAACCGCCGGTACAAGGCCCACGCCGGCATCCGCATCACCGACGTCTGACGCGCGGCCCGGTCGCTGCGACTGACGCGCGGCCCGGTCGCTTCGCGCCCGTCCGCTGCGTCAGTCTGTCGGGCGCTGAGCGCCCTCCTGGGTGGTTCCGGGTTCAGGCATATGACGGTGGCCGGCCTGGGGACGGGCCGACGACGTGGTTACGTTGGCGCTGCGCTGATGCGCTGTCACGGTGTGTGGTTGGGTTGTGTGCATTGCCCGCGAGAAGGGCATCACGCGTACCGCGTGGCTTGACGCCGAGGCGCCTGGGCGGGCTGGCGGGCGCCGAGTGAGAGCTGGTGAGGCCGTGGCCGAGACGGTGCTGGACGACCTGGGACTGGCGGTGGCGGTGCCGGCGCGGGTCGAGCGGGTGGTGTCGCTCGTGCCGAGCCTCACCGAGTCGATCGCCGCCAGCGCCGCCGGCCTGCTCGTCGGGGCGACGAACTGGTGCACGCACCCGGGTGATCTCGACGTCACCCGGGTGCGCGGCACCAAGAACCCTGACCTCGACGCCATCATCCGCCTCGCCCCCGACCTGGTGGTGGCCAACGCCGAGGAGAACCGCGAGCGCGACCTGACCGCGCTGCGCGCCGCTGGGCTCGCCGTGTGGGTGACGGCGCCGACGACCGTCCCCGCGGCCCTGGACAGCCTCGACCGGCTGTTGCGGCTTGGCTGCGGACTCGCGCGGCCGTCCTGGCTGGCGGAGGCCGCCGCGGTCTGGCGGGAGCCGTGGCGCGAGCCGGCCGACGGGCCTCGGCGACGGGCCGTCATCCCGATCTGGCGGCGGCCCTGGATGGCCGTGGGCCGTGACACCTTCACCGGCGACGTGCTCGCCCGGCTCGGCGTCGACAACGTCCTGGCGGACCACGCGGAGCGCTACCCGCGCGTCACCATCGCCGGCCTTCCGCCACACGACCTGGTCGTGCTCCCTGACGAGCCCTACGCATTCAGCCCCGAGGACGGCCCGGAGTCCTTCGACGCCCCCGCGGCATGCGTCTCGGGCCGTCACCTCACCTGGTACGGCCCGTCCCTGGCGGAGGCGCCGTCGGTGCTCAGAAGCCAGCTCGCGCTGTGACATTGGTTCGCTCCGTCCGGGCGGCGCGCTCCGGCCCCGTACTCGCTTCGCTCCCACGGGACCTCCGCGCGCCGTCCTCCTCCGCTCACGGGCGCTCCGGCGACCTCCGCTGCGGCCCAACCACGTTCGCTTCGCTCCGTGGCCGGGCCTCCGCGGAGGTGCGCCTCCGCGCCGCACGGTCACCACCCGCTTGAACGTCACGAGACCACAACACGCCGGCGCCTGGCCACGTCCCTGCGCTCGTGGGCAGCCGTCGTACCTGACCGGCGGCTCCCACAAAAGAATCTGGTTTCGGATCAGGCCGGTCTTGGACTCGTACCGTTCAAGCGGCACGCAATCGCGCTGGCGCGAAGGCGCACCTCCGCGCCGCACGGTCACCCACCGCTGACGCAGCCACGATGGGCACGACGGCGGCGGGCCCCCGGGGGGGGACCCCCCGGCCGCCGGGGGGGCCCACCCCCCCGGCCCCGTGGGGCCGGCGGGGGGCGGCCGGGGGGCCGCACCCCGGGGGCCGCCGGGGGAGCACTCGCCAGCCGGCCACGACTGGCGAATACTCAGCGTCACTCAGCCACGACAGCGTCACTCGGCCGCAACTAGTGACGGCGCATCGGCGCTGTGTAAACGCGACCACGTCGTCGGCCCGGAACCAGGCCGGCCACCGTCATATGGCTGAACCCAGAGCCACCCAGGAGGGCGCTCAGCGCCCGACAGACTGACGCAGCGGACGGGCGCGCAGCGACCGGGCCGCGCGTCAGTCGTACGAGTACTCGACGGTTGGGTAGTGGCCGTCACGGACGTCGTCGACGTAGGTGTGCACGGCGTCGAGCAGCGTCGAGCGCAGGTCGGCGAAGCGGCGCACGAAGCGCGGTGCCCGTCCGGCCGACAGGCCGGCCATGTCCTGCCAGACCAGCACCTGGGCGTCGCAGTCGGAGCCGGCGCCGATGCCCACGGTCGGGATCGTCAGCGCCTTGCTGATCCGGGCGGCGACGTCCGAGGGCACGACCTCCAGCACGACGGCGAAGGCCCCGGCCGCCTCGAGCGCCAGCGCGTCGGCCAGCAGCGCCGCGCCGGCGTCCTCGCGGCCCTGCACCCGGTAGCCGCCGAGCGTGTTGATGCTCTGCGGGGTCAGGCCCAGATGGCCCATCACGGGCACCCCGGCCGACACCAGCAGCTCGACCTGGGGGGCGACGCGGGCGCCGCCCTCCAGCTTGATCGCCTGCGCACCGCCGTCCTTGAGGAACCGCGCGGCCGTCTCCAGCGCCTGCGCCGGGCTGGCCTGGTAGGAGCCGAACGGCAGGTCGGCGATGACCATCGCGTGCGGCGCGCCGCGGACGACGGCGCGCACCAGCGGGAGCAGCTCGTCGATGCTGACCGGCACGGTCGTGTCGTAGCCGTAGACGACGTTCGCCGCCGAGTCGCCGACGAGCAGCACCGGCACCTCGGCCTCGTCGAAGACCGACGCGGTGGTGTAGTCGTAGGCGGTGAGCATCGCCCACTTCTCGCCGCGGTCCTTGTGGGCCGCGAGGTCGCGCACCGTCGTGCGCCGGCGCGGGCGGGCCGCGGGCCGCTGCTCGGCCCCCTGAGGAGCGGGCCCGGCCGGTGTCGCGGCGGTGGTCGGCGCGCCGTAGAGCGTCGCCGCCTCCGGGGTTCCTGCCGGATCCGGGGTTCCTGCCGGATCGACGGAGCTTGCGGAGCCGATCTGGGAGGTCCGGGAGCTGATCTGGGAGGTTCGGGGTGTGGCCGTCGCGCCCGAACGGGCGACTGCTGCGGGCGGGGCCGAGGGAGAAGTGGGGCGGTAGTGAGTAGCGGAGTTGCTCATGGAGCCTCCTCTGCGTCGTCCGGGCGCGTCGCGCGTCCCGGCGTCGGTCAACATGCTGCCACCGCCGACCGCTCCGCCGAAAGTGGTGCGTGGATCACATGGCCGGCCGGCCCCGCTTGCCAGCTCGGCATGTGCCTGTCGCTGACCTGCGCATATGGCCATCGCGTCGCTGGGTCAACCGGATGCGCCACATACGGGCTCGCCGTACGCTCCGATCTTGAAAGAATGGGGAGTGCCGGTGGCATGGGCGATCGCACAGCGTGGCCGTCGTGGGCGGGGTGCGATCGGCCGGGGGTTCACCGTGCCTGCCAGCACGAGAGCGCTCTCGTGGGCGGTCCTCCGTTGGTTCGCCATGTCTGCCCGGGCGGCCCTTCTCGGCGGCGGGGGTCGCTTCACCGGGGTGCGGCGGTGAACGGCTGACCAAGGGCGACCGGCGAGTGAGGGAGACCGGTGACAGCGACATCCAGCGGGCGGCGTCGCGCGGGCTGGCTCGGCGTGGCGCCCGTGAGCCCGGCATGGGCGGACGGCCGGTGACGACCGCGGAGGTGGGGCGGCCCGGGCCGCGCGGGCGGCCAGACCGCCCGCCCTCCGGCGTCCGCCCGCCGGGCCGGCCGCGCGACGCGCGCGCCGACGGCGCGATCATCGAGGCGACCCTGCAGACACTGGCGACGGCCGGGTTCACGGGGCTGTCGATGGAGGCCGTCGCCGCGCGGGCCAAGGTGGGCAAGGCGACCCTTTACCGGCGCTGGTCGACGAAGAACACACTCGTGGCCGACGCGCTGGCGACGCTGGTGGAGACGGCCGAACCGGTCGACACCGGGTCGCTGCGCGACGACCTCGTCGCCTGGCTGAACACCGTGCGCCGGCACAACCTGCAGACGCTGGCCGGCCGGATCATGCCGCGGCTGCTGGCCGAGCGGGAGGCCCACCCGGAGCTGTTCGAGACCTACCGCCAGCAGGTGATGGAGCCGTTCCGCCAGCAGGCCGAGAAGGTGCTGGCCAGGGGGGTCGCGGCCGGCGAGCTGCCGATCGACCTCGACATCAACCTGATCACCGACATGCTGGTCGGGCCGGTCGCCTATCGGCAGTACACCAGCGGATACAACGAGGTAAGCGGCACACGGATCGCCCAGGTCGTCGACACCGTGCTCGGGGGCATCCTGACCCGCCCACCGGCGAGGCCCGCGGACGCCGGCGCCGCGGGTCTCGGCGTACCCGAGATCGCCGGCGCCGGCCCGGCGGAGGCCTCGGACGAGGTCGCCGGCGCCGAGAACCGCCGCGTCGAGGTGGAGCGCACCGCCGTCTGAGCCCCCGAGGCCGACTTGTCCAGCCGACGAGGGGACGCACGGTATCACCCTGCGTAGTCATGTCGGCGGAGGGTGGCGCGCCGGCCGGAGTAGCATCGGCGAGCGGGGCGAAACTGCCGAGACAGGCACCCGAGACAGGCGCGACACTCTCGCGCGACGGGCGAAACTGTTCCCTCGAGTCCTCAAGCTCCGACCGACCCCCCACGCCGACCCGGGCAAGGGCCCCGGGCGCCAGACCAGGAGAAACCGGTGTCCGACCTCCGTGTGACCGTCCAGCATGCCGAGCAGCGGGATGATCGGGTGGTCACCATCGGGACGACGGCGGCGGACCTGTTCGCGGCCGACCGGTCGGTGATCGCCGCGCGGGTCGGCGGCAGGCAGCGTGACCTTGCCTACGTCCTGGCCGACGGCGACGTCGTCGAGCCGATCACCGTCGGCTCTCCGGACGGCCGGGCGATCGTGCGGCACTCGACCGCGCACGTCGTCGCCCAGGCGGTGCAGGACCTGTTCCCGAAGGCGAAGCTGGGGATCGGCCCGCCCATCCAGAACGGCTTCTACTACGACTTCGACGTCGAGAAGCCGTTCGCCGCCGAGGACCTCAAGGCGATCGAGAAGCGCGCCCGCGAGATCGTCAAGGCCGGCCAGAAGTTCTCCCGCCGGGTCGTCAGCGATGACGAGGCGCGCGCCGAGCTCGCCGACGAGCCCTACAAGCTGGAGCTCATCGGGCTGAAGTCCGGGTCCGGCACGGGTGACGGGGCCGACGCATCCGATGCGTCCGTCGAGGTGGGCGAGGGCGAGCTCACCATCTACGACAACCTGGACGCCAAGACCGGCGAGCTGTGCTGGAAGGATCTCTGTCGCGGCCCGCACGTGCCGACCACCCGGCACATCCCGGCCTTCGCGGTCCAGCGGTCCGCCGCGGCCTACTGGCGGGGCAGCGAGAAGAATCCGCAGCTGCAGCGCATCTACGGCACCGCCTGGGAGTCGAAGGAGGCGCTGGCCGAGCACCAGCACATGCTGGCCGAGGCGGAGAAGCGCGACCACCGTCGCCTGGGCGCCGAGCTGGACCTGTTCTCCTTCCCGACCGAGCTGGGCCCCGGCCTCGCGGTCTTCCACCCCAAGGGCGGCGCGATCCGCACCGTGATGGAGGACTACTCCCGCCGCCGGCACATCGAGGCGGGGTACGAGTTCGTCAACACGCCGCACATCACCAAGTCGACCCTTTACGAGATCTCCGGGCACCTCGACTGGTTCGCCGACGGCATGTACCCGCCCATGTCGCTCGACGGCGGCACGGACTACTACCTCAAGCCGATGAACTGCCCCATGCACATCCTGATCTTCAAGTCGCGTGGGCGGTCCTACCGGGAGCTGCCGCTGCGGCTGTTCGAGTTCGGCACCGTCTATCGGTACGAGAAGTCCGGCGTCGTGCACGGCCTCACCCGCGTGCGCGGGCTCACCCAGGACGACGCCCATCTGTTCTGTGCCCGCGACCAGCTCCCGGACGAGCTCGACAACACCCTGAAGTTCGTGCTCGGCCTGCTGCGCGACTACGGCCTCACCGACTTCTACCTGGAGCTGTCGACCCGCCCCGAGGGCAAGGCGATCGGCACCGACGAGGAGTGGGTGGAAGCCACCCAGCTGCTGCGCGAGGCCGCCGAGAAGCAGGGCCTCGAGCTGGTCATGGACCCGGGTGGCGGCGCCTTCTACGGCCCGAAGATCTCCGTTCAGGCGAAGGACGCGATCGGGCGGACCTGGCAGCTGTCGACCATCCAGGTCGATTTCCAGATGCCCCAGCGGTTCGAGATGGAGTACCAGGCCGCCGACGGCACCCGCCAGCGCCCCTTCATGATCCACCGGGCGTTGTTCGGCACCATCGAGCGGTTCTTCGCGATCCTGCTGGAGCACTATGCCGGCGCCATGCCGCCATGGCTCGCCCCGGTCCAGGCCGTCGGCATCCCCATCACCGACGACCACGTCCCCTACCTGAAGGACATCGCCGCGAAGCTGTCGGCGAAGGGCATCCGGGCCGAGGTCGACTCCTCCGACAACCGGATGCAGAAGAAGATCCGCGACGCGCAGAAGCAGAAGGTCCCGTACATGCTCATCGCCGGCGACGACGACGTCGCCAAGGGCGCGGTCTCCTTCCGCTACCGCGACGGCTCCCAGCGCAACGGCGTCCCCGTCGACGAGGCCGTCGCCGAGATCGTCGACGCCGTGGACCGTCGCATCCAGGTCTGACCGCACTCCGGCGCCACGATGCCGCCGCCTCCAGATATGGAGACGGCGGCATCGCTTTTTTTCTGCGTTTTCCTTTCGAGCGCTCGACGAGCGCTTGATTAATCTTTCTCGGCCAATCGAAGGCGGCCGAGCGCTCGGATGGAGCTATTCCGTGGACGCATGAATGCGCGTCATGTTGTGGTGAAGAAAATCCTTTGCGAAGGCGCAAATGAGATATACCCTGAAACGCGACAAGGCCCCTCGTGGAAGGTGGCGCTGATGACAGTGCTGGAAGAGGTAAGACCGGTGACGTTGTGGGACGTCGCCGCTATCATCGAGACCATGGCGGGCGAGACGCGGCGGTACTCGATCATGATGCCCGACGACCTTGCTGAGGCCGTACGGGAGCTGGGCGGCGAGGACGGGCTGTCGGCCTATGTGGTGGCAGCGGTTCGGCGGCAGGTGCAGCATGACAGGCTCGCCAGCCTCGTCGCGGCGGCCGAGGATGAGATCGGTCCGATCACGGACGAGGAGATCCACGCCAAGTGGTTGCAGCTTTCCCGTGCCGAGCGAGGCACGTTCGGGACAGAAGCCGAATGAAGCCTCCTGCGACCGGCCGAGCCGGAACGTTCGTCCTTGACAGTGAAGGGCTCTCTCGTGCGGTACGGCGCGACCGTGACATGATTGGCTGGTTGGGGCTCGCCGTCGTCAGAAAGGTCCCGGTCGTCACGATGGCGATGACCCTGGTGGAAGCGGTTGCTCCCGGCACTAACCGGGCCGCGCTCCGCTGGACACTGTCCCACGTGACAGTGGAGCCAGTAACCGAAGAGCTTTCCATGGCGGCGACCGACCTACTGCACGGTGTGGGCCTGCACGGGCACCGGCATGCGATCGACGCTGTGGTGGCAGCGACCGCGCATGCCGTCGACGGGCCGGTAAGCATCCTGACGTCGGACCCGGAGGATCTGAAGAGGTTGTGCATGCCCCGGGTGAAGATCATCAAGGTCTGAGAATGCGCGAGACCGAGAACTCTCTCGTTCCTTCTGCGGTGTGGTTGACCGCCTTCCTGGATTTTCCCGCTGAGCGGTTCGAGCGGGGGGTGGCGTTCTGGCGGGCGGTGACGGCGACGACGCTGTCGCCGCCGCGCGGGGAGGCCGGCGAGTTCGCGACGCTGGTGCCGCCGGACGGGGACGCGTTCCTGCGGGTGCAGCGGCTGGGGGACGGGCCGGCGCGGGTGCACCTCGACGTACACCGCGTCGGCCAGGACTTCGCGATCCGCCGGTCACCGGGTGGGTTCGTGTTCTGCGAGGTGCACGAGGGCGAGTCCGCCCGGCCTAAGCCGGTGGCGTGGCCCGGGGGTCCTGCCGGATCGCGCGGCGATTCGGCAGGTTCGGGGCACACCTCGCTCGTCGACCAGGTCTGCCTGGACATCCCGGCGGGCCGGTTCGATGAGGAGTGCGCGTTCTGGGCAGGGCAGACCGGCTGGGAGGTGCGCACCGGCAGCCGCCCGGAGTTCCGCGTCCTGGCCCGCCCGGCCGGCATCCCGCTGCGGATCCTGCTCCAGCGCCTCGACGAGCCGGACGGCCCGATGCGCGCCCACCTGGACCTGGCCACCACCGACCGCGCCGCCGAGACCCGCCGCCACCAGGACCTCGGTGCGACCGTCCACTCCCACGGCCCGGCCTGGACCACCCTGCGCGACCCCACCGGCCTGCCCTACTGCATCACGGACCGCGACCCAGGCACCGGGCTGCTGCCATAGGACGAGCGCGCCGTCCGCCGTCCGCCGTCCGCCTGTCGCCGCCGGGTCTGACCATGCCCGACCAGCCGCCGCCACACGCCCGT
Source organism: Pseudofrankia coriaricola (assembly GCF_032027725.1). Classification (NCBI taxonomy): domain Bacteria; kingdom Bacillati; phylum Actinomycetota; class Actinomycetes; order Frankiales; family Frankiaceae; genus Pseudofrankia; species Pseudofrankia coriaricola. Next base: position 12,125 of record NZ_JASNFO010000105.1, on the reverse strand, counting down.
CGGGCTCACAGTCGGGAAGACGACGGCTTCGCCCGCTGTACGAGCCTTGTCGGCACATCTCCCTGTGCCGTTATGATCACGGCACTATGGTCCGGGCTGGGAGAAACGTCCGGTTTGCTGCCCGGGCGACGGGCGCTGAGAGGCTGACGGCGTGATCGTCGACCGGCAGACGGTGGCCGCGGCGCTCCCCGGATTCGACATCGGCGAGCGGCTGGGTGCCGGTGCCTTCGGCCTCGTGCTCGCCGGTCGCCAGCGCAGCCTCAATCGCGAGGTAGCCATCAAGGTGCTGCCCGCGGCCCAGGAGGGCAATTCCGGTTTCGGCGCCGAGGCACAGCTGCTCGCCCGTCTGGACCATCCGCACATCGTCCGGGTCTACGACTACATCGAGACCGCCGAGCTGAGCCTGGTCGTGATGGAACTCCTCGCCGGCGGCACCCTGGCCCGCCGCCGAATGGCGGGGATCACCGCCGAGACCGCCTGTGGGGTGGGCCTGGCCGTCGCCTCCGGTCTCGCCTACGCCCACGACGCGGGCGTGCTGCACCGCGACATCAAGTCGGACAACGTCATGTTCGACGCGGCCGGAGTCGTCAAGGTCACCGACTTCGGCATCGCGAAGCTGCTGGAGAGCTCGGCGGCCACCGCGAGCGCCCAGGTCGGAACGCCGCTGTACATGGCGCCGGAACAGATCATCGGCGGCCGGCTCGGACCGCCGACCGACGTCTACGCCCTCGGTGTCCTGCTCTACCAGCTGCTCGCCGGCGTCCCGCCGTTCCCCGCCAACCTGCCGCTCGCGGTGCTCTGGCAGCACCACCTGACCGCGGCGCCCGCGCCCCCGGCGGGCGTGCCCCTGCGGCTCACGACCGTGCTGCTGCGTGCCCTGGCCAAGGATCCGGGTTGGCGTCACCCGACCGCGCACGCGTTCGCGCTCGACCTGGCGGCGGCCGCCACCACGGCCTATGGGCCCGGCTGGCTGGGCCGCTCGGGCCTGCGCCTCTGGCTGGACGATGAGGTGCGCCGCGCGGCCGTGCCGCCGTGGGCGGCGATGCCCGGACCTCCGGCTGCCGCGATTCCGGGCGCCGGGCCCGTCATCCCCGGCCCGCCGCCCGTGGGTCCGCCGCCCGTGGGACCGGCACCCTTCGGGCTGGCGGGTGCCGCGCCGGCACGCGGTGGCCACGCGGCTGCCGGGCCCGGACCCACCGGCCCGGCTGCCCAGCCCGGACACCCGCCCGGGCAGCCCGGGCAGGCGATGCCGGGGCTCGGCGCCGCCTCGACACCGGGCGGTCCCGCCCCGTCCTACTGGGGGGACGCCCGGCAGCCGGTGGACGATCAGGCGGCCACCCGCCTCGCCGGCGGGCCCGCGCCGTCCGGCGGGAACCCGTGGGCGGCGCCCTACGACGCCCGCCGGTCGCGTCCGCGACGGCGTGGCTCCCGGCGCGTCTGGGGATGGGCCGGCGGCGGCGCGGCGGTCGCCGGCGTGCTCGCGCTGGTCCTCGTCCTGCTCCTGCTGCCCGGCTCGAAGCCCGGCCGCGACGCGCGGGGCGCGACAGCGTCGCCGGCGACCTCCGCGACGCGGGGTCTGCTCGACCCGGCGGTGACCTCGGCGCGGGTGCTGCATCCGTCGACCAGGAAGGGCGGCACGCTGCGGGTGCTCGCCGACTCCGACTGCGACTACTGGGATCCCCAGCGCACCTACTACGGCAACTGCTGGTCGCAGCTGCGCTGGTTCTCCCGTCAGCTGCTGACCTACACCCGGGCGCCGATGTCGACCGAGCTGGTCGGCGACCTCGCGACCGCGCCCGCGCGGTCGACCGACCGCAGGACGTGGACATACACCCTCAGGGAGGGGATTCGGTTCGAGGACGGGACGCCGATCACCTCCAGGGACATCAAGTACGCCGTCGAGCGGGTGTTCGCGACCGACGTCGTCAGCGGCGGCCCGACCTATGTCATCGACTACCTGCAGACCAACCCGCCGTATGGCGGTCCATACACGGACACCTCGCCGGAGAAGCTGGGCCTGACGTCGGTCGAGACCCCGGACGACAGGACGATCGTCTTCCACCTGAACAAGCCGTTCGGCGACTGGAACCGCGTCATGGCCATGCCGACGACGACCCCGGTGCCGCGCGCCCGCGACACCGCCGCCAGGTACACCGACCACCCGGTCTCGTCCGGCCCGTACAAGATCGAGTCCTACGAGGTCGGTAAGAAACTCGTCCTGGTGCGCAACGACCAGTGGAACCCGGCGACCGACCCGGTGAACAAGGCGCTGCCCGACCGGATCGAGGAGACGATGGGCCTCGACCTCGACGCCATCGACAGCCGGATCCTGGCCGGTGACGGCGACGTCGTCGCGGCCCAGAACGGCGTTCAGGAGGCGGCGCGGGCGCGGCTGGTGGCCGACCCGACACTGCGCTCGTCGCGGACCAGCCTCGACCACAACGGTTTTCTGCGCTATCTGAGCGTCACCATGACGGTGAAGCCGTTCGACAACATCCACTGCCGAAAGGCGGTCGCCTGGGCCGTGGACAGGCAGGCCCAGATCGAGGCGCGCGGCGGCTCGACCGCCGGCGATGTGGCGACGACGATGCTGCCGCCGACGCTGCGGTACTACCAGCCCTTCGACCTCTACCCGTCGACGGACGGCCGGGGCTCGGTCGCGAAGGCCAGGGAGGAGCTGGCCGCGTGCGGCCACCCGGACGGGTTCGCCACGACCCTGGTCACCCAGGACGCGGCCAAGTACAAGGCACAGGCCGACGCGCTGACGGCCTCGTTGAAGCGGGTCGGGATCAGCGTCACCGTCAAGGCGTTCCCCGCCGACCGGTACTACTCGGCCGAGCTCGGTGTACCGGCGACGATGCAGAGGAACGGCTACGGGCTCGCGATCGCCGTCTGGGGGTCGGACTGGCCGTCCGCCTCCGGCTTCCTCGGCCCGATCGTGGACGGGCGCAAGATCTTTCCCGCGGGGAACAGCAACTACGCGGAGCTCGACTCGAAGACGGTGAACGACGGGATCGACGCCGGCCTGGCCGCCTCCGACGACGGCGTCGCGCAGCGTGCCTGGACGGCGGTCGACCGGGCGGTCGTCGACTCGGCGGCCTACATCCCGCTGATCTACGACAAGGCGTTCAACGTCTACAGCGACCGAGTGACGAACATCGTCTATTCCCCGGCCTACAACGTGATCGACTTCGCCTCGCTCGGCGTGACCGGCTAAGTGCGCCCGCGACGCCGGAACCGCCGATCGGTGGCGGTCACCTTGCCGTCGAGCTAGTCCCCGATCCGCCCTATGAGGGTGGCCCGTTCCGGCCAAGCCTCTGATGGTGGCCGCCGTCGACGCGGCGCTGCCTGGGCACCGCTCATCCTCATACCGGCGATGACGGGGTTTGAGGCGACCTAGCCGACGGCACGCGGATGGTCGGCCTACCATCGGCGCATTATGTGTTGGGTTCGCGGGGTTCGGGTGCTTCTGGCTGGGCATGGGCATGCCGCGGGCGGGCATCGTGATCGTTGACCGGGAGTCGGTGGCCGCCGCGCTGCCGGGGCTGGAGATCGGGGGCCGGCTGGGCTCGGGTGCCTACGGCCTGGTGCTCGCCGGCCAGCACCGGCACCTGCGGCACAACGTCGCCATCAAGGTGCTGCCGGCCCGCCCGCCGGCCCACGGCGGCGGCCCGGACGGCGCGTCCGAGGGCCAGCTGCTGGGCCGCATGGACCATCCCCACATCGTGCGGGTCTACGACTATGTCGAGACCGCGGACCTCTGCCTGATCGTGATGGAGCAGCTGGTCGGCGGCACGCTGGCCCGGCGGCGGGAGGACACGCGGCCGGAGGCGGGCTGCGCCGTGGGGCTCGCGGTCGCCTCCGCGCTCGGCTATGCCCACGACCGGGGCGTGCTGCACCGCGACATCAAGCCGGACAACGTGCTGTTCACGGCCGCCGGCGCCGCGAAGGTCACCGACTTCGGCGTCGCGAAGATGCTGGAGGGAACGGTCGCGACCGCCAGCGCACAGGTCGGCACCCCGCTGTACATGGCTCCCGAGCAGATCACCAGCGGGCAGCTGGGCCCGGCGACCGACATCTACGCCCTGGGCGTCGTGCTGTACCAGCTTCTGTCCGGCGCGCCCCCGATCGACCGGGCACTGCCGGTGCAGCTGCTCTGGCAGCGCCGCCTGACCGCCCCGCCACCGCGGCCACCGGGCGTCCCGGCACCGGTCGCGAACGTCGTGCTGCGCGCCCTCGCCCCGGACCCGGCGATGCGCTATCCCAGCGCCCGGGCGTTCGGCCTGGACTTCGCCGCGGCCGCCGCCGCCGTGCTGGGCCGTGGCTGGCTCACCCGGTCGGACCTGCAGGTCCAGCTCGACGACGACGTGCGCGCCGCGGCCGACGGCCCGTCGACCGGTTCCCGGCCCACCGCCGGCCCGCACCCGGCCGCGCACCCGGCCGCGCACCCGGGCACGTCGGCCGCCGGCATGGCGACGGGCGGGAGCGCGGGCGCTTCCGACGGCCCGACCATCCCGCTCGGCGGCGGCCCTCAGCCGACCGCGGGGGCCGGGCCAGCCCCGTCGCCCACCGCCCCGTCGCCCTCGTCGCCCGTCCAGCGGCAGCCCGCCGCGGGGTGGCCCGTGCCTGGGCCCGTGCCCATGCCCGCGCCACCGGCCGGCCCGCTGACTCCGCCCAGCCGGCCCGGTCCGGCCAGGCCAGGCCCCGCCGGTCCGGAGGTCCCCACCGGGCAGCCGACTCTGGTCGGGGCGTCGTCCGCCCCCCGCCCGGCCGCGCAGGTCTCGAAGCGGTCCGCAGCCGCCTCGGCGGCCCGCGGGTCGTCCAGGCACCGGCGGCGGTGGTGGATGCTGATCGCCGGCGCGGTGGGCGCGCTCGCCGTCGTCCTTCCCCTGGTGCTGATCCCACGCGCCGACGGCCCGAACGAGGGCGGCGGCCCTGGCCATTCGACGGCGGCGGCGGCCACGGAGAGCGCCACGCCGCCGCTCGCGGTCGTGGGCCCTGTCCTGAGCCCGTCCACCGCCAGGGGCGGGACCCTGCGGGTGGCCGCCACGGCCGACTGCGACTCCTGGGACCCGCAGCGCAGCAACGCCGACAGCTGCTGGGCCCAGCAGCGCTGGTACTCCCGGCAGCTGCTGACCTACAAGCCGGGCACGACCGACCTGATCGGCGATCTCGCCACCGCCGTCCCGACGTCCACCGATGCGGCCACCTGGCGGTACACCCTGCGCGCCGGCCTCAAGTTCGAGGATGGGACGCCGATCAGGTCCAGGGACATCAAGTACGGGATCGAGCGACTGTTCGACACCCAGCTCGTCACCGCCGGCCTGAAGGGACTCACCCGGTACCTGGACGACCCCAACAACCGTTATCCAGGGCCCTATCAGGACCCGAGCCCGGACAAGCTCGGCCTGAAATCAATCGACACTCCGGACGACCAGACGATCGTCTTTCACCTGACCAGGCCGTTCGGAGACTGGAACTATCTGATGGCGACGCCCGCGTCCACGCCGGTGCCCCAGGCGAAGGACGGCGAAGCCCAGTACGCCGACCGCCCGGTCTCGTCGGGCCCCTACAAGTTCGCGTTCTACCAACGGGGCCAGTCGCTGACGCTGGTCCGTAACTCCGAGTGGGACCCGGCGACCGACCTGGTGAACACGGCGTTGCCGGACCGGATCCAGGTGACCATGCGGCTTCCTCTGGAGACCATCGACGAGCAGATCCTCTCCGGGCACACGGACGTGTTCGCCGGGCAGACGGGCGCCTCGCAGGCCACCCTGCAGACGCCACTGACGGGCTCGGCGATGCGGGACAACCAGCGCCTGACCGTCACTATCGGCGTCTTGCGTCTGCTGAGCGTCACCACCACCTTGACGCCCTTCGACAACGTCCACTGCCGTAAGGCGATCGCCTGGGCAATCGACCGGCAGGCGCAGGTCACGGCCCGTGGAGGCCCGGAGCGTGCCGTCGCCGCGCCGACGCTGGTCCCCCCGCCGCTGCGGTACCACTCGACGTTCGACCTCTACCCGAGCGCCGGCTCGGGCGACGTCGTCCAGGCGAAGCAGGAGCTCGCGGCCTGCGGGCGGCCGGACGGCTTCCCAGTCAAGATCGTGGTTTTCGAGGACAGCAGGTCCAAGAGCCAGGCGGAGGCCCTCAAGAAATCTCTGGCCGGAATCGGCGTCAACCTCCAGATCTCGGCGCTCGGTTCGGACGACTACGACGCCCTGATCTTCTCGCCGCGGAAGATGCGTGACCAGGGCGTCGGCCTGGCGCTCCTCGGCTACAACGCCGGCTGGCCGACGCCCGCCGGCATTTTCACCAACCTGGCCGACGGCCGCAGGATTACCGACACGGACAACCGGAACATCGCGGAACTCAGCGACCCCGCGGTGAACACCGCCATGGACGACGCCTTGGAGCCATCATCACACTGCTCCTTTCGCTGATTGTCGGGGTCAGAACAGGGCGTTGGCGGGCGGCGGGACCTGTATTCGTAGGCCTTTTCGCCGTCCGGTGCGGACGTGGAGGGCCTTGAGCTCGCCGCGCTTGACACGTTGCAACACGGTCTGGCGGGAGACTCCGAGGGCGAGGGTGGCTTCGAGCATGGGGAGCCAGCCGTCGGGGGCGCCGTCGACGAACAGAGCGCGCAACTCGTCGGTCATGCGGATGCGCCAGGGGGCGCCGGGGGTGTCCTGTTCGCCGGCGACGAAGCCGTCGCCGATCCAGCGGTGCAGGGTGGAGGCTGCGATGCGGAGTTCTTTCGCGGCGTCGGCGATGGTGAGCAGCTGGCCCTGGGGCTGGTTCGGGTCGGGCTGGTGGCAGGGGATGTTCCAGTGGAAGCGCACGCCCTGGACGCGGGTGGCGGTGAAGGTCAGGCCGCGGGCGGTGCGGCGGCCCTGCCGGTTGAGGATGCCGGCGATCTTCGCGTCGGGGTAGTGGACGGCGAGGCGGCGGATCAGGTCGACGGTGTCCTCGTCGGTGCGGATCGAGGGCTGGCGTCGCCGGCCGGGGACGGTCAGCTCGGTCAGCGCACCGCCTTTCCAGCGGATGAGCAGGTCGGTGCGGCCGGCGTTCTCGTCGCGCTCGACGGTGACCTTGACCTCGTCGATCAGGGTCCGCAGCAGCTGTTTGCGGTCGCGGTCGGTGGTGGTCGGGGCGGTGAAGACCTGGTCGAGGTGCTGGCCGAGCGCGAGGATGTCCGCCCGTTCGTCGGGGCTTAGGGTGCGAGGGCGGGCCTGTTCGCGGCGGGCGAGCTCGGCCTCGGCGGCGGCGAGTTCGGTCAGGGCCTTCTCCCAGACGGCCTCCAGCCCGCGGGCGACGAGCCGGTTGTCGGGGTCGACGGCCTGGTAGCGACGTTCGGCGCGGCTGGCCTGGTAGCGGGCGCGTTCGAGTTGGCGGCGGTGCTGGTCGAGGGCGGCGTCGTGCTGGTGTTCGAGCTGTTCGGCGGCGGTGAGGCAGGCGGTCAGCGCGGCGGGGGCGAGCGCGGTCAGGAACGCGTCGGCGACGGCGGCGTCCAGAGCGACCCCGCCGATGTGCAGGTGACGGGTGCCGCGGCCGTCGACGATCGTGGCGGGGCCCTGGCAGTAGTAGCCCGGGGTGGCCTTGGCCGGGCCCTGGTAGAACACGGTCAGTTTGCGGCCGCAGGTCCCGCAGGTCGCCAGGCCCTGCAGCAGGGCAGCGCCCTCCCGGACGGCGCCGGTGCCGGGCTGGTGGGCCTCGGGGCGGATGTTGGCGCCGATGCGGGCCTGGTTGGCCTCGTAGGTGTCCCAGTCGATGAACCCTTCGTGGTGGTCGCGGATCAGGACGGCCCACTGGTCGCGGGGCAGCGCCTTGTGGCGGGTGCGCACGGTGCCGTCCTGGCCGACGTAGCGATGCTTGCGGGTGCGGCCGTAGACGTAGGCGCCGGCGTAGGCCGGGTGGGTCAGGATCGTGTGGACGGCGTGGTAGGTCGGCTCGACCCACTCGACCTCGCCGCCGGCGGCCGTGGCGTAGCCGTTGCGCTGCAGCGGCAGTTTGAGGTTCTCCTCGCGCAGCCAGAGCCAGACCTTGCGGACCGAGCCGACCTCGCCGAACCGGCCGAAGACTGCGGCGATCACCCCAGTGACCGCCTCGTCCGGGTGCAGGCGCACCTCACCGGGCCCCTCGGCCCAGACGAGGCCGACGGGCAGCGGGCGGCGCAGCTCGCCGCGGGCGGCCTTGTTGCGGATCCCGCCGTCGAGCCGGGCGCGCAGGATGTGCAACTCGGCCTCGGACATGGTGCCCTTCAGCCCCAGCAGCATCCGGTCGTTGAACATCGCCGGGTGGTAGACCCCGTCGGCGTCGGCGATCAGGGTGTCGGTCATCCCGGCCAGATCCAGCAGCCGGTACCAGTCAGCGTTGTTGCGCGCGAGCCGGGAGACCTCGAGGACCAGCACGATCCCGACCTCGCCGAGCGCGACCTGCGCGGTCAGCTCGGCGAACCCGGACCGGCCCGCCGTCGAGGCACCGCTGATCCCGAGGTCAGCGTCGATCACTGTGACCCGGGCCTTGGGCCAGCCGAGGCCGACCGCGCGGTCGACCAGGTCGTACTGCCGGGCGGTGGACTCCCGGTTGCGCTCGACCTGGGCGAGGCTCGACTGACGCAGGTAGACGACCGCGCCCCGCCGCAGATGCGGCCCGCTGATCTTACCGAGGTCCGTCATCACTGCTCGCCGCCGTCGAACAGGGCCGCGCCACTGCCGCGATCAGCCGGCCCAGCAGCGCCACCGCCGCCGCGACCGCGTCGGCCGGCAGCCGCACCGCCACGTCGGGGACGCCCGCGGGCAGCCCCGGCAACGGAAGGCTCGGCTCTGGCCGGCACGGCATCGGGGGCCTCCTTTCTCGGACAGGCCTCAACCTTCTCCCTGATATCCACGTCGACAACCCCCGACACGGCGGAAGGCAACAGGCCAGCCACAACCCGTGTCAACTCGAGCAGGTCGCAGATCCGGCCGAGCGTCGGCTCCCCGACCGGGGTGCCCCCGCCGTCGGCGGCCGGCTCGGCCTGGTCCGTCCAGGCGGCCGGCATCATCGACTTGCTGCCGTCCGGCAGCTCGAGGATCAGCTCCAGCGCGCCGTGCCGGCGCATCCGGCCCAGCACCCGCAGCTCGCGGCCCTCGAACGGATGACCCGGACGGGTCACCCGCGCCACGGTCACCGGCCCCGTGCTCACCACGACGCGGCCCCCGCCCCGTCGCCACCGGCGGCGAGCACCGCCCGGGCGACCAGGCCAAGCGCCCGGCCGTCCAGGCCAGCGAGAGTCCGCAGATCCACCGGTATGCCCTCCGTGATGCTCGCGGCGACCCGCAGCACCGTGCCCTCGCCCGCCGAGCACGGCAGCCGACCGGCGTCCAGCGCCGCTACCGCGCCAGCCCAGTCCACCCAGGCGAATCCATCGGACGTCGCGACAAAACCATCGACGAAATCCGGCCGGAAAAGCCAGCACGCATGCGCGACCAGCAATCCAATCGCCGCCGTCGCGCACAGGTCACCGCGCGCATAGGCACGAAACGCGGCCACAACGTTCTCGATGCCAGTAGTGTGCCGTGGACTCGTTCGACCGCATCGACCACGATCATCTGCTGCGGCAGCTTGGCACGTTCCCCGCACGGGAGCAGATCGCCGGGTGGCTCAAGGCAGGTGTGGTCGACCGCGGCCGGTTCGCGCCGACCGAGGAGGGCACTCCTCAGGGCGGTTTATGTGCAGCTGTGCATAAGCCGCCTAATGAACAGCGCTGGGTTATGCGCAGCGCTGGCCTGTCGGGCCTGGTGAGGGCTCGGTTGGGGGGCGGATCGCTGCGCATAACGCGCCGACGATCCTGATCGGCGGATCGGTATCGTGCCGGGCCTGCATGACCGGAGGCCGGCCGTAATGGTTGGTTTGTCCGTTTAGGTTTGGACGCGGAGTCACGGCACCAGGGCCACAAGGACTCGACGAAGGTCTGGTACGGCGCCGCTGGCGCCGCCTGGTGAGGTACTTCGCCGCCTGGACCTGACGATGGCGTGTCGACGACGGGTCGACGAGGTGTGCGGCTTCTTCGCGCGCATGACAGGTTATGCGCAGCGCCCGAGCCCCACCAGCGCCCTCACCAGGAACGACAGCCAACGCTGCGCATAACCCAGCGCTGTTCATTAGGCGGCGTGATCAGTCCGTGCCTACTGAACGTGGCCCTGCATGGGATGGAGGCGGCGGCCGGGGTGCGCTACGAGACCAACGGTGTTGCTGCCGGGAAGCTCAGGCGCGATTCCCCGGCCCTGGTCAGGTACGCCGACGACCTGGTCGCCCTGTGTCACTCACGTGAGCAGGCCGAAGAGGTCAAGGCCCGGCTTGCGGGGTGGCTGGAGCCCAGAGGGCTGAGGTTCAACGAGGACAAGACGCGCGTCGTCCATATCTCGGAGGGCTTCGACTTCCTTGGGTTTCATATCCGCCGCTATTCCAACGGCAAGCTGCTGACCAGGCCGAGCAAGGCGGCCATGAAGCGAATCCGGGCGCGGCTTAGTACGGAGATGCGGGACCTGCGAGGGATGAACGCGGAAGCGGTCACCCGTCGCCTGAACCCGATTATCAAAGGATGGGCCGCATACTACCGGTCGGGTGTCTCCAGTGCGTCTTTCAGCGCGCTGGATACGCATATGTGGAAGCTTACTTACAAGTGGGCCAAGCACAGCCACCCGAAGAAGCCGAGGGACTGGATCGTCAAACAGTACTTCGGTCGTTTCAACCGCACCAGGCAGGACCGCTGGGTCTTCGGTGACCGCGCAACCGGCGGCTACCTCCAGAAGTTCTCCTGGACGACGATCGCCCGGCATCATCTCGTTCCTGGAACGGCATCCCCGGATGATCCGAACCTGAGCGAGTACTGGAATGAACGGCGACGCAAGAGCAAACCTCCGCTCAGTCCGGGCAACCTACGGCTGCTCTCACAGCAGCACGGCCGCTGCCCAATCTGCCGAGGACTGCTCTTGCACGCCGGAAGCGAGCCCAACAGCCCCCAGGAATGGGAACAGTGGCTTGCCGGGACACGAAAGGCGATCAGCCGAAAAGCGATCGCCCTCAGCCCCGAATCCGGCACGCCGGGCGCATCCACCGCTCACCGCCTCGTGCACACCCATTGCGCCCGACGGCTACCCACCGACGGGCACGTCGAAACGGCACCTTCGCAGCCTGCGAGTCCTTCGGGCTTGCTTGAGCCGTGTGCGTCGTGAGGCGCACGCACGGTGTGCGCCGTGAGGCGCTCTGTTGTATCCCCAGCGCAGCTGGGATGGATTCGGAGGAGGATCCTTGGGTTCGCTGGCTTACCTTGATCCGAAAGGTGAGGGGGACAGCAGCATGCCAGGAGACGGCGGGCGTCGCGAAGGCGTCGAAGGCGGGCCGCCGTTGAACCCGCGTGATATGGCGAAAGCTGGATTGCCTGAATTCCAATCTCCAGACGGTAGATGTGCGGACCCATCGGAAAGACGTCTGAAACCGATGCCACGACCTGCGCTGGCCAGAACCCGTGGGCTGGTGCAACCTCCGGGACGTGGGCGATGCCCTGCGAGGGCATTCAAGGAGATGAGTGGAACGCCTAAGTCGCGCTCGATACGTACAGCAGGGACGTACCACGGGATCGCCTAAGGGGCGCGAGCCCTAAGGTGACGGAGTTCCCATAGTAGTCGTGGGAGTCACGCCCCACCAGGGACGGCATGAAAGATGCCGACAGGGCGAAGGGGAACAGGTGGCTGGACATTACAAGGACGGGAGGTATGCGTAATGCAGAGCGCCGAAACGGTCCTGGGTGTCCTCCGTGAACGTGGAAGGAGAGGGCTGCCGCTGGAGCGGGTGTACCGACAGCTGTTCAACCCGGACCTATACCTGCTCGCCTACGGGCGTCTGTACTCCAACAAGGGGGCGATGACGCCCGGGGTGACCGGGGAGACCGTGGACGGCATGTCGCTGGCGACCATCGAACGCATCATCCATGCGATGCGCCGCGAGCGCTACCGATGGAAACCGGTGAAGCGGGTGCACATCCCGAAAAAGAACGGGAAGAAACGCCCGCTGGGCCTGCCTACCTGGTCGGACAAGCTGGTCGCCGAGGCCGTGCGTCTCCTGCTGGAGGCGTACTACGA
>NZ_JASNFO010000104.1:0-50625 GCF_032027725.1 Pseudofrankia coriaricola | reverse complement strand
GGGGGGTGGCGCAGGTAGTCGGACAGCTTGCGCAGGCTCCAGTGGGTGAACGGCAGCCCCAGCGCCCTTGGCCTGGTGCGGGCGACCTCGAGGATGCGGGCCTCGCCGTCTGCGGTGATCCGCCGCGGACGGCCACCTGCCCACCGCGGGTCCAGGCAGTCCAGCCCGCGGTCGTTGAACGCGTGGATGACGTCCCGGACCGTGTCGGGATCGGCGGCGACCAGGGCGGCGATCGCCTCGTTGGTGTTTCCTGACGCCGACGCCAGGATCATCATCGCCCGGCGGATCCTCACCGCGTCGTGCCGACCCCGCCGCACGATCCGCAGCAGGGCTTGTCCCTCCTCGTCCGTCAACCGACGGACATGCACCGGCTTCGCCATCGCAGACCCCTCCCACGAGCAGGAGCAGATACCTGCGCATCACCGCAAACCGAGATCGCCACACCTCGCCCGGCAGACGTTCACGGACAGCGCACTAGCCGGATCGTGACGCGCTGGCTGATCCGGCGGCCCTCGGCTGATGGGCACTCTCATGGGTGGGTTGCCGCAGTTGCTCACCGTGTGCAAGGTTCGGCCTTGGCGGCTGGCGCGCTCGGGTCGATCCTGTCGACGGTCGCGGCGCCACCCGGCCGCCGAATATCCGCGGGCCTACAGCCGGTGGGCGATCGTCGAGATGATCTCCTCGATGTAGACGTCGTCGAGGCCATGCCCGGCCCGGGATCGAGCGTGCAGGGTGTTGTCCCAGGTCTCGGAGATGCCGGTCCAGGGGGTCTGGTCGGGCGCGAACAGCACCAGATGCTTCGCCGAGGGGTCCATGTGCGCGGAAGTGCTGTTCTCATGGCCCCACTGGTCGAACAGCGTGTCGAAGTCCTTGGCGATGTTCTTGGGGTAGTAGGTGCGAGCCTTGGAGCGGTGCTTGCCGAGCGGGTGCGCCGCCGCGTCGGTGAACATGACGATGACGTGGTGGGCGCGGGGTAGCTCGCGCTCCCAGGGCGCCTGGATCGCCAGTGCCAGCGCCTCCAGCGCCGACTCCGGCGCGTCGCCACCGCCGGTGGCCCGCAGTCCCCGCACGAACTTCTCGAACTGTCTCGCCTCCGCTGGGAGCTGGAAGAACTCCGACTCCTGAATGGCGTCATCTGCCCGGTCCCCGAAGTCCCGAAAGGCTATGACCTTCAGCCGTAGCTGGCCCAAGGACTTGCCTTTTCCCGCGACCTTGTCCGCGAGGCGGTTGTGGAAGGTCAGGGCGTCTTTCTTCACCGTCTCGATGATCGAGGACATGCTGCCGGTCACGTCGATGCACAACACGATGTCGACGGCGTGCGGTGGGTTTTCCTTGGGGTGGCTCATGTTCCGGGCTTCCTCCTCGTCGGACGGTGGTCCGGGGAAAGGGAGATGGATGGCGGACGACGCCGGATGTGAGCGCGTAAGCGGCCAGCCAGTTCTCTGTGGCGGGCGACGCCTCGCCCGGCCGGGGCGGGGGAGGAGAGTTCGCGATGACCAGCCGACTCCGCGCTGGGTGGAACCGTCGAGATCCGCCCGCAGACCATGTTGACCATGCGGGGACATCGCCCCGCGCCGAGTGTCGCGAAGTTGATGCGCCGCGCCGCGCCGCGTTGGGCCGGGGCGGTGCTGGGCGGGGAGAACCGCGACGTGTCCGGGTCGTTCCCACGGCGGCGATGGACGGTGACTGGACGCCAGTTCGCATACTCGGCTGGCGATCACCGGCGCTCGGCTGTGCGGAAGATCGCCAGGACTGTATCCGGATCCGAACGCCGGGCCTTCGCCCATTCGGATCCGGATACAGAACCGGTGATCAAGCTCACGGCGCGGCGATGTTATCGGGGCAACCTTGGCTGAAGCCGCACTGGCGGGCCGTCGTCGGGCAGGATGGCCTGGCCGGTGCGATTCAAGAGGCGGGTGAGTGGTGGACAAGGTGGTGGCGGCCGCGGCTGATGCGGTGGCGGACGTCGGCGACGGCGCGTCGCTGGCGGTCGGCGGCTTCGGGCTGTGCGGCATCCCGAGCGCGCTGATCGAGGCCCTTCTGGACGCCGGTGTGTCCGGGCTGCGGACGGTCAGCAACAACTGCGGCGTGGACGGCTGGGGCCTGGGCATGCTGCTGCGCGCCGGTCGGATAGCGCGGACCACCGGCTCCTATGTCGGGGAGAACAAGGAGTTCGAGCGGCAGTTCCTCGCCGGTGAGCTCGAGGTCGAGCTCGTCCCGCAGGGGACGCTCGCCGAGCGGCTGCGCGCCGGCGGCGCTGGCATCCCTGCCTTCTACACCCCGGCCGGTGTTGGCACCCAGGTCGCCGAAGGCGGCCTTCCGCTGCGTTACGACGGCAAGGGCGGTGTCGCGCTCGCCTCCGAGCCCAAGGAGACCCGCGTCTTCGACGGCGAGGAGTACGTGCTGGAGCGGGCGATCGCCTGCGACTTCGCGCTGGTCCACGCCTGGAAGGGCGACCGGCACGGCAACCTGGTCTACCGGGAGAGCGCGGCGAACTTCAACCCGCTGTGCGCCGCCGCCGGCAGGATCACCATCGCCGAGGTCGAGGAGCTCTACGAGCCGGGCGAGCTCGACCCGGCCGAGGTGCACACCCCCGGCATCTTCGTGCAGCGCGTCCTGCACACGCCCGGCGTCGAGAAGCGCATCGAGAAGAGGACGGTGACGGCATGAGCCGCACGCGCGCGGAGCTTGCCGCCCGGGTCGCCCAGGAGCTGGCCGACGGCCAGTATGTGAACCTCGGGATCGGCCTGCCGACGCTCGTGCCGAACTACCTTCCGCCGGGCGTCACCGTCGTCCTGCACAGCGAGAACGGCGTGCTCGGCGTCGGCCCGTACCCGACGGAGGACGCCGTCGACCCGGATCTCATCAATGCCGGCAAGGAGACGGTCACCGTCCTGCCCGGCGCGGCGTACTTCGACTCGGCGGCCTCGTTCTCGATGATCCGCGGTGGCCACGTCGACGTGGCCGTGCTCGGCGCGATGCAGGTCGCGGCCAGCGGCGACCTGGCCAACTGGATGATCCCCGGCAAGATGGTCAAGGGCATGGGCGGCGCGATGGACCTCGTCCACGGCGCCCGCCGGGTCATCGTCATGATGGAACACACGGCCAAGGACGGCAGTCACAAACTGGTCGAGGCCTGCACACTTCCGCTCACCGGCAAGGCCTGCGTCCACCGCGTCATCACCGACCTCGCCGTCCTCGACGTCGTCCCCGGCACCGGTTTCGTCCTGCGCGAGCTCGCCCCCGACGTGACGGTCGACGAGGTCCGCAAGGCCACTGGCCCGGACCTCACCGTCGCCCTGGACTGACCGACTGACTGACTGACCCGTGCGCCGACCGGCCCGAGTCCAGCGGTGGCCGGCCGACATCTTTCACGGGCAGGCTTTGGCCGCGTATTCGATGTGACCTGGGCTATGTGGACGGGGCCTGGTTCGGGCGATGCCTCGCGATCCAGTCCTCCACCCGGTCGGCGCGCCAGAAGCGGATGTGCTTGGCGGCGCCGACGGGTTCGGGGAACTCGGCGCGGTGGGTGAGCTGGCGGGCCCGCTCGGTGCTGATTCCCAGCCGTGCGGCGATGTCTCCGGTTGTCCACAACTCGACATCAGCCATGGCCGCCATCGTAGTGGGCAACCCCAAATCTGGGTACGATGATCGGTGGGGTTGCCCAACCCCACGAGATGGGCCGAACGGTTCGGGGCGGTGTCCTACCACCGCCCCGAACCTTGGCCACTCGCTGTGACCTAGACAGGAGTGACCCAATGGGCAGTATCCCCGCTCCCCACGACCAACCCGGCTGGCCGCGGCGCCGCGAGCCCGCGCGGCTCGTCGCGCTGGGCGGAGGCCGGCTCGGGCTGGCGCTGCACACCGGCGCGCGGGGCCGTGACCTGACGGAGCTGGCCCGGCTGATCGATGACGCGCTCTACGTCGACCACGCCCGGCCGGAACACGGCGGCACCTCGGTCGTCCTGATCTTCCAGGACCAGGCTCCCGAAGTCTCGCCGCCATCGCCGGTGCACAGCCGGTCGGGCGTGGCTCCGACGGCGAGCGCGGAGGCGGCGACCATTCCCGGTGGCTGGGTACCGGACGTCGGCACGGCAGTCGGTCCCGACCGCGGCATCTCCCCGCACCAGCTCGCGGTCTGGGAACTGCTGACGGCCGCGCCGGACGGCGCCAGCGGCGCGCGGCTGGTCGACGCGGTGACACGCCTCCTCCCGCCGGAGACGGTCGTCGTCCTGGCGGACCTGCTCCGCGACCGGCGCGACGGGCGCGACGGGCGCGACGGGCGCGGCGAGTGCTGCGACCGCCGAGCCTGACCTCGACCTTGGCCTTCACCCTCCGGTCCCGCGGCGGCCGGTGGCCCTTTCGCGGGGCCACCGGCAAGCCCGGGAGCCGGGGTCAGTAGCTGGGGACCTCGACCCTGGGGCCGAGGCCCATCGAGTTGCGGGCCTGGATGGCGGTCACGTGCTCCGGGCAGCGGCCCGCCGGCATGCAGTGGGTGTGGGTCGTACCGGCGCTCGTCGTCGTGTACTGCGGGTACTCCGGGTAGGACGGCGTGATGGTGAGGACGTAGTCGACGCTGCTCGCGCCGCCGAAGTCGGCGGGAGCGGACCAGCGCACTGTCACCAGGCCCGAGCCGTCGTTCGCGAGCTGGTCGACACTGGCCACCACTCCGGTCACCGGGCCGGGCGCCACACAGCCGACGGCGTTGACGACGGCGGAGTCGGCGCTGCCGCCGGGGCCGACGGCGGTGACGGTGAACGCATGGGTGTCGCAGTCGGGCACCGGGACCGTGACCTGGCCGGCGGAGGACGCGTTCCGCGTGGAGATCCCGGAGCCTCTGATCCGGTAGCCGGTGACCTGGCCACCGCCGGAAGGCCGGGAGATCGTGAGCACGACGGCGCCGGAGCGCGGGGCGGCCGTCACCGACGGCCGGCCCGGCGCGGGCACCGGCGCCGCGGTGGCCGTCGCCGTCGGCGTGGTCGTACTTCCGGAGCTGGCACCGGAGCCGATGGATGTCCGCGGCGAGGTGGGCGTCGCGCTCGCGCCCAGCAGGGGCGTCGCCGCCGACGGCGCGGCCAGGCCCCCGGTGCCCGTGGCGCCGGCGGGCGCGGTGGCGGTGAGCTCGGCGGTGTCGCCGGCGAGGTCGGCATGCCGGCTGTGGCGCAGCAGCACCGTCAGGCCGGTGCCGGCGAGCGCGAGGACGAGAACCACAGCGACGGGGATGAGCACTGCCGCGCGGCGCGGGAACCCGCGGCCCGGCCGGCCGGGCGCGTCCGGGTCCGGCCGGTTCGGGCCGCCCGGGGACCCGGCGCCGGGTCGGGGCGCGCTGGTGTGGGTGGCGAAGGCGTCGAACCCGTCGGTCCCCGGGCCGGCGGCCCCTGGCCCGGAGCTCGGCCCGGAGTCTGGTCCGGAGCCCGGCGGGAAGGCGAAGGCGCCGAAGTACGACGGGTCCGGCGCGGCCGGGCCGGTTGGCGCGTACGGATGGCGGGGGCCGCTGGTACGGGTCGCGGTGAGATCCGGCGTGGGATCCTGGCCGGAATCCGGGGACGGGCTGGCCGTCGTCGCCGACGAGGACGACCCTGCGGAGCCAGGCCCGGGCTCCGTGTTCAGCCGGGGCGTTGTGCCTGTCGGCCCGGTGGGCGCGGGCGGCGTCCTGGGGCGGGCGGGCAGCCCGGCCAGCGCGGGCGCGAGGGCGGCGAGTGCCGCGGCCGCGTCGCCGGCGGTCGGGCGAAGGTGCGGCTGCTTGGCGAGCATCGCCGCGAGCGCGGCCCACAGCGGATCGGGCAGCCCGTCCGGCCGGGCGGGCGGCTCATTCAGGTGGCGCAGCAGCACGGTCACGGCGGGGCCGCCGACGAACGGCGGGGCCCCGGTCAGCAGCTCGTAGCACAGGCAGCCGGTGGAGTAGACGTCGACGGCGGGCGTCGCCGGCTCATGGGAGGCCAGCTCGGGGGCGAGGTAGGCGGGGGTGCCGAGGAGCCCGGTGCTGCGGGTGAGCGCCGGGCCCTCCAGCTGGCGGGCGATGCCGAAGTCCGTCAGCACGACGTCACGACCGCGCAGCAGCACGTTCTCGGGCTTGACGTCGCGGTGGACCACGCCGGCCTCGTGCGCGCGGCGCAGCCCAAGCAGGACCTGCGCGGCCAGCCGGGCGGCGTCCGCCGGCGGGAGGGTGCCCTCGCGGCGCAGCAGGGCGCGCAGGTCACCGTCGGGCAGGTAGTCCATGACGATCCCGACCCGGTCGCCCTCGGCGACAAGGCGGCGGATCCGCACGACGTGCGGGTCGGCGATCCGGGCGACCACCTTGCACTCCTGCAGCAGCCGCGCCACCACCTGCGGCTCGTCGGCCAGCTCCGGGCGCAGCAGCTTGACCGCGACCGTCTCGCCGTCCGGCCCGACCGCCCGGCGCACCTCCCCGGTCGAGCCCCGGCCTAGCAGCTCCCCGACCTGAAGGTCTCCCAGCGTGAACCCCACCGGAGCAGCCGCCGGCCTCGGCACGGGTACCGCCGGCGCCGGGGTCCCGTCGACCGGCGCCGGGGCCGGTGGCTTGGTCTCGTCCGCATCCGTCCTACCCGGATCGATGCTCACCGTGGCCCCCCTGTCCCACGGCGTGATTCTTCCACATGTCGCATCCGCGGGGATCTGTGTCGCGACGCCTGTGCCCGAGCGTCGGGGGTGGCGGGGCCGTAGTGTCGCCTCGGGAGCTGGGATCTTTCAGGAGGGCGCATGCGGACGCGACCACTGGGCACGACGGGCCCCGCCGTGTCCGTCGTCGGGCTGGGCTGCAACAACTTCGGGATGCGCATCGACGCCGAGGCGAGCGCGGTCGTCGTGCGCGCCGCGCTCGACGCCGGGATCACCCACTTCGACACCGCCGAGATGTACGGCGGGGGCCATTCCGAGGAGTTCCTGGGTGCCGCGCTCGGCGCGCGCCGCGACGAGGTCGTCATCGCGACCAAGGCGATGCGGCGCCCGAAGGACGAGCCCTACACGCCGGGCATCCTGCGCACGCGGATCCTGGAAGGCTGCGAGATCAGCCTGCGCCGGCTCGGCACCGACCGGATCGACGTCTACTACCAGCACTTCGTCGACGCCGAGGGCTCGAACGCCGAGGCGATGGAGGCCCTCGACGACCTGGTCCGCGCCGGCAAGGTGCTCCACGTGGCGTGCTCGAACGTGACCGCCGCCGAGATCGAGGAGCGGGCGGCGTTCGCCGAGGAGCGCAAGGTCGCGGCGTTCACCGCGGCGCAGGTCGAGTGGAGCCTGCTGAACCGCGCTGTCGAGGCGGAGATCGTGCCGGCGGCGGTCAAGGCGGGCATGGGGATCATCCCCTACTTCCCGCTCGCCTCCGGCCTGCTGTCCGGCAAGTACGCGGCCGGCCAGCCGTTCCCGGTCGGTAGCCGCCTGGCGGCGGCGCCGTACTTCGCCCAGGCGGCAACCCCCGAGAACTTCGCCTACATCGACGAGCTGACCACGTTCGCCCGCGAGCGCGGCCACACGATCCTGGAGCTCGCGATCGCCTGGCTCGCGGCCCAGACCGGCGTCGCGTCCGTCATCGCCGGCGCGACCAGGCCGGAGCAGGTCGCCGCCAACGCCGAGGCCGTCGGCTGGGAGCTCACCTCCGACGACCTGGCAACCCTGCCTCGCCCGGCGGCAGCGGCGTAGCCGGCGCGGGCAGGCAGGTCGCGTCGTCCACCCGGCGTGGTCTCGGGCGTTCAGCCCGGAGGTACAGGAAGGGCGGCGAGCAGCGCGGGCACGAGACCGTCCCGGTGGGCGACCTCGGTGAACCCGGCCGGCCGCGTCGGGTGCGGTGCCTGGACCGCCCAGGTGCGCAGGCCGAGGACGGGCTTGCCGGCGCGCAGCGCGAGGGCGATCTCGGAGAGCGTGCCCCAGCCGCCGCCGATGGCGACCAGGGCGTCGCTCGCGCGGACCACCAGGCCGTTGCGCAGCTCGCCCAGGCCGGTCGGGATGCTCACCGTCAGGTTGGCGTTGCCCTCGGCCCGGTCCAGGCCGGGCAGCAGCCCGATGGTCACGCCGCCGGCACCCGCGGCGCCCCGGCAGACCGAGGCCATTACGCCGCCGAGGCCGCCGCACACCACGTACCAGCCCTGTTCCGCGAGCCGCGCGCCGACGTGCTCGGCGTCCGCCAGCTCCTGGCCCGACGCGTCACCTGGGCCGACGACACCGATGTAGATCGGCACCCGGCGTCCCTTCCTCGGCTTCTGTCCGTTCTTTCCACACGTGTGTGGCGGAACGCCGGGCGAGCCTAGGATCTCAACGAGAGCGCATCGCACCCCACTTGTGGGTAGTTGCGCCCGGCCGCGGCGGTCCACTGCCCACCATCGGGCGGCGCCCGGTGGCCCTTCCGCCGGGAGAAGAGAATAGGTCGTTCGGACACGTGTCTGCGTCAGGTCGGCGAGAAGCTCTTCCTAGGCCACCGCACGATCAGCGCCCACCTGTACCGGATCTTCCCAAGCTCGGGATCACCTCCCGGGCCGCCCTGCGCGACGCCCTCGACGCCTACGCCGCCGACCTCGCGGACTCCGCGGAGTAGGTGGGCGAGCCGCGGGGCAGCCGCGGGCGCGGTGCGGAACCGAGCCCTCCGCCGGAGTGGCGCGGTTCCGCACGCGTGGCCACACGCTTTGCGCGTCTAGTCCTGGTGGGTCTGGGCTCCTTCCGTCGCGCAGACGAAGCCCTTGTCGCCGGTGCCAGTGCCGGTGCCACCGCCCACGCGCGTCAGGAGCGGCCCCTTGGCGTCACCCGGCTTCGGCAGCGCCTCGGCGTCCGCACCGGTGTAGACCTTGCCGTCCTTCACCACCATCGGGACGCCGGGCTTGGCCTCGCCGACCAGCTTCCCGTTGAGGTAGACCTTGCCGTCCTTCATCTGGAGGTCCTGGGCGCCCGGCGGCTTCGGCAGCGCCTCGGCGTCCGCGCCGACGTAGACCTTGCCGTCCTTCACCGCCACCGGCTCGCCGGGCTTGGCCGTGCCGACCAGCTTCCCGTTGTGGTAGATCTTGCCGTCCTTCACCTGGACGTTGTCGACGCCCGCGCCGCCCGGGGGAGCGGGGCAGGTCGACGGCTGGCCCGAGGGGCCCTCGGAGCCGGGCAGGGCCCCGGCGGCGTTGGCGGCCGCGGCGCCCGTGCCGGCGAGCCCCAGGGTGATCGCGCTGACGAGGACGATCCGACGGATGCGCATGGTGCACCTCCTCTTTCTCGATGGCCCCCTCGTTGGGGCCGGGGCCAGACTCCCGTGCGCAGGCTGAGGCGCTCCTGAAGCCGGCTGAAGCGATCTTCAGGTCGCCTATAGGTCGGATCCGTCAGGCTGTAGTCATGCGAGTGCTGCTGGTGGAGGATGAGGAGCGGCTGGCCGGACTGCTGCGTGGTGGGCTGGCGGAGGAGGGTTTCGCGGTCGACGTCGCGCACAACGGCCGCGAGGGCCTGTGGATGGCGACCGAGCACCGGTACGACGCGATCGTGCTCGACGTGATGCTGCCCCTGCTCAACGGATATGCCGTGTGCCGCCGCCTGCGGGAGGCCGGCAACTGGACGCCGATCATGATGCTGACGGCGAAGGACGGCGAGTACGACGAGGCCGAGGCGCTGGACACCGGCGCGGACGACTTCCTGTCCAAGCCGTTCTCGTACGTGGTGCTGCTGGCCCGGCTGCGCGCGCTGGTCCGGCGCGGTGGGCGGGAGCGGCCGGTCGTCCTGACCGCGGGCGACCTGTCGGTGGATCCGGCAGGCCTGCGCTGCCGGCGCGGCGAGACGGAGATCGCGCTCACCGCGAAGGAGTTCGCCGTGCTGCACGCGCTCGCCCGGCGCCCGGGCGAGGTGGTCTCCAAGGCGGAGCTGCTCGAGCAGGCCTGGGACTTCGCCTACGACGGCGATCCGAGCATCGTCGAGGTCTACATCAGCGCACTGCGCCGCAAGATCGACGCACCGTTCGGCCGGGCGAGCCTGGTGACGGTGCGGGGCGCGGGATACCGGCTGGACGGGGGCTCCTGATGCGCTGGTCCGTGCGGCTGCGCGCGACCGTGGTGGCGACGGTGACGGTCGCGCTGGCTCTCGGAGCGGCGGGCCTCGTCCTGGTCCTGACGCTGAAGGGGAGCCTCGAGTCGGGCGCCGACCAGGAGGCGGGGCGGCGAGCGGACGAGGCCGCCGCCAGTCTCACGCAGGTCAGCGCGGGCGGGAACCCCGGCGAGCCCGGACAGGTCGTCACCAACTTCGTCGCGCCCGACCCTGACGTACGGGTCGAGGGCCGCGCCGGCGGTCCGGCCCTGTCGGGGAGCTTCGGAAGTGGCGAAGGGGCCGGGGTGTCCTGGGGGTCCGGCTACGCCACCGCCCAGCGCCTGGTCACCACCTCGGCCGGGCCGGTGACCGTGTCCGCGCGCGTCTCGCTCGGCCCGGCCCGCGCGGCCCTGACGATGCTGCGCAACCTGCTTCTCGTGGGCCTGCCCGTCCTGCTGCTGCTCGTCGCCGGGCTGACCTGGCTGCTGACCGGGCGGGCGCTCGCCCCGGTGTCGGCGATCCGCGCGACGTTCGCCGACATCACGGCCACCGACCTGCACCGGCGCGTGCCGGTGCCCCGGTCGGGCGACGAGATCGCCCGGCTGGCGCGGGCGATGAACACGACCCTCGACCGGCTGGAACGGGCGGTCGAGCGGCACAAGCGGTTCGTCGCGGACGCGGCGCACGAGTTGCGCAGCCCGCTGGCGATCCTGCGCACGCGCCTGGAGCTGGGCCGGCATGAGGCGCCCGGCCTGGTGGGGGAGTCGCTCACGGACGTGGGCCGGCTCCAGGCGCTGGCCGCGGACCTGCTCCTGCTCGCCAGGCTGGACGCCGGCGAGCCGCTGCGGGCGGACGAGGTGGACCTGGGCGAGGTGGCCGCCGAGGAGGCGTCGCGGCCCCGGCGGGAGGACGTCCGGATAGCGCTGGACATCTCCCCCGACGTGGTCGTGGCCGGGTCAGCGTCGCACCTGCGCCGGATGGTCGGGAACCTCGTCGACAACGCCGTGCGGCACGCCGAGTCGACGGTGACCGTGCGCGTGGCGGCGCCAGCGACCGTGCAGGTGTCCGACGACGGCGCGGGCATTCCCGCGGAGCACCGCGAGTCGGTGTTCGGCCGGTTCACCCGGCTCGACGAGACGCGGGGGCGCGACGGCGGTGGCAGCGGGCTCGGCCTGGCCATCGCCCGGGACATCGCGCGTGCCCATGGCGGCACGCTGACGGCGGTCGAGCCGGACGGCCAGCCGGGCGGGGGCGCGACGGGAGCGTGCCTGCGGGCCGAGCTCCCGAGCGCGGCGGGCGTTGCGGGTGTCGCGGGCGGCGGGGCGCGTGCGCTGGCCGCGGCGGGCGCCGCCATGCCCGGCGGGGTTCCGCCGCCGACCGCCGGAAGGTCCGTGTTTCCCGGGCGACGGCGCCGGTCGGGGACGTGACGACGGGAAGCCCGCGGGCAGGAGTCAGGCCGCGAGGGCCCGGCGGAGGAAGAAGGCCGAGGAGCGTGCCGCCCGACGGGGGAGCGGCCCGGCGAGGGACACACAAGTCCGACGGGACTCCGGCGTGCATGGGACAGTCGACTGACTGAAGGCAGGCCGTTGCCCCAGGGCCCATCGTTGTGCGCACAATCCTGTTCCGGCCTGGACACCCAGCCTTGGCGACAAGGCACAGGGAGTGGCCGCGGCGGCCGAAGCTAAGGGGCACAGCAATGACCGATCCCACCCACATCCCCGTCGTGTTCGTGCACGGGCTGTGGATGCACTCGTCGAGCTGGGACAGCTGGATCGACCTGGTCGACGAGCTTGGCTACAGCGGTGTCGCGCCGGGCTGGCCGGGCGACGCGGCGACCACCGAGGCGAGCCGCGAGAACCCGGGACCGCTCGCGAACCGCGGCATCGCCGAGATCACCGACCACTACGCCGCCGCGATCCGCGAGCTGCCGCAGGTCCCGATCGTCATCGGGCACTCGTTCGGCGGGCTGATCGCCCAGCGCCTGCTGGGGATGAACCTCGCCCGCGGCGGCGTCGTCATCTCGCCGGCGCAGTTCAGGGGCAACCGCAAACTGCCGCTCGCGCAGCTCCAGTCCGGCTTCCCGGTGCTCGGCAACCCGGCGAACAAGAAGAAGACGGTCCTGCTGACCCAGGCGCAGTTCCACAAGGGGTTCGCGAACGCGGTCTCCCGCGAGGAGTCCGACGACCTGTGGAACCGCTACGCCATCCCGGGGCCCGGGCTGCCGCTGTTCCAGGCCGCCACCGCCAACTTCTCGAGCAAGACCGAGGCGACCGTCGACGTGGCCAGTGAGCGCGGCCCGTTGCTGATCATCGCCGGTGGCAAGGACCGGACCGTGCCGGCGGTGACGTCGAAGGCCGCCTACGGCCAGTACGCGAAGAACCCGTCCGTCACCGAGTACCACCTGTTCGAGGACCGGGCCCACTCGATGGCGATCGACCAGGGCTGGCGCGAGGTCGCCGACGTCGCGATGGACTTCCTGACCCGCCACGGGCTGGCCGCCGCGCCCCAGCAGGTTGGCTGACCGGTCGGCCCCGCGCGCGAGGTGCCTTCCAGGCGGACCTGCCAGGAGGCACCTCGCCGCGCGCCCGGCGGCCGCCCCGCGGTCCGGGCCTTGCTCGCCGCTTTCCTCGCCTCCCCCGGGGATCGCGGCCCGCTGGCTGGTCCTGCCCGGGTCAGCCGCGCCGGGACACGCTGGCTGGCGCTGGCTGGTGCTGCCGTGGCACGTCCGCGCCGCCGGCGCCGCCGGCATCGTCGGTGCCCAGGTGGGGCAGCCGGCGCTCGAGCCACCGGGGCAGCCACCAGTTCGCGCTGCCCAGCAGCGCCATGGCCGCGGGGACCAGCACCATGCGGACGATCGTCGCGTCGAGCACGATCGCCGACGCCAGCCCGAGGCCCATCATCTTGACCAGCGGTGAGGGGTTGGCGACGAAGCTGAGGAACACCACCATCATGATCAGCGCCGCGGAGGTGATCACGCGGCCGGTGCCGGCCATCCCGCGTGCCACCGAGTCGGCGTTGTCACCGGTCGCGTCGTACTCCTCTCGGATTCGGGAGAGGAGGAACACCTCGTAGTCGATGGACAGGCCGAAGAGGACCGCGAAGAAGATCGTGGGCAGCGGGGACGCGATCGGGTAGGTCCCTTCGAGGTTGAACAGGCCTCCAAGCCACCCCCACTGGAACACGGCGACGACGATGCCGTACGCGCCGCTGATCGACAGCAGGTTCAGCACAACGGCCTTCAGCGGCACCGCGATGGAGCGGAACACCACGACCAGCAGCAGGAACGACGCGGCCAGGATCGCGGCGATGAAGATCGGCAGGGTGTCGGCGAGCTGCCTGGTGAGATCGTCGGTCAGGGCGGTGAGGCCCGACACCGCGACGTTGCCGGGGACGGCGTCGCGGATGCGTTCGAGGGTTTCGGACGTCGCCGCGTCCGCGGGTGCCGTGGTGGGGACTGCGCGCAGCACGGCGGTGTCCCCGGCCGGCGAGATCCACGGCTGGCCGACCGTGGCGATACCGGGGTCGGCGGCGACGCGCTCGGACAGCGCGGGAAGCTCGCCGAGGTCGACGCCGGGGCCGCGCAGGTCGGCGACGAGCAGCAGGGGACCGTTGATGCCCGAGCCGAAACCCTCCGCCAGCAGGTCGTAGGCGCGGCGGTGGGTGGTGTTCGTCGAGTCGTCGCCGGCGTCGGGGAAGCCCGTCTTCATCTGCAGCGCGGGCGCGGCCAGCGTGAGCAGCACCGTCGCGGCCAGGACCAGGTACAGTCGCGGACGGCCGCAGACGTGGTGGGCGAAGCGCCACCAGATGGAGTCCTGAGCGCGCCTGGGGGAGCGCCGGCGGCCCAGGACCCGGCCCGCGTCGACGCGGTCGCCGAGCAGCGAGAGCAGCGCGGGCAGCAGGGTGAGCGCGCTCGCGACGGCGAACAGCACCACGAGCGACGTGCCGAGACCGATCGAGGCCAGGAAGCCCAGGCCGGTCAGCACGAGGGCGGCCATCGCGACGACGACGGTGCCGCCGGCGACCAGGACGGCGGAGCCCGACGACGCCATCGCGTTCGAGAGCGCGGTGGGGTTGTCCTCACCGGCGGCGCGGCGCTCGCGGTAGCGGGCCATGACGAACAGGGCGTAGTCGATCCCGACTCCCAGGCCGATCATCGCGCCGATCGTCGGCGCCGCCGAGGAGACATCCATGACGGCCGCGAGCAGCACGATGCCGCCTATGCCGGCGGCGACGGTCAGCAGGGCGAGCGCGATGGGGACGAGAGCGGCCACGATCGTGCCGAACGCGACGACCAGCACGACCAGCGCGGCCAACAGGCCGGCCGCCTCCGCCCCCGACGTCGCCGTCTCGGCATTGATGAAGGCGGCGTCACCGCCGAGCTCCGCGGTGAGGCCGGCGTCCCTGACCGGCCGCATCGCGTCCGTGATGGCGGCGAGCGCACCCGGGCCGAGGTCGGTCGCGGGCACGTCGAAGGCGATCTCGGCGAAGCCGATGTGCCCGTCGGGCGACACCGTGCCGGCGGTGAACGGATCGGTGACGCCGGCGACGTGCTCCACCCCCGCGATCCGGGCGGCCGCGGCGACGACGGCGGGCCGCTGGAGCTCGAGCCGCTGTCCCTCCGGCGCGGCGAACACCGCCATGGCGCTGCCGCCCGCCGCTTCGGGGAAACGCTCCTCGAGCAGCTCCATCGCCTTCTCGCTCTGGCTGCCGGGATCGACGAGGTCGTCGACGAACGAGCCGCCGACCGTGCCGGCCAGGGCCAGCACGAGGGCGGCGACGAGCACCCAGGCGGCAATCGTGATCCTCGGCCTGCGGGCGCACGCGTCTCCAATATGGCGAGTGAGCTGTTTCATGGCGGGGTTCTCCTGAGAAAGGTGCGCGCGATCCGGCCGGCGGGCTCGATGACGGGACAGGGCGCGACCGCCCCGGCAATGCGGTGCGCACGGCGCGGCTGCGCACAGAGGTGGAATCGGGCCGTGCCCTGGGCGGCGGGCCGTGGTCTGACTGTGCTTGCCGGCGGCCGTTGCCGTCTCCCGCCGCCAGAGGGGTATCGCGCCCCGCCGCGGGAAGGTTGCGCGGCGCGGACAGGGCGCGGCCCTCCCCCTGACGGGGGAGACCGGAATACGGCTGGAGACGGGCGACCGCTCCTTCTCTCTCGCATACCGTGAGCCGGTGCCCGCTGACGAAGCCGCGGCCGACCGCCGCATGTCTCGCTGAGAAGCGATGGCGAACCGCACGACGCCGCCCCCGTGGACGCCGCCAGGAAACGCGCCGAAAAGATTTCGAGGCCCGTTCGCCCGCTGGCCCCGCGCCGCGGACGCCGTTCTCACCCTCGCGGCCTTCTTCATGACGGTGTTCGTGGTCGACGGCCCCGGCGACTCGATGTCGGTCCGCCCCATCGGCGACGTTCCGTTTCCTGTCCTGCTGGTCGTCGCCGTGGCCGGCCCGGTGCTGTACTGGCGCAGGCGCGCGCCGCTGATCGTGCTGGGAGTGGCGCTGACCGCCTGGGCCGTGTTGCTCGCCAGCCACGACGCCGCGCCCGGCTGGCACACGATCCTCGCCCTGTATGCCACCGGGCGCTACGCCGCGGCGGACTGGCGCGGCCCCGCGGGAATCGCGGCGGGCACCGCCCTGGCCAGCGTCGACGGCCTCGACGATCCAGGCCCGTGGTGGCAGGTGCCCGTGATCGGCAGCGTCGTCATGTTCGGGGCGTGGTACATCGGGCGTCGGGTTCGGCTGCGCCAGGACCGCGTCGTCCAGCTCCAGCGGGACCGGGCCGCGGAGACCCGCCGGATCGTCGCCGAGGAGCGCACCCGTATCGCCCGGGAACTGCACGACGTCGTCGCCCATCGGGTGAGCCTCATGACGATCCAGGCGAGCGGAGCGCGGGCGGTCGCCGTCGAGGACCCGCAGGCCGCCCTGCGGGCGATGGGCGCGGTGGAGGAGGCGGGGCGCCAGGCCCTGGACGAGCTGCGCCACCTGCTCGGCGTCCTGCGGCCGGAGTCCGACCTCGGCGAGCTGAGGCCCCAGCCCAGCCTCGCCGATCTTCCCCGGCTGATCGAGCAGGTCCGCCGAGCGGGCGCGGACGTCACGCTCGCGACGGGCGGGCTGCCGGCCGGGCTTCCGGCCCGCACGGACCTTTTCGCGTACCGCATCATTCAGGAGGCGCTCACCAACGTGCTCAAGCACGCCGGTCCCGGCGCTCCGACGAAGGTGTGGCTGCGCACCGACCGGAACAGAGTCGTCATCGAGGTTCACGACGACGGCCACGGCACCGCCGCCATGCCCGGGCAGGACGTCGTCCAGGACGGCTCGGGAGGTCACGGCATCATCGGGATGCGGGAGAGGGCGCTGCTGCTGGGCGGGAGCCTCGAAGCGGGGCCGTACGCGGGCGGAGGGTTCCGGGTGGTTGCCCACCTGCCGATCGGAGGGGAACCCGCGTGAGCATCCGCGTCCTGATCGTCGACGACCAGGCACTGGTCCGCGGGGGCCTGGCGATGGTGCTGCGGGTACACGGCGACATCGACGTCGTCGCCGAGGCCGGGACCGGGCTTGAGGCGATCGAGGCGACCCGGCGGCACCGTCCAGATGTGATCCTCATGGATATCCGGATGCCGGAGATGGACGGCCTTGAGGCGACGTCGAGAATTCTCGCCGAGGCGGACTGGGACGTGCGGGTACTGATCCTGACCACGTTCGATCCGGACGAATATGTCTACGAGGCGTTGCGGGCCGGCGCCAGCGCCTTCGTGCTCAAGGACATTCCCGCCGACCAGCTCGCCGGGGCCGTCCGGACCGTGGCCGACGGCGGCGCGCTGCTGGCGCCGTCGATCACCCGGCGCCTCATCGGGCGGTTTGCCGAGCGCCAGACTCTCGGCTCCGGGGCCTCGCGTCGCGTGGAGCGCCTGACCGAGCGGGAACGGGACGTGGTGGTCGCCGTCGCGCGGGGGTCCAGCAACTCGGAGATCGCCAAGGAACTCTTCATCGGGCCCGCGACCGTCAAGTCGCACGTGTCGAGCGTTCTCACCAAGCTGGGCCTGCGTGACCGCGCCCAGGTGGTGGTCTTCGCATACGAGAGCGGACTCGTCGAGGCCGGCGACCATGACATCGGCAGCTGAGCCCGAGCTCACCGTCGACAGCCGGCATCGACTCGCGACGGGGTCGTCGCGATCCTGGAACCGCCGACCGCCGACCGCCGACCGCCGACCGCCGACCGCCGACCGCCGACCGCCGACCGCGTCGCGTCGGCTGGTCGGCTGGTCATCGCGCATACCGCGGGCGGCGCTCGACGGGCGTTGACGGGTATTCGGGCGGATGTGATGCTTGAGCTGGTTCGGTCGTCGAGACGGCGGTGGAGCGCTGGGATGTGAGTCACCGGTTCCGAAGTTCAGAGGTTCAGGGCCGGTGGTTGACACCACATCGTTGCGCCGCTTGACCGCGCAGAGCCATGTCCTTATGGCTCTTTCGAAAGGTCGAGAGGCGATGAAGATCGCTTTCGTGGGCGATGTCCACGGTTGTGTGCTGCATGCCCTGGGCGCGGCGGTGCTGCTCCAGGACCGCCGCGGGGTCCGGCTCGACGCCGTGATCCAGGTCGGGGACCTGGGCGCGTTCCCGACGGTCGAGCGGTACGACGAGTCCAGCCGCCGGTTCGGGCGGGACCATCCCGCCCAGGGTGACTTCGTCCGGCTGCTGGACCCGTCGCCGTCGTTCGCCGAGGGCGTGCGGCTCGCCCTCGGCCTGGTACCGCCGGTGCTGTTCGTCAGCGGCAACCACGAGGACCATGAATGGCTGGCCGCCCTGCACGAGGCGGCCGGCACCGAGATCGTGCCGGTGGACCCGCTCGGTGCCTACCGTCATGTGGCGTGCGGAAGCGTGGTGGAGATCGCCGGACAGCGGGTGGCGTTCCTCGGGCTGATCGAGGTCGAGGGCAAGATGGACCTGGACGAGCACGCCTACGCGCTGCTGATGGGCGCCGAGCCGGGCAGCGCCGATATCCTCGTCACCCACGACGGTCCGTACGGGATGTCCCGCGACTTCAGCGGGAGCGTGCAGGGCTCGGCGAAGCTGTCCCGGCTCCTTGAGCACCTGCAGCCGCCCCTGCACGTCAGCGGCCACTACCACCACCCCAACGGCCCGCGGGTCTACGGCCGCACCACCTCCTACGCGCTCGCCCAGCTGGTGCGCCCCAGGGCCATCCGCTGGGAGTCGGCGTCGGCCAACCCCGAACAGCGGGTGACGGCCGGGAGCGTCGGCCTGCTCGACACCGAGACCGGCGACTTCACATACCTCGACGACGCATGGCTGGCCGAGGTGCGTGGGGACGCGCTCGACCTCGCCGAACTGGTCGCCACCACCGGCTGACGGCGTTCGGATCGTCCATTCGGTACATCCGTCATGACCTCGTCGCCCCGTGGATCGGGTGGCGGCGAAGCGATGGCCAGGGCAACCTCCGGGTATCCCGCTGGCGAGGGGGTGGCCACGACGAATGACGCGACATTCGGGCCGGCCGGAGAGGTGCTCGAACCAGATCAGAAGGTGACAGAACTCCTTGACGTTCTGCGGCACCACCTCGCCATGGATGTCGCGGTGCTCAGCATGTGGGACGGTGACCTTCTGGTAACTCAGGTCGTCAGCGGCGACGGTGACAGCTTCGGCCTCGCCCCCGGTGTGACCATCAGGCGAGGCAAAGATCTAGGCCGAAAAATGGAGGCCGGGGAGGTTCCGACCGTGGTCGGCGACACCCATGAGGACGCCCGCATGGCCGACTCCCCACTGCTCCGGCGTCTACGCGCCCGTGCCTATGTGACCACATGTCTGACAGACACCACTGGCGCACCCTATGGGCTGCTGATGGCGCTTGCGCACCACCCGCGACCAGCGCTCCAGGACCGCGAGAGCCGCTTCCTCTCGGAAGTAGCGGACTTCATCCGCGACTCACTCATCGACCTTCGTCGCATCTGGGAAGAGCGAAGCCGGGTGTGGCACGCCATCTGCGATCTCGTCGACAACGAGGGACCTGGAATCGTCTACCAGCCGATCAGGCGCATGACCACCAACGCGGTCGTCGGAATCGAGGCCCTATCCCGGTTCCCGGCCCGCTGCTGCGACCGGATTCGTGATCCGCAGGGATGGTTCGCGGATGCCGCACTGGTCGGCCTCGGAGCCGAGCTGGAACTTGCCTCGATCCAGCGCGCCATCACGGTTCTGCCGCACCTACCGGCCGGAGTGAAACTAGCCGTCAATGCCTCGCCAAAGACAGTTACCGCCGGTCTTGTCGCGATCGCCTGTGACCTGCCCGAACGCGATCGACTCGTCGTCGAGGTGACCGAGCACGAGAACTACACTGGCTGCGCCGAGGTGATGCGCGCCGTCGACTGTCTGCGGGACCACGGCATCCACATCGCGGTCGACGACGCGGGCGCGGGCTACTCCGACCTCGAACAGCTCCTGCGGCTGCGGCCCGACGTCGTCAAGCTCGACTGCGTCATCACACGCGGCATCGACCAGGACCCCGCTCGTCGCGCGGTAGCCGCTGGCATCGTCCGCCTCGCGGAAGAGATCGACGGAAAGGTGATCGCGGAAGGCATCGAGACCACCGCTGAGCGAGACTCCGCGATCGGCGTTGGTGTCCACTACGGCCAGGGCTATCTCCTCGGAAAGCCAACACCGGAGCTGGCCGTCGCTTGCTCGGTCTCACCCGGGGTCGGCGAGGGAGGTCGCGCCTAGCCGTTCCCTGGCTGCCGCCAGGGTGAGCCGGACCGTGCGGGGTGTGAGGAACAGCGCCTCGGCGATCTCGCGTTCGCCGGCCCCGGCGACATGCCTGGTCACGATCTGGCGCTCCAGGGTGTAGAGGCCCGGTCCACACACCCAGCCGGCGATCTTCGGTTGGCGGCCTCAGCGGCCGTGCGTCGCGAACGCGCGTACCGCCAGCGGGATGAACACCGCGAGCAGCAGGGCGGACCAGGCCAGTGCCGCCGCGACCGGATGCGCCAGCGGCCAGGCGACGGCGGCGGTCCCGGGCACCTCGTTGCCGAAGAGGTGGCGGGCCGCCGCGGCGACGGCACTGATCGGGTTCCATTCGGCGATCACCCGGAGCCAGGCGGGCATCCCGTCGGTGGGTACGAACACGTTCGTGACCATGGCGAGCGGAAAGACCAGCACGGACAGCTGCGCGGCGGTGTCCTCCCGGCCGATGGCCAGCCCGAGGCCGACGCCGATCCAGTTCGTCACGAACCGGAAGAGCAGGAGCAGCGCGACCCCGGCCGCCGCGCGGGACAGGCCGTCGTGCGCGCGCCACCCGAGAGCGAGCCCCAGTCCCAACAGCATCGCCAGGACGGCGGCGCTGACCACCAGGTCGGCCACGGTCTGCCCGAACAGCGCGGCGGAGCGGGAGATCGGCATCGTCCGCAGCCGGTCGGTGACGCCGCGCCCCGCGTCGCGGGCGGCACCGGTCATGCTCGGCATGATGCCGTTCGCGGCGATCAGCGTGAACAGGCCGGGCATCAGGTACTCGCGGTAGCCCGCGTCTCCGGGCACCCGGATCGCGCTGCCGAAGATGTAGCCGAAAATGAGGAGCATCGTCAGGGGCGCCAGCAGCGAGGCCACGATCAGCCCCGGCGAGTGCCGGTAATAGAGCAGCACACGCAGCGCGAGAGCCCATGCGTCGGAGATCGCGAACCTCGCCCGTCCGGCGCGAGATACCGGCGGGAGGCTGCCCAGGGGCGCGCCGGTGGCTCCGGGCGCCGTCCCGCTCGGGCCACCGTCCCCGCTCGGGCCAGCCGCGTCGCTCGGGCCACCAGCGTCGCCGGGACGGCTGCGGCCGCTCGGGACGAGGGTGCTCATGGCGCCACCGCCGCCGCGGCGAGGCCGAGACCGGCCGCCGGCCCGTCGGACGCCGCGCGTCCGGTCAGGGCGAGGAAGACGTCGTCCAGCGACGGATGTCCCAGCGCGACGTCCAGAGCCTGCACGCCGGCGGCGTCGAGATCCCGGACCAGCCCGGGCAGCGCGACCGGGCGACCGGGATCGCTGACCGCGACGATCCGGCGCTCGGGCTCGTCGCGGACAGGCTCGCCGCCGGTGAGCGCGGCGAGCACCGCGGCGGCCGCGCCGAGCTGGTCGGCGTCCGCCAGGGTCACCTCGACCCTGGTGCCGATGGCGGCCTTCAGCTCGGCCGGCGACCCGGCGGCGATGAGGCGGCCATGGTCGAGCACGGCGATGTCGTCGGCGAGGCGGTCGGCTTCGTCGAGGTACTGCGTGGTGAGCAGCACCGTGGTGCCCTCCGAGACGAGCTCCCGCACGATCGTCCAGATGTCGTTCCGGCTGCGCGGGTCCAGCCCGGTGGTGGGCTCGTCCAGGAACAGCACGGCGGGGCGGACGACGAGGCTCGCGATCACGTCGAGACGCCGCCGCATGCCGCCGGAGTAGGCCCGGACCAGCCTGTCGGCGGCGTCGAGGAGCCCGAAGCGTTCCAGCAGTTCGTCCGCCCGCCGGCGGGCTCCGCGGGCGCCGAGGTGGTGCAGCCGCCCGATCAGACGCAGGTTCTCCCGGCCGGTGATGCCCTCCTCCACGGCCGCGTGCTGGCCGGCGAACCCGATCCGGCGGCGCACCTCGTCGGGATGGCGGACGACATCGAAGCCGGCGACATGGGCGCGACCGGCGTCCGGGCGGGTCAGGGTTGCCAGGATCCGCACCGCGGTGGTCTTGCCCGCGCCGTTGGGCCCGAGCAGCCCGCACACGGTGCCGGTGGGAACCACCAGATCCAGGTCGCTGAGGGCGAGCGTGTCACCGAACCGCTTGTGGATGCCCCGGACCTCGATGGCCGGGTGGTGAGGCGGACTGGCGGGTGGGCTCATGGGCTTTCCTTTCTAGGTACGTCGTACGTAGAAGAGGCGCCCACCGTACCACGGGCAACGGCGTACGCTGTACGGCGCCAGCAGTCCGAACCGAGGTGATCGCAGATGCCGTCCGGCCACTCCGGGCCCGGTCGTCGCAGGTCAGGCGGCGCCGACGCCGCCCGATCCGTCCCCGAGGACTCGGCTGCCGGCTCTGCCGCCGCCGGCGCGGGTGCCGGCACTGACGCCGACTCGCGCCTCGCCGGTTCCAGGCCCGCCCGGACCGCTTCGGCGAAGGCCGCGCCGGGGATGATCTGGCTTCGCCCGGAACGCAGCGGCCGTGGCCCGGAGCCGGCGCACAGCCGGGCCGAGATCGCCGCCGCCGCGATCGGTCTGGCGGACGCCGCCGGCCTGGAGGCGGTGTCGATGCGCAAGGTCGCCGCGGTCCTCGGCGCGGGCACGATGTCGCTCTACAACTACGTGCCGAAGAAGGAGCATCTGTTCGATCTGATGCTCGACGCGGCCGCGGGCGAGATCATGCTGCCCGACGGGCCGTCAGGCGACCCGCGCGCCGACCTGACCCGGCTGGCCCGCGAGACGCTGGCCGCGATGCGCCGGCACCCCTGGGTGGCCGGCCTGACGGCCACCCGCCCGTCGATGGGGCCGAACGCCCTGCGCTGCACCGAGTTCTTCCTCGGAGCCCTGGCCGGCTCACCGCTGGACGGCGCGACCAAGATGGAGATGTTCGCGCTGCTCAACGGGTTCATCATCCAGTTCGCGGAATGGGAACGCACCGCGGCGGGCAGCGCCGTCGAGCAGTGGCAGGCCGATCTGGTCGCCTACCTGGGCACGGTGATCGCCACCGGCCGGTACCCACATCTCGCCGCGGCTCTGACCAGCGGCGCGGGCACGCCGCCGGCGGACGCGGAAACAATCTTCACGCGGTCGCTGGCCCGCCTGCTGTCGGTGATCCTCGACCCGCCGGTGGATCAACCGCCGTCATGACCGGCGCTCCCGCCCTGGGCGCCGACTCCAGCGCGGCGTTCGCAAGATGGGCCGGTGGCAGGATGGGGCCATGGCAATCCTGCCGTATATGCACCCGTTCGTCCTTACCGTGGAACCTGTGGGACGGCACCGCCAGTCAGAGTTGGCCCGGCCGCGTCCTCGCGTCGCGAGCTTGATCGGCGGATCTGTATCCGGATCCGAACTGGCGAGGGCCCACGAGTTCGGATCCGAATACCGTCGTGGCGATCTTTCGTTGCGAGAGCCGGGCGATGCCTCGGCGTTCTCCATCATCCGGACGAGCCGCCCTGCGCCGGCAGCTCGCGAATCCCGGCCCAGACGCTGTCACGCGCTCTCGTGATGGCGACGTACAGCTGCCGGCGTTCCAGCTGGCTCCGCTCGCGGAACGCGTCGGCGGACTCGGACGGCTGCCGCGGCCTCGGGAAGAGGTTGCGGTCGGGAATGCAGACGTGGGCGAAGTCAAGGCTCTTGACCCGGTGGTACGTGCCGACCTTCACCGCCTCGCGGCTGGTCCCGTCGTATTCCCTGAGGGAGACGGCCGGAATCCGCCGCTCGGTGAGGACGCGCAGCCAGCGCGCGGCCGCGGCGTTCGTCGGCACGAGCACAGCCATGTCGCCGTAACGAAGGTTCCGGTCGCCGTGGAACTCCACGAGGTGCTCGCAGAGTGCCGCGTCCTGCGAGACGGTGCTGGGCACCGTGACCTCGTGGACCTCACCTCCTGGCCGGTCGATGTCGACCTCGCGCCGTCCCTGTTCCGGTATGCCGTCGAGGTCGTCGAAGCTGTCGTCCGCGATCACCGCCTGGGCGTAGCGCAGGATCTTCTCGCGATTGCGGTAGTTCGTGGTGAGCACGGTGGAACGTCCGACGACGGAGACGCCGGCCTCGGCGAGGGTGAAACCGCCCGGATAGATGGACTGCTGGCCGTCGCCGACGACGAACAGCCCGTCCGGCCTGTCGCCGACGAAGGCGTGCAGGAGCTGTAGGCCGACGCACGTCAGGTCCTGCACCTCGTCAACGATCACCGCGTCGTACCGGGTGCCGGAGCTTTCGCGCACAAGGTCCCGGGCCAGCAGCAGCGCGTCGTCCCGATCGAGGACGCCGCGCTCCGTCCGGAGCTGCTCGTACCGCTCGTACAGCTCCCACACCGCGCGTCGGTGATTCTGCTGCAGGGGAGTGCTGCGCCCGACGCGCGCCAGCCTGGCGTACTGCTCGAAGGCCGTCAGGCCTCTGCCCTTGATGACCGTCGAGATCTCGTCCTGCCAGTACCGGGGGGCCAGTCCGACCCCGGGAAGAGTCGAGAACTGCCCGACCTGCGCCCAGGCGCGCCAGAAGCAGGTCTCGGCGACCTCCTGCTGGTGGCGGTCCGCCAGGCCATGATCACGAAGACAACGGGCGGCGACGGCATGGACCGTGGCGAACTCGATCCGGTCGACCTGGTCGGGCGCCATCCGGGTCAGCAGGGCACGGTAGACCGGCCCCAACGTGCGCACTAGTGAGGTGAACAGCACCCGTTCCCCTCGTGCCGCCAGGTATTTGGCGCGGTGCAGCGCGACGACCGTCTTGCCGGTGCCGGCCGCGCCGCGCACGCGGGCCGGACCCGACCAGCGCCGACCGGACAGGCGGGCCTGCGTCGGATGCAGCCAGGTCATCCACGTCTCGATCGGCTCCCGCGCGGCGGCGTCGAGGAGCTCCCGCCACAGCTCCTCGCGGCTCAGCAGGGCTTCCTGATCTGGGCCGCCGCGCGCAGGGGCCTCAGACCCGCCCGACCTGGTTGACCCTCCCGACCCGGTTGCCCCGGACGACCCCGCCGACCCGGTTGCCCCGGCGGGTCTGGCCGGTGGCCGCGGGGCGGCGGCCGCCCTGGCGCCGTGCGCGACCGAGCGGCCTGGCGGAACCGGCGGTGGATCGGTCAGGCCGGCCCGGTGCGTGACCGGATGGCGGGCGGACCGCGCGGGCGGCACCGCGGCGACCGTGGCGCGGGGCATCGGCGGGCAACCGTCCGCCAGGCAGCTCAGCAGGCGTTCGACCAGGCCCGGTGCCAGCCGGGGGCTCCGGCGTCCGAGGTTGAGGGCCAGGTCCTGCTCGCCGATGACGGTCACTCGGTCGAGCTGCGCCAGGACGTTCCTGCGCCCGCCCAGCACGAGCAGCGGAACCACCTCGGCCGGCGGCAGGCCCGCGTCCGTCAGCACCTGCTCCACCGCGACGGTCTGGTCCACGAGCTTGCGGAGGTCGTCCTCGGCGTCGGCGTCTCCCCGGAACAGCCGGCCGCCTTCGATGGTGACGTCCCGCCAGTTCTTCACATCGAGCACGAAGACGCCGCCGGGGCCGACGACGAGGGCGTCGATGTTGGCCCGGCGGGTTCCGGGCCACTGCCGGTCCGACAGGAAGTGCCATCCGGCGTCGTCCATGCCGATCAGTACCCGGACGACGCTCTGCTCGGCCCGGCCGCCGGCCTCCCAGCGCTCGCGGTGCCGGCGTAGCTGGCGCAGCACGTCGTTCAGGTGCTGGACCTGCCGCTGGACACCGTCGATCTCCAGGCCAAGCTGGACGGCCTGGCCAAAGGCCGACGGTTCCGCGGGCGGGTCGACGTCTCGGGCCGGCGGCGCGTCGGAGGCAGCCAGGCCCGCGGTCGGCGCGGTGGTGGCGGTCGCGGCGGTGGTGGGGAGGCCCGCTGGCCGCTCACGCGAAAGCACGTCACTGCCCCCTCACCTTGTGTCACAGGTGAGAGTACGGCAATGAGTTGTCGTTTGCCTATGTTTGCGAATGGCTGTGGTCTATCGACCCCAAGGGGAGTGGTTGTCGCTGGGGGCGCGAGTCCGCTTTCGAATACTTGTTCGAACTTGCTGGTCCCTTTGGGTGGGCGGGATCGGATGCCGCTACTGGGCACCATGATCGGGCACCGCGATCGGGCGACCGTGGTACCGCGACTGGGCGCGAGGACGGGCGCGTCGCCGTTGGCGCGCCCCGCCTCTCTCTGCGTGCCCCTTGCGGTGCTTTGGGCCATCCGCTAGAAAAATTCGGTTCGACATCGCCTTCGGGCCCGGCCTGACGACGGAGGCCGCGCTCGTGCGCTTCTGACAGGCTGACGACGGAGGCCGCGCTGCTGCGTTCCGATCCGGCTTGCGACAGGAACCGCGCTGTCGCGGTTCTGACCCGGCAACCGGCCAAGGCGTTTCACCGACCGGTGGTCCTCGTCGGCGAGGACGCTGTCTCGGACCTCCCCCCGCTGAGGTCCGAGACAGCGCCCTCGACGACTTTCCTCCGGGGTGCCCCCGCCCCCAGGACGCCGGGGAAGGCCCCCACTCCCAGCGCCGAAGCCCAAGCGTGGCCTAGTCCGATTGACGTAGCCAGCCTCGGAGATCTGTCCTCCACCGTCCGGCCTCGTGAGTCCGACCTCGCACGTTCGAGGATGTTTGGCCATGCGTGGACGGATCTCTTGCTACGCTGTCGATCTCCGTGGTAAAGCGAAGCGTCTCGCGCAAGGGGAACGACCTTGACGGATGTGCCGGCCGAGGATCTGTCCAAGCTGCTGTCCGGCCTGATGCGCGCTGCTAGGCGCAAGACCGACACCGGGCGGCAGGCGCTCGCCAACGACGAGCTGACCCGCGAGTACCTGGAGGCCGGGCTGCGGCTGATCGACGCGCAGCTGAGCCCCGGCGACGATGTCGATCCCGAGGACCGGCCGCTGTTTCGCTGGCTGTCGCAGCGCGCCGTCATCGACGAGGTCTGCGAGGGCGGCCGGCTGCGCGGCTCGGAGGGCAGCTTCCGTGATCGCTGGCCCTACCAGGCTGACTTCATCCGCGATGTGCTCGCGTACAGCCTGCGCGGCGCGCACTGGCAGGGCTTCCTGGACAGCACCGCGAACGCCCGCAACCGGCTCGCCGACGCCGAGGACGTGGTCCGCGCCGTCCACGACGCCGGCTACGACGACCTGACCGCCACGCGGCGCACCCCCGCGCTGCGCGCGCAGCTGATCGGCGCCGCGATGGCGGAGCGCGACGAGATCGCCCGCTCGACGCTGCAGGAGATGTACCGGATCAGCACGCAGGCGTGGCTGGAGGCCTACGAGAAGACGGTCGCGGTCCGCGGCCTGCGCATCCGCCCCGGGCTGACGCTCGAGGACATCAACTTCATCATGACCGCGACCGCCGAGGGGATGCAGCTGCGCCTCATGGTCGAGCCGGACGACGGCGTCATCGACCACGAGAAGCGCACCTCGCTGCTCGGCACCGCGGCCCTCGCCCTGATCGTCGCCTGTTTCGACCACCTGGGCGACGGCCTGAGCCTGGAGGAGGTCGTCGCCCTCGCCACCAGCCCCGCTCCGACGGCCGAGGCCGAACCGGGCGACAGGACCCAGAACGCCGCCGACACCGGCTGACCGGGTTCCCGGAGCGGGACTCCCACGCGAATCCAGCCGGTGCTGCCGGAGGGTTAGCCGGTCGCGCCGGGCAGGGGGTCGTGCTGGTCGAGCTGGCGGGTGGCCGCCTGGCAGGCGGACTCGACCTGCGTGGGGTCGAGGACGACGAGGTGCTCGACGACCCGGCTGGCCATCGCCGTGAAGGCCGCCCGCTCGCTGGCGGACAGCGGGGCGAGCACATGGTCCTCGACGAGGCGCAGCCGAGTCTGCGCGTCCTCGTAGGCGACGCGGCCACGCTCGGTGCCGACGATCCTGCGGGCGCGCCGGTCGGCGGGGTCCGGCCGGCGCTCGACGAGGCCCGCCTTCTCCATGTCATCGATGAGGCGGACCATGACCGTCCGGTCGATGCCGAACCGGCGGGCGACCTCGATCTGGTTCGGCGCGTTGCCGCGGATCGCGTCCCCGAGGACGCGCAGCCCGCGCAGCCCGCCGGGCACCGAGTCGATCGCGGCCGAAGCGGTGATCAGGTAGCCGTGCTGGATCTGGCCGACCAGCCAGCCGACGTCCTTCGTGACGTCGTCATCGCCTGCCGCGTCGCAGGCCGAGCTGTCCGCGGGGACGCAGGAGTCCAGGGCGCCGGGAGCGTCCGGGCGCGGCGCGTCCGGCTGGGCTCCCGTTAGCTGCGTCACCGGGTCACCATACCCCGGAACACGATCCGATCGTCTGTGTTTAAGATGAGCGCCACAGCAGCTAATCTACTCGAGAGACGATCTGGAGACAGATGATCTGCTGGTAGATGATCTGTCCGATAGCTGACCGGACCTCCGGTCCCAAGACGCCCTCCAAGGAGAGCCCGATGGCCCACCTGCTGCACCTCGACTCGAGCATCGCCGGCGACAACTCGGTGTCACGCGCGGTGGCGCGCGAGTACGTCGCGGCCTGGCAGGAGAACAACCCCGCCGGCGCGGTGACCCACCGCGACCTGGCCGCCGCGCCGCCGGCGCACCTGGACTGGACCATCGTCTCCGCGGGCATGACCCCGGACGACCAGCGGACGCCGGAGCAGACGGAGGCGCTCAAGGCCCGCCAGGGCTACATCGGCGAGGTCACCGTCGCCGACGAGGTCGTGATCACCGCTCCGATGTACAACTGGTCGCTCCCGACAACCCTGAAGGCGTGGATCGACCAGCTGATCATCCCCGGGGTCACCGTGGCGGACGCGGACAACCCCGGCCTGTTCCACGGCAAGAAGGTCACCGTCGTGACCACACAGGGCGGTTCGTACTCGCCGGGCGCGCCGAAGGAGGGCTGGGACCACGTCTCCCCGTACCTCGAGCACGTGCTGGAGGCCCTCGGCGCCGACAACGTCGAGTTCGTCAACGTCGAGATGACACTGTCCGTCGTCAACCCGGCGCTGGCCCAGTTCACCGACGTGTTCCACGCCTCCCGCGCCGCAGCCACCGAGAGCATCAAGGCCCGCGTCCTGGTCTGAGCCCCCTCGGCCCAGCCGCACGGCCAGCGCCGGCCGGCGCCCGCCATCCGTTCACGAGACCGATGGCGGGCGCTGGCCGGCGTCGTCGTCCGTGTCCCGCGTTCCGTGTTTCCGTGTCCCGTGTTTCCGCCGTACCGCGTGGCCGGCTGGGCGCGGCCCGAGCGCCACCCGAGCGCCGCGGGAGCTGTCCTCTTCCCGTGCCTCTTCCCCTCGTGCCGCCGCGTCACCGGATCCGGTGAACGGGGCGTGGGACGGGGAGATCATTGCTACTGTGCCCGGTGTGGCACAGGAGAAATCCGGCTGGGAGCTGGCGCAGGTCAACATCGCGCGGCTGCGGGCACCGCTGGACAGTCCGCGGCTGGCCGACTTCGTCGCCGCGCTCGAGCCGGTCAACGCGCTGGCGGACGCCGCCCCCGGGTTCCGCTGGCGGCTGCAGACCGAGGACGGCGACGCCACCGCGGTCACCGCGTTCGAGTGGGACGCCGGGAGCAGCGCCGGGGTGATCGTCAACCTCACCGTCTGGGAGTCGGTGGAGGCGCTGGGCGCCTTCGCCTACTCGGGGCTGCACCGCGAGGTGCTGGGCCGCCGTCGGGAGTGGTTCGAGGCCATGGCGGAGGCCTACTCGGCCCTGTGGTGGGTCCCCGCCGGGGAGTGGCCGTCCACCGCCGACGCCGAGGACCGCGTCCGCCACCTGCGCAGCCACGGCTCCACCCCCTGGGCCTTCGGCCTGCGCGACCACTTCCCCCCGCCGGACCAGCCAGCGGCAGGCCCGAGCGCCGGCCGGTCCGACTGGATGTGCCCAGCCTGACGGACCGGCCGCAACCCGGCCCGTGCGTTCCCCTGGGCCTGTTCGATCCCTGAGGCCCTGAGCGTGCCTTTGCCGCCGCCAGAACCCGCTGGCCGGTCTGGCTGGGCGCCCGCCGCCGCCGTGGTCACCGGCGAGCGTGAGGAACATCAGCCGGCCTCGACCGCCGCCGCGGGGGCTGGGCGCGGCGTGCGCAGGCCACGGGCGATGAGCAAAGCGCCGGCGAGCACCACCGTGGCGTCGACGCCGATGGCCAGGCGCAGGGCGGCGAGCGAGTCGAGCCCGCCGGCGGCGATGGCGACGGCGCTCATGACCGGCACACCCAGCGCGATGGCGACCTGCTGGGTCATCGTCGCGACACCCGTGGCCAGGCCCTGCTCGTGGTCGGGCAGCCCGGACGTCGCCGCCACCATGAAACCGACGATCGCGCAGACGTGCCCGATCGCGCCGACGAAGGTCGTGGCGGCGACCAGCCACAGAGAGACGGTGGTGCCTCCCGAGAACACGAGCAGGCCCGTCAGCACCGACTGGACGGCGAGCCCGCCGACGAGGGCACGGCGCACCCCGAACGCGACGACCACCCGCGGCCCGACCATCCCGCCGATGATCGCCCCGGCTCCCATCGCGACCAGCATCAGGCCCGTCTGGAGCGGGTTGAGACCGAGCAGATGCTG
Source organism: Pseudofrankia coriaricola (assembly GCF_032027725.1). NCBI lineage: Bacteria > Bacillati > Actinomycetota > Actinomycetes > Frankiales > Frankiaceae > Pseudofrankia > Pseudofrankia coriaricola. The sequence continues at coordinate 20,441 of NZ_JASNFO010000104.1, read as the reverse complement.
CATGTACATCGTCAGGAGGAACACCAGCGCCGGCTCCATCGAGAACGTCACGAACCCGGCCACGTTGCCCCAGCCCACCGTGCGCCGGGTCAGGATCGTGACCGGCACGAGCGGGTGGGAGTGGCGTCGCTCGGCGGCCCAGAACCCGGCGAGCAGGGTCACGGCGGCCAGGACGCAGCCGATGGCCCACGGGTCGTCGGCGCCGCGCTCGCCCAGCCGGGTCGCGCCGTACACGAGCGCGAGCAGGCCGGACGTCACGAGCGCCGCCCCTGGAAGGTCCAGCCGGGTCCGCACCCTGGCCGCCGGGTCGGCCAGCACGAACGGCGCGACCGCGACGACGACCGCGGCGATCGGCACGTTGATGAGGAACGCCCAGCGCCAGCTCGCCACGTCGGTCAGGACGCCGCCGAGAATGGCGCCGCAGGTGAACCCGGTGGACATCATCACGCTGTTCAGCCCGAGGGCGCGCTGGCGCGCCGGGCCCTCCGGGAAGGTCGTGGTCAGCAGCGACAACGCCGCCGGGGTGACCGCCGCCGTCGCCAGGCCCTGCGCGGCCCGAGCCGTGAGCAGGACCGCGGGGCTGGTGGCGAGGCCGCCGAGCAGCGAGGCCAGGCCGAGCGCCGTCATGCCGATGAGGAAGACGCGCAGCTTGCCGACGTAGTCGCCGATGCGGCCGAACAGGAGCGTGAACCCGGCGGCGCACAGCGCGAACGCCGTCGCGATCCACTGCGCGTTCGCGTCGGAGAACCCCAGGCTCGTCCCGACCGTCGGCAGCGCCACGTTCAGGACCGAGAAGTCGACGGCGAGCGTGAACTGGGAGGCCAGCAGCAGCACCAGCACGAGGCCCTGGCCGCGGGTCATGCGGGCCGCCACCGCGGCGGCCGGGTCCGCCTGGTCGGTGGTCGCGGTGGATGTCAGAGTGGTCACACCGCCCACGGTGCGTCCGCCGGCCGGCGACAGCGACAGCCCTGCGCCACCACCCCTCGGCGTGCCTACCACCGGCAGGGATACCCAGCGTCCTGCGCCGTCGGGCACGATGGAGGTCATGGCGACGGAGCTCGGTGACTTCCTGCGCACCCGACGGGCCGCGGTCAGCCCCGCGGCCGTCGGTCTCGTCTCCTATGGCGCGCGCCGCGTCCCTGGCCTGCGTCGCGAGGAGCTCGCGCACCTGGCCGGGGTGAGCCCGACCTACTACACGCGCCTGGAGCAGGCCGACCACCACAACGTCTCCGACAGCGTCCTCGACGCGCTCGCCCGCGTGCTGACGCTGACCGACGCCGAGCATGAGCACCTGCGCCGGCTGGCCCGTCCCGAGCCTCGGCCGGTCCGGCGCCGCCGCGTCGAACGGCCACGGCCCGCAGCGCTCGGGCTCGTCCGCGCGGCGCCGGGGCCGGCGCTCCTCGTCGACCACCGCCAGGACGTGCTCGCCTGGAACGCCCTCGGCCACCGGCTCGTCGGTCTCGGCTACCCGTTCGAGGCGCCGGACGACGTCCGCGACCGGCCGAACTTCGCCCGGATGTTCTTCCTGGCCCTGGGTGGGCGCGACCTGTACGCCGAGCCGGACCAGATGGCCCGGCAGATGGTCGGCTTCCTGCGCTACTCCTCCGGCCTGCACCCCGACGACCACGAGCTGAGCTGCCTGGTCGGCGAGCTCGTCCAGCGCAGCGACCAGTTCGCCGCCCTGTGGGCCAAGCACCAGGTCCTGGACTGCGGCCATGGCGTGAAGAAGTTCCAGCACCCGCTGGTCGGGCGCCTCGACCTCACCTACGAGGCGATGCCCCTCCCCGAGAGCAGCCACCGCATGGTCCTTTACCACGCCGAGCCCGGCACCCCCGCCGCCGACGCCCTGGCCCTGCTCGCCCGGCACTGACAGCGCCCCGCCCGCGCGCCGCTGGTTCGTCCGCGCGGCCGACCCAGATGGCCCAGTCCGGGGCTCGGCCCGGCCGAGCCACCGACAAGGGGCCCGTCTGTCTTCGCGTCGTCCGTGGTCCCACTAGGGTGTAGCTCCGTTGGGATCACTACTCGGGAACAGAGACGATGGCCCAGTCTGGTTTTCCCGCGCCCCATGGCGACCCGCCACTGCCCGTCCAGGCGCGGCGGTCGCCGTGGCGCCGTCCGCTGTGGATTTCCTTGATCATCCTGTCCGGCGGCTGGGTCTCCTTCGTTGTCACCATCTGCGTGCTCGTCGTCAGCGTCATGCGCGACTCGTACGAGCAATACGAAGCGGGCAGGGACCATCGCAGAGACGTCCACGTCGACGATTGCTTCGTCGACGAGGCTGGCAGCATGAGCACGACAGTGACGGTGACGAACAGCACGGATCGATCCGCGTCCTATGCGGTGCAGATCGCGTTCACCGGGCCTTACCACCCCGAGGTGGTCTACGTCAGCTCGACCTTCGTGCCCCGCCTCCGCCCGGACTCGACCGCGCGGGAGCAGGTGGTCAGCTTCTCGTCAGACATGGCCAGTGCTGGGTGGGTGGGCTGCCGGATACTGTCCGCGGAGCGGACCACGCTGCCATGACCGGTGCCATTGACGGGGACTATCCGGCGACTCGCGCGCTGGAAGAGGATGCCCTGGGGCGACAGCGGATCCTCGGCGAGGACCACCCTCGCGCGGTCCGTTCCAAAGACGATCCTGGTGCCGATTGATGGGTCACCCGGCCGCGCCCGCCACAACCAGCGGGTGATGCCTCCGCCGCACCCGCGAACGGCCTGCGGCAAGGTGCAAGCTCAGTGCCGGGCAGCCGCGATTCAGGTGCTGATAGCCCGTCACGCTCTGAGACACACATCTCGACAGACAGGCTGATCCGACCCAGTTCGCCTCCGGCCCGTCGGAGGCGAACCGTGTCGGACTGGCAAGCCGATAGGCAGGCCTATCCGACACAGTTCGCCCCGACCCTGTCGATGTGTGTCAGATGGGCAAGCCCAGAGACTGGCTGATCCGACACGATTCGCGTTTGCGCCCGTGCCTCGGTGGACGACGACCCAGTCCCGGTGCGCGTGGAGTTGGGCAGACCTACCCACCCAGGCCGCGGGCGGCCTTCCACGGCCATTTCAGCCGTGTGCATTTGAACACCCTCTGCGATCACGCCGGGTGTCGGCCCTGACCTGGACCGACTCGGCGGGCGACGCCGCGAGCACCTCGTCGTTGCCGCGGTCCGCGACCGCACGGGTCGCCTCGAGGACCGCTTCGTAACGGCCAGGAGATCGCATTGGTGACGACCACGTAGGGGGTGGGCCGTCTAGGCAGTAGGGCCGCTTCCGCGATGTCCGGCCGGCTGCGCCCTGAACAACGTGTGTGAGGGTCGGTGGCAGGATGGCTGGATGGTTGGCCCGGATCGGCGTGACCTCGGCGGTGTGTTCAACGAGGTGGCGGAACTTTACGACCGCGTGCGGCCCGGTTATCCCGATGAGATGTTCGCGGACCTCGTCGCACTCACCGCCATGGACGAAGAATCGTCGGTGCTTGAGGTGGGGTGCGGTACGGGGCAGGCGACGCGCTCGCTGGCGGCGTTGGGTCACCCGGTGACGGCCATCGAGCCTGGCGCGGAACTGGCCGCGCTGGCTCGTCACCGGCTCTCGGCCTTTCGCGCCGTCAACGTCGAGACGTCGAGGTTCGAGGAGTGGGACGACCGCGGGCGGCGCTTCGACGTCCTCGTGGCCGCCTCGGCGTGGCACTGGGTCGCCCCCTCGACCGGCTGGCGGCGGGCCCACGACGTGCTCCGTCCCGGAGGATGGATGGCGCTTCTCGGCCACGTCGTCGTTCGCCGCCCCGGCGAACCGGAGGTGTATGCCGAGACCGCCGACCTCCACGAACGTTTTTCCCCGGGCAATCCCGACTGGGGTCATCCGCCTATCGAGGATGACGTACGCAAAACCGACGAGGGCTGGGGCCAGGTGCGTGACCCCGGCGGTTTGTTCGGGCCGACGGTCGTGCGCTGGTACCCGACGGTTCAGTGGTTCGACGGGGACGGCTTTGCCGATCTCCTCCGCTCGATGTCGCCGTACCGACGGCTTGCCCCCGGCGTCCGGGAGCCGCTGCTCGACGCGGTCGCTGAGCGCATCCGCACCCGTATGGGTAACCGGGCCTCACGCCACTATCTGAGCGTTCTGCGCCTTGGACAGCGCACCGACTGAAGTTCCGCCCGGACTCCTGGTTGTGGGCGGTGTCCGGGGGCTGGTGCGGTTAGTTGTCGGCGAGGGCTGCCGTGAGGCGGGGCAGGATGTCGCGCCAGCCTCCGCTCATGCGCTCATAGGCGTCGCGGTCGCGCTTGTCGTCGAGGTTGAAGCCGCTGTGCTCGAGGAGCAGGCGGGTACCGGTGCCTTCGGCGACAAGGCGCCAGGTGAGCGTCCAGGTCGCGTTGAACGTGTAGACGAGCTTGCGCGCGGGTTCGACTTCAAGGACTTCGCAGGCCACAGGTCCCCAGCCGGGCATCTGGAGGTGGAAACGGTGGCCCACGATCGGGGCGATGTCGCCGGGAACCCACCAGCGGGCATGTAGATCGGGGTCGGTCAGGGAGCGCCAGACCTTGCTGGGTGGGGCCGCGATGAACTGGTCGACGGTGATGGTCGCGGTGGTCGACTCGGTCATGGGTCCTCTTCGGTTTCGGTGATGTCGGCGATGGCGCGGAGGCGATCGCGCCAGAAGCGTTCGAAGGGGTGCAGCCAGCCGCTGACCTGGGCCAGCGGCTCAGCGGTCAGGTGGTAGAGCCGCTGGCGGCCGACGGCCTCGTCGCGGACCAGTGCGGCGCGGCGGAGGATCTGCAGGTGCTCGGCGACCGCGGGCCGGCTCAGGTCGAACTGGTCAGCGAGGTCGCCCGCGGTGCGAGGGCCCTGGTCGAGAAGCTGTAGCAGGCGGCGCCGTACGGGGTTGGCCAACGCGAGGAACACGTCGTCGTCGGACACAGACAAAAAGTTACGTCGGAGAACTCCGACATGTCAAGGATTCCCGACGCTTCCGCTCGGGAGTTGTGTAGTCGTCCTTGGCATCGCCCCGGGGGATGTGAGCGGGAGGCAGTTGACCATGGTCAACTGCGGCGGCAGCGTGCTGTAGGCCGAGCCGAGCCGAGCCGGTTCGACGGCGGTACCCCGCGCGCTTGACCTCATGTGTGGTTGAGGTTGCAGCCTGGCCACATGACGACGACGGGCATCATCGACGACGGGACCCATGCGGCTGAGATCAGGGTGATCAGGCAGGTGGTCGCCACGCTCGAGCACTCCCAGCAGAACGAGCTCCCCGACGAGTTCATCGGCTTGTTCCGGCCCGACGCGATCTGGACTACGGGCCACGGCCGGCGCCTGTTCGGCCTCGACGAGATCTCGGCGTTCACCCACAAGGTGCTTCCCGGCGGAATGAAGGGCCTGACGGCCACCTACGAGGTGGTGCACGTGCTGTTCATCCGGCCCGACGTCGCCGCGGTGAAGGTGCGTCAGCGTTATCTGACCTCTGACGGCCGGCCGATCGAAGGCCAGAACGAGGGCAGCCCGCTGTACGTCATGGCCAAGGAGGATGGGAGGTGGTGTCTGGTCGCCTGCCAGAACACCGAGGTGCTCGACGGCTGACAGCTGCCGTCAGGACAGGACCCGTTTCCAGCGAGGTCGGAAGCCGGGCCGTCAGCTGGCGGGTGCGTAGCGGCGGGCGGCGCCGGTCAGCAGGCCGAGGCCGGCCTGACCGGGCAGCCGGTCGATCTGCGCGTCGATCCGCTCCGCCTCGCGCCGCCCGGGCTCGCCGGCGAGCAGGTATCCGAGCACGAAGGCGGTCTCCTCGGCGGGCATGACCCCGGTCCCGACCGGGGACCACAGCCGGCGTAGGGCCCATCGCGTGACCAGGCGTGCCCGCCGGCTCGCGGCCAGCCGGGCTCGAGCCTCGCTCGCGTAGAAGGCGATATGCCGGCTCTCCTGGGCCATGATCCGAGTCAGCAGCGTGGTCAGCGCGGGATGCCGCTCGCGCTCGATCAGCCGCGCGTAACCCGACCGGGTGGTCCATTCGTTCACCGCGCCCCAACTCATGTGCACGGCGACGAAGTCGTTGCCGACCAGTGAGGACGCCGCCGCGGACAGCACGGGCTTCACGCTGTCGAGGCGGCCTTGGCGGTCGCGGACCGCGGCGTTGCGCTCGTCGCCGTGCGGCTCGCCGTGCGCGGCGAGCACCGAGCCGAGCGCGACGCCGTGGGAGTGCTCCTCGTAGTTCCAGACGGTGAGGAACGTGGTGATCCGCGGGTCGCGATGCGACGACGTCATGAGCAGGTCACGCAGGTAGCAGACCGTATGGCTCTCCACGTCGTGCATGTAGCGCAGGCAGCGCAGGCCGTCGTCGGACAGCCGCCGGCGGGCGAACTCCGACGCCAGGTCACCCAGGTCGTCGGTGCGTACCGGGCCCGCGGTCCGCGCGAAGCTGTCAACATCGAATGCCATCGTCGGCCGCCTTGTCAGTCATGTGAGCGCACGCGTTCCTGGCTGTCGGGTCCGTGCCGTCGCTTCGGCGCGGCACGCATCCGCCAGGCCCGCTGTCGCCGGTTGTTCGGGGCCGCGACGCACGCGGATGGGGTCGGGCAGCCGACATGAGTTCGGGCGGCCCGGCTGGTGCGGGTCGACAGACGCATCGGCGGGGTAGCGGAGCGGAGGCAAGGGCCGCGCCGTGCTCACCCCGAACTCACACCCATCCGCCTGGCCGACGGCTCCGAACACCTCTTGCCAGCGGCCGGTGCGGACCTCGTCACCACCAGCCAGCCACCCGACCAGCCCGCCACACGGCCAGCGGCACACGCTCACGGTGGCCCGCGCCTCCCTGGCACGCACCCCCGGCAGCGTCGGCGACACGCGTCGCCGACGACGAGCATGACCGGCAACCAGGAGGACGCGGTGTCTGACACCGTCGATGACCGGCGCCTGCGGGAACTGAGCGACGCGTCCGAGGATCTGCACAGCGATGCCATGCGGGGCAGCCGCGTGGCCGTCGCGGACCTTGTCGAGGCGGCCGCGCCCGGCAGACGGATGTCGAGGGGCGGCGCGGCGCTCGCTGTCGGCCTCGCCGGGGCGGGAGTGCTCGCGACGGCGACGCGCGGCTCGGCGGCGACGATGGATGTGGCGATCCTGCAGACCGCCGCGTCGATCGAGAATCTCGCGGTCAGTACCTACACGACGGCCCTCACGCTGCCGTTCATCGGTGGCGCCGAGGCGAACGCCGTCGTCAAGGCGTTCGCGATGAAGACGATGGCGCAGCACGTGGATCACGCGACGGCGTTCAACGCCGCGGCGGTCGGGCTCGGTGGTCAGGCCCAGACCGCTCTGGACCCGAAGTACGCCAAGGTCGTCGACGCGGCGATACCAACGATCAAAGGCCCCGGCGACGTGGTGTCACTCGCGATCACCCTCGAGGACGTGGCCGCGCAGACCTACACCAAGAACGTCAGCCAGGTGGGCAGTTCGATGTTGCGCAAGTTGTTCGGCAGCGTCGCCGCCGTGGAGGCGCAGCACCGGGCCATCCTGCTCGCCGTCGCCGCGCTGCTCGGCGGTGGCGCCGCCGATCTGATCGCGCTGCCGCCCGATGCGGCGAAGCTCCCGAAGGCCGCCGGTGGCGTCGGTTTCCCCGACGCCTTCTATTCGACCTCGATGGCCTCTCCGTCGACTGAAGGAGCGGTTTGATGACCCGGTACGACCAGACCCAGCCGGACGGGAAACCGCGCGGCGAGATGGGCGTCGGAGACGCGGAGCTCCGCGCGTTGACGAAGGACCTCGACGCGCTGCACCGGGACACCTTCCCGACCGCGTTGGAGCAGCTGCGCGACACGACCAGCGCGACGCGGGCCACGATCAGGGGGTTGGCCCGCGGGCCGGCCAGTCGGCGTGGAGTGTTGCTCCGCGGCCTGGCCGCGGCCGGAGCGGGCCTGCTCGCGGCGTGCGGCGGCTCGGACGGCGGCGGGAAGCGGACGGCCATGGGCGGGACACCGACCCGGGTGGCCAGCCCGTACACCGGCGACCTGAGAGTGGTCGCGCTTGCGGCGGCCCTGGAGAATCTCGCCGTCGCGGCCTACACGATGGCGCTGGCGAAGGCGGCCGCCGGCGACTACGGCGCGGTGCCCGGAGCCGTCGGAGAATTCGCGACGGTCGCCCGCTCGCAGCACGCCGAGCATGCGAAGGCGTGGAACGGGGTGCTGTCCGGAGCCAAGCTGCCGACGATTACCGGCACGCCGCTGACAATCGCCGCTTCGGAGGTCGCGAAGGTAAAGGCCACGAAGTCCGTCCCCGAGCTCGCCGCCTACGCGCTCGGTCTGGAGAACGCGGCCGCGCACACCTATCTGTACGCGATGGCGAACGTGTCCGACAGCGGCGGGATCGCGACCGCGGCGACGATCGCGCCGGTCGAGGCGATGCACGCGGCCGTGCTGGCCTTCATCGCCGGGGACTACCCGGTACCGGACGCGTTCATCGACACCAGTTCCGCCGTCGGCCCAGCGGCACTGACAGCCTGACTCGTCGGCCGGCGTCGCTGATCGTCTGACGCCCTCCTCGAGGTGCCAGCCGCCACCGCGAGGAGGGTCGCCAACCTGGCCAGCACCGCCACCGCCGCGAGTCCGGCCGTCGCCCGCGAGACGTTGTCGACGACGTGTCTCCCGTCAGGCCTCACCCCGGCCCAGGTCAGGTCCACGGCATCATCGACGCGTTCGCGCGGATCCTCACCGAGCGGAGCCGAGCAGCGCGACCTGCACCTTCCTGCGCCCTCAGGTCTGTCGGTGGGCGGTCGTAGGATGACCTCTGGTCGCGGAGGAGTGCCGATGTCTGAGTTCGCTGGGTTTCCCGTCGAGGCGCTGATCTTCTTCGAGGGGCTCGAGGCGGACAACAGCAAGGCGTACTGGACGGATCACCGGGAGACCTACGAGAGGGCCGTGCGGGCTCCGATGCTCGCCCTGCTCGCGGCGCTTGAGCCGGAGTTCGGCGAGCCGCACGTGTTCCGGCCGTACCGCGATGTCCGGTTCTCCAAGGACAAGTCCCCGTACAAGACAGCGATCGGCGCGCACTGCGGGCGGGGCGGCTACGTCCAGGTGTCGGCGAACGGGCTGATGGCCGCCTCCGGGTACTGGCAGACCGCGTCGGACCAGGTCGAACGGTTGCGGGCGGCGGTCGCCGACGACGTACGCGGGCCGGCGCTGGAGGCGATCGTCGAAAGACTCCGCGCGGCGGGATATGAGATATCGGGTACCCAGCTCAGCACCCGGCCGCGTGGCTACGCCGCCGACCATCCACGCATCGAGTTGCTCCGCTACAAGACGCTCACCGCGCACCGGGACTTCGGCGAGCCACCGTGGCTCGCCGAGCCGGCCTGTGTGGAGCAGGTCGCCTCTGCCTGGCGCGACATGCGCCAGCTGACCGACTGGCTCGACCGGCAGGTCGGCCCCACCCGCCTGCCACAGTCCCGCCGCCGCTGACCTAGGCGGCCCGGCCTTCCGCCGAGGCGCCGGCACAGCGCGGATCGTGTCGGATCAGCCTGTCTATCGAGATGCGCGTCCTGAGACACACAAGAGATATAGGCGGCGGCGCCGTTGGTCGGCCTCGGGCGGTCGACGAAGCCTCAGCACACGAAGTCCTGATCACTCAAGAACCGGGGACGCGCAAGGTCCGACCGCGAGGGAGCTAGGCTCCGTCCAGGTCTGCCAGGGTGGCTTTCGTGCGCATGATGTCCGGGTGGGTGATCCTCCCCGAGGATCCGCCGCCGCCGGGGCCAGCACGTCGTCGAACATCGGCCGCGCGGTCGGATAGTCCCCCTGCACCTGCACCACGGCCGCGAGTTCATGCGCGGCGGTGAGCGTGTCCGGGTGATCCTCGCTAAGTAGCTCCCGGTATCGGACGTGGGCCTCCGCCGCGAGACCGCGGCTGTTCGGGTAGTCGCCGCGCTCCCGTAGATACCGGATCAGCCAGAGGATCATGTGACGGCTGTCAGGGTCGTCGTCCTCGACGAGCCCGGTCGCGAGGGCGTGTGTGTAGATCTGGGCGTAGCGGGGCCAGGCGTCCGGCCGGTCCCGCACCGGCGGATGGCCTCGGGCGAGCCGTCGACGCGCCGCGGTCCGCAGCGCCGGCCGTAGCTCGGTGGGTGTGTCGTCGCGCAGCACCTCCGCTACCAGGCGGTGCATCACTACCGCACCACCGGCGGCACGGACCAGTGCCAGGGAGACCAGCCGGCCGACCGTCTCCGCCAACCGATCCGATCCGCCGCGACCTCGCCGAGCGGCGCGGGCAGCACCCCGGCTACCTCCGGACGGACCAAGTCCAGCGGGATCGGCTCCGGCCCGAAACCCGCCCACAACCGAGCAAGCAGCACCGCCGCCGGATCGTCAAGTTGTTCCAGGGTTACCGTCCACGTCGCCGCGACCGGACGCACCCCGACCGGCGTGCCCCGGCTCATCAACCGCCGCAGCTCCACGCCCAGCAGATCGGCGTACTCGCCGGGACCCATCCCGGTGTCCGCGAGAAACGCCCCCGCCTGCTCCACCGCCAACGGCAGATCCCCCAACAGCCCCGCGAGCCGATCCCCATCCGGCCCACCCAGGTCCGCCACATGGCGTTGTAGCAGCGCGACCGCGTCCGCCCGCGGCAGCACATCGACCGCGACGCCGTCTGCCAGCCGTGACCAGCGATGATCCCGGCTCGTCACCAGCACATGCCCACCCGAGGCACCCGCCGCCGACAACAACCCGAACAGATCCCCCGGCGCGCCCACGTTGTCGACCACGACCAGCCAGCGGCCGAACCGACGCCCCGAGGCCAGCAACGCCACCACAGCCCGCACCGACTCCTCGGCAGCCCCCGCCACCGCCACGCCGACCCGCTCCGCCAGCCGCACCAACGCCGCCAACGCCAACGCCGCATCCTGCGCCGGCACCCACCACACCAGCTCATACGTCGCGGCGAACCGGTAGCAGTACTCCACCGCCACCTGCGTCTTCCCGACCCCGCCCAACCCGTGCAGCGCCACCGGCACGACCGCCGCCGACCCCGACGCCACCAGCCGATCCCGCAACTCCGTCAACTCATCGGCGCGGCCGGTGAACAGCGGATTGCGTGGCCAGGCCAGCTCCCAGACCACACCACCCGCCGGACTACTGAGCTGTCGGAAGGTGGTGCTGTACTTCTGTGACTTGGTCAGCCAGTGGCCGCAGCGAAACGGCGAACTACATAGCAAATGGTGACGCGGATCACCTCGCTATCGCGGGGCTGTGTGGTGATCGCCGACCTGTCTCTCTCACAGACAGCGTCCGCCGTCGTCTTCTCGTTCGGGTTGTCGACGTGTCCTCGTTGGCCGAGGTTCGCACGGTCCTCGCCGTCCGCCGGCTTGCCTGTCAGATTGGCCGTACCGCCGACGAGCCCGCGCTGTTCGCGGACCAGTGCGACCGGCCCTGGCCGGGGGATCGACGCCAGCCCGACCAGAACCGGCAGTCGCCACTATCGGCTACCAAACGACTTCTGAAAGTGGCCGCGATAGTGCCAACGTGGGGACACCCCGGCGTCGAAAAGGGCCACCGTGGGGCCAGCGTGCCCATGACTGCTGACACAGCGCCCCGCAAGCGCGACCATCCGTAGCACCAGCGCTGGAAGGCGACGTAGCCATGCCCCCGAGTCCGACCGCGAACCCTGCTTGCCCTGCTCCTCGTCCGCCGCAACTGGACCTGTTGAGCAGTTCTGCCAGGTGTTCGCGGACACCGCAGCAGGCATGGACGTGCCCATCAATTCGGTCGGCTACCGGACCGCCAAACGCTGGCTTGAAGAGGCGGGGACCAGCCCTGACCACTCCCCGTCGGTAGGAGGGCAACTCATGGCCCGCGCTGCCCCAGTAACACTCAAAATCTTTCTTGTGCCCGTCTGGCGAGTCGAACGGGGCCGGTCCGGCTCAGCTGGCCGGTGACGGCTCGGGCGGGCGACTGAACCCTCGGGCGCCCATTACGGTGATCGGCCGTGCTGTCCAGAGCCGCGAGAGCCTGTGACATCCTGGGACAGTGCTTTTGAGCGATCATGCGAGCAGTGTCGAACTCTGCCTGCTGCGGTATCAGTTCTCCGAAGTTCGCGGTGACCCATACGACGACAACTGGCTAGTCGTCGGTGGAACGGTGACGACTCCCGACGGCACCTGGTCCTTTGCCGATCCGTGTCTGCTGACCCATGAAGCCCATGAGGTGTCCGCCTGGTTGCGCGCAGTGACCGAGAGAGCAGTGGCCGTAACCGGACCTGATTCCGAAGGTCGGTTGTCTCCGGATACGTGGTTCGTCGAGCCGGTCCTGGCCGTAAGTCTCGCAGGTCGAAGCGAGGGTTGGGCGGTGATTCGCTTTCACCTGTCCTTGGAGGCAGCGCCCCCATGGCAGCAGAACGATGACGGGGCGGACATTTACCAGCACGTCGTGGAGGTGCGGGTGGATGCAGTTACGCTGCTTCACGCAGCTGACCAATGGGACCTTGCTCTGGCTTCCTTCCCGACTCGCTGATCAGCGGTGACCCATCTCCGGGATGTCGGCCGGATCGTTGAGTGGCTGGCCGAAGTCGGTCAGCAGCTCCTCCGTGCGGCGGGCAACGCAATGGTGGAGGTCGATCCCGCGGGCCCAGCCGTGGTTGGCGGCATCGACCTCAAGATCGCTGTCGCGGACAATCTGTACGTGTTTTTTTTTAAATCTGTACGGGTTTCAAGGCCGGCCTTCGGCCGCCACGCCGCGCGCGCCGCACGCGACGCGCGCGGGCAGGACCCGTCAGCCCCTCCACGCCACGGGGCCCCGCCCTCGCTTCGCTCGGGCACCCCGGGCGTGTCGGGTCTGCCACCCGCCCGCACGCGTCGGAGCGTAGGCGCGTCGCCGACAAACAACGTCCTCGCCATCGGTCACCGAGCCAGACGACGGCCGAAGGCACCCAACCCGAACAGTCCAGCCAGCACGGCCAGCAAGAGGAACACGGGCCACCATGGGCCGTCGTCAGCCACGAGCCGTGGCACGCCGATGGACGTTGCTACAAACAGGATCATCGCAGCGAGCTGAATGCACCGTCCCACGCGCCGCCGTCTCGCGAGGCTTGCCTGTTCCATAACATCCGCGACGACCTCACGGTGCTCATACAGCCAACCGACGGGATCGTCGAGGGAACTGCCCCCTGCGGTGAGAACGGACTGACGCAGCGCCGCAGGGTTATCGGCACGCAACAGAACTCCGTCGACACGCGCTCCCTTCTCCGACCGCGTCGAGCGGTAACCGAACGGCAGGTCCGTGTTCGGCGCGAGCGCTGCGTCAAGTCGCAGCGGCGGCACGCGCTGCGGCTCAGTGAACATCAACAGAAGGTTCGGCCTGGTCATCGGCCCCGTGGTGAACAGGTAGGGGACGGCCAACTCACGGGCAAGCACCGGCTCCGGCTCCTGAGCACCTTCCGCCGGCGGCGTAGCCGACAGATCCTGTACAGCAACGTGGCGCGCAGGTATCGCCCACGCTCCACCACCGAAGTAACCGGGCAACATCATCCGCACGGCGCCGCCGTCGCACACCACCCGGGGTTTGCGGATCACGAACCAGTACGCCTTCAACCCCGTAGACTCATCCGGTCCCGGCGCACCGTCTCGCATCGCCCGCCTCCTACCAAGCCATTGGCCTGCCGTGCACGGATCGCATTTCCAATGACCGACTACGCAGTCTCGATACCGTAGCGCCGATGGTCTTACGGGATGGCGACGGCATCAAGGCGCCCCTTCGGGGCGCGCGCCGTGCCGCCGCACGCGCCATGCACGGGCGGGGCCCCGTCAGTCCGCCACGCCCCGGGGCCCCGCCTCGCTTCGCTCGGCACCCCGGGCGTGTCGGACTGCCACCCCGCCCGCGCCTGTCGGAGCGTCGCCCCGTCGCCACGAACGACCGAGGCTACGCGCGCACACCGCCCGAGCCGATACTCTCAGCCACCATGAGCGTTAAGGTCGAGGTCGTCCGGACCGTCACCGCCGAACTCGTCGAGGCGTTCGACCGGCTGCTTCCCCAGCTCTCCCACAACGCCGCACCCCTCGACGCCGAGGCTCCCGCCCGCCTCGTCGGGTGGCAAGGCAACCAGTTGCTCGCCGCTCGGGTCGACGACCGCATCCATGGCGTGCTGACGCTGGTGATGTTCCCGATCCCGACCGGTCTGCGCGCCTGGATCGAAGACGTGATTGTCGACGAAGCCGGCCGAGGGCAAGGTATCGGAGCCGCCCTCACCAAGGAAGCCATCCGTCTGGCCCAGGAGGCCGGAGCGCGTACCGTCGACCTCACGTCCCGCCCGTCACGCCAAGCGGCCAACAGGCTGTATGAACGCCTCGGTTTCCAGCTCCGCGACTCCAAGGTGTACCGATACGCCCCGTAGCCAACGGCGCTTTCGGCCGCCGCACGAGCAAGGGGGCGACCGCGGATTCCATCCGCAAACCCCGCGACAACCCCGCGACCGAACCGCGCCCGCCGACGCGAGACTGTCCTGTAGCAGGGAACGCCAGGCGCGACCAGACAGCCGACGTCGCACGGCGAGGATGCGCGCCACCGCGTCGCACGGCGGGTAGCAGTGGGATGCCCAATTCCCCGTTGTGTCGAATGGTCTAACGGCCTGGCGACGGCATCTAGAACCATGATCCTATGGGCGTGTGCTGTGGGCTGCGCCTCGGTCAGTGGCTCGCGATGACCTTCATCTACGCCGCTGGGTGCCGATCGGGTGCAAGGGCGTCGGCCAGACCGGTATGCCTGCACATGGCTACCTTGACCTCAAGTCCGGTTGAGGTTCTAGCGTGATCGTCTGACGTCGGAACGTCGCTATGCGGCGGCCAGGACGCATTGCCACGCGCCGAAGGGAAGGACTGTCATGGTCTCGGGCATCAAGGGGTATCCCGACGAGGTGCTGGCGGCGCAGCCGATCGGGTACTGGAGCGGCGAGACCTACCGCAGAGTTGTCGGCCGGATCCGCGCGGATCTGGCGGTCGAGGGGCTCACTCAGCCGCACTGGTGGATCCTCAACCATGTCGCAGGTGCTCCAGCCGAGTGGAATCGCACCCGTCTGATCCAACGGCTGTCACCGTTCGACGATCTCGACAGTGATTTTGACGGGGTCGTCGACGATCTGCTCAAGCGCGGCTGGATGACTCAGACACAGGCAGGCACCTTCAGTCTCACTGAGGACGGAGAGGCGGGGCGGACCCGTGCCGCCGACCGTAGCCACCGGGCGCTGGCGCAGGTCCACGATGGCATCGCCCCGTCGGAGTACGTGGCCGCGCTCAACGTCCTACGACGGATGATCGCAAATCTCGGTGGCGATGCGGACCTGCCTTGACGAGCGACGGCTGCGGCTGCGGACCGCCGTAACCAATTGCCATGACTTGACCAGGGCCGGCCGTCGGCCGGGCCGACGGCCAACCGTTCTCCGCGCCGTTCACCGGGCCACCGCCGCACGGTCCGTGTCGAGCAGGGAGGCGACCAGCCCGGCACCGATCGCGTCGCCGGTGTCGATCCCGTCGTGTGCCGCCAGCAGCCGCACCCCTGCCCGGCGCAGCGTGTCCAGGACCGCCGAGCGGCCTGTGTCCGTCGAGGCGATCCGGTCGAGCGGGTCGACTATCACGACGCCGTAGCCAGCGGTCCGGACCAGCCGGATCACCGTGCCCCAGGCATCAAGCCCCGGACCGACCTGGCAGACCGACCCGCCCTCCGTCCAGCCCCGCGCCGCACACGCCGCCTGAAACACCACCTGCTGAGCCGGCAGGTCCGGCGCCCCGACGGCGCGGCGGGTGAAGGACAACGCCGGCACCGCCGACACCGAGTCCCCGCCGGCGCGCTCGGCCGACGAGGGGAGGCGCGCAGGTTCGTCGCGGTTGTGGGCGCGTTCATCGACCGGATGACGCCTCTGTGACTGGTGCTGATCGCCCTCGGGGCGTGCAGGGGTTAGATACTCGCCGCCGCGGTGGGAGGTGAACGCCAGCGCCGTCAGCGTCTGAGGCCGTCGATGACGAGGTCCAGAGCGTTGATCATCTCGGTGCGGGCTGTCTCGGTGTCGGCGGCGCGGGCGATGTAGAGGGCCGCCTCGTCGCTGGCGCCCATGATGATGTGGGCGAGCGGGCCGACCGGCTGTTGGCGGATGCGGCCGATCTCCATTCCCCAGGAGAGCACGTCTTTGACGAGGCCGAAGACGTGGCGTTGGCACAGTTCCCGCCACTCGGCCCAGCCCAGTACCGAAGGGCCGTCGAGCAGGACTATCCGGTGGACCTCCGGCTCGACGCAGATCCGCAGCCAGACACTCGCGGCCAGCCGCATCGCCTCGATCGGGTCGGTCAGGCCCGCGTCGGCGACCTCGCCCGCGATGCGGGTCGAGACGTCCGCCTCGACGGCCTCGACGACCGCGGCGAACAGGGCGGTCTTGTCGACGAACTGGTGGTAGAGCGCCCCGCGGCTCACCCCGGCCGCCGCCACGATCGCCTCCGTCGCGACCGCGGCGAAGCCCTCCTCGGCGAACAGCCGCCGGCCGGCGGCGACCAGCGCCGCCCGCGTCGCCGCGGAGCGGTCCACCTGACGGCGCCGTGAGGGCTTCGGTTCTGGGCTTGGCAACGCGGTCACAGACCGATTCTGCTCCGCATGGGCGGTTGTCTTACATACAGGCTGTCGGTATGTTGCTTCGTATGGAAGCCTCACCTCCCGCCGACGTCATCGACCTGCCCCAGGGCCAGGTCTGGTACCGCGCGGCAGGTCCGCAACCGTCGGACCTGCCGCCCGTGGTGTTCGTGCACGGCCTCCTCGTGGACGGCCAGCTGTGGACCGCCGCGGCCGATCTCCTCGCCCGACAGGGCGTGCGCAGCTACGCGCCGACGCTGCCCCTCGGTGCCCATCCGGTGCCGATGAGCCCCGACGCCGACCTCAGCCCGCGGGGCGTCGCCCGCCTGGTGCTCGACCTGATCGCGGCCCTCGACCTGCGGGACGTCACCCTCGTCGGCAACGACACCGGCGGCGCGATAGTCCAGTTCGTCCTCGACACCGATCCGACCCGCATCGGCCGGGTCGTGCTCACCAACTGCGACGCGTTCGACGCCTTTCCCCCGCCGCCCTTCACGACGCTCGTGCGCGCGCTGCGCCACCCGGCGCTGGTCGCGGCGATGGTCCCCGGCCTCCGGTCGGCACGGCTTCGGCACGGGCGGCTCGGCTTCGGCCCCCTGTCGGGCCGGCCGTTCGACCCGGAGTTGACCAAGGCCTGGGTCAGGCCGCTCGCCGACGGTCGGGTCCGCCGCGACGTGGCCAAGCTGGCCCGTGGCATCGACCCGAAGGAGCTGCTCGACGTCTCAACGCGGCTGGACAAGATAGACAGGCCGGTACACCTCCTCTGGGGCGACGGCGACCGTTTCTTCACCGTCGACTTCGGCCGGCGCCTCGCCGATGCCTTCCGCGACGCGACCTTTGAGACCGTCGCGGGCGGCCGGACGTTCGTCCCCCTCGATCACCCCGACCGCCTGGCCGCCGCCGTTCTCGCCACGACCTGAGAACGCGGGCGGCAGCGTGACGCCTGAAGGTTGAACGGCGGGCCAGAGGTCTGTTCGCCGAGATTGTTCCTCCGGGCCACCGGAGGAGGTTCCTCAAAGGCAGCGGACCGCGCTGGACGCGGGTGGCCGGGCGTCAGTCGTCAGCCGTCACACGCTCCGATGCCGGACTGGACGGGGCCTGGGATTGCGGGATCTCCGCCGATGGCTGGCGTCGGTGACCGCGCCAGGTCAGCAGCACGGTCAGAAAGACGGCGGCGACGAACCCCGTCGCCACGGTGAAGGCGCCGGCCATACCGCTCGCCAGCAGGTGGTGGCGCAGTCCCAGCGGGTCGAGACCGGCTGGCGGGTTCCTGGCGGCGTCGCGGCTCGCCGCGCCGTATACCGTGACCAGCAACGCGAGGCCGAGCGTGGCCCCGACCTGCTGCGTCACGACCATCATGCTCGAGGCCGCTCCGGCGTCTTTCGGGCTGACGCCGGCGACCACGCTGATGTTGAGCGGCACGACGAGCATGCCGACGCCGAGCCCGAACAGCAGCATCGGGCCGAAAATCCCGGCCGGGTAGCTGGTGTTCTCCGAGAGCTGGGTGAGCCAGGCCATCCCGCCGCCGCAGAGCACGGCACCGGCGAGCATGAGCGGCTTCGGGCCGAGCCTCGGCAGCAGCGCGGACGTCCGCTGGGCCGAGACGAGGAGGCCGACCGACAGTGGGAGGAACGCGAGGCCCGCCCGTAGCGCGCTGAAGCCAAGAACCTCCTGGAGGAACTGGGTGGTGAAGAAGAACATGCTGAACATGCTTCCGATCACCAGCAGGAGCACGAGGTAGGAGCGGGCCCTGGCGGGTTCGGCCACCAGTCGCAGGGGGACCAGCGGTTGGTCGACCCGGGCCTCATGGACGACGAACAGCGGCAGCACGGCGACCGCGAGCCCGAGCGCGGCCAGCGTCCAGGCGTCGCCCCAGCCGTCGGACGACGCCCGGATGAAGCCGTACGTCAGGGCCGCCAGGCCGACGGTCGCGGCCAGGGCGCCGGCGACGTCGAACCGCCCGGGGTTGCGCAGCGGGCCGCGGATGAATGTCGGCGCCAGCGCCGCGACCCCGATCGCGATCGGCACGTTGATGAACATGACCCAGCGCCAGGACACCCAGGTCGTGAGCATCCCGCCGAGGATGAGGCCGATCGACCCGCCGACCCCGTTGGCCGCGGCCCAGGCCGCGAGTGCCTTTGTCCGCCGGGGGCCTTCGGGGAAGTTCGCCGTGAGCAGCGCGAGGGCGTTCGGCGACGCACAGGCGGCGCCGACGCCCTGGCCGACGCGGCAGGCGACGAGCATCCAGGACTCGGTTCCCAGGCCGCCGGCCAGCGAGGCGACGCCGAACAGCAGGACGCCGGCCTGGAAGACCCGCAGCCGGCCGAGGATGTCGCCGGCCCGGCCGCCAAGCAGAAGGAGCCCGCCGAACGCGAGCGTGTAGGCGTTGAGCACCCAGGCCAGGTCGGTGGGCGAGAAGCGCAGCGCGCGCTGGATGTCAGGGAGCGCGACGTTCACGATCGTGGTGTCCAGGACGAGCATGAGCTGGCTGCTCACGATCACGACGAGCGCGACGCGGCTCCGCGTCCGGTCGGGTGGAGCGGTCCGGTCGGGTGGAGCGCCAGAGGGACGCTCGTCGCGCGGAGCCGCCGCCGCGGCAGTCGACATCGATACCTCCTCGACGGAGCCCGGATAAGGTCCGATCTCGTACCTTGTGGGCATGCTAGCAACACCGTCGGGCTCTTGGGTACCAAGACGTACCTTAAAGTTGGCGGTACGATCGGGCCTGTGTCGCGAGGGTCGAGCGCGTCGGCCGGGTGGGACCGGGTGGGAGCAGACAGCCGATGACGGTCGCCCCCACCTCCGGCCCGCGTACCGGCGCGGCCACGCGCCGTCGCGGCGACAACCTGCGAAAAGCGATCTTCGACGCGGTGTTCGAGCAGATGCAGGCCGTCGGCTACGCCAATCTGACGATGGACAAGGTCGCGGCGGCCGCCCGGACCAGCAAGACCGTCCTCTACCGCCGGTGGGCGACGAAGGACGACATGATCGACGAGGCGTTGCGGGACGCCCTGCCCACCCCCGCCGCCGTGGCGCTGTCCGGCGACGTGCGCACGGACGTGCACGCGCTGTTGCGGTGCGTGCAGGATTCCTTCACCTCGACCAGGGGGACAGCGTTCCAGCTGGTCTCCGCGCAGGCCGGCTGCGAGCGAGGGTTCGTGCGCCAGGCGGTCATCCAGTACGTCGTCGAGCCCTGCATCGAGCTGATCTTCGAGGTGCTGCGGCGCGGCGCCGAGCGCGGCGAGGTCCGCCCCGAGGCGGCCTCCAGGCTGGTGGCCAGCAGCGGTCCGGCGATGCTGGTCCAGTACTCCCTGCTTCACGGCACGGTGCTGCCCGACGAGTTCGTCGCGTCCGTCGTCGATCAGATCGTGCTGCCCCTGGTGGCGCAGGCTCCCGCCGGCGGCGACCGTCCCACCTCGACGCCACCGGCACCCGTCACCGCCGCTTAGTGGTGAGGGCCGGCGTCGCCGGCCACGTGGGGCGTCGGAAAATGCCTGTGGTCACCTGGACGACGTCGGGCGAGCTTGGTGCCGAAGGTTGAGCCCGTCGCTTAGTGTGACGTGGGGATCTGCAGGCACGTGGGACTGCTGCTTCGAGCGCGACCTCTAGACTCTTTGATCATCGGATCCCCCCGGGTGGCCGCCCTGTCCTGTCGGGACGACCGTCTGGGGGTCTGATGGAAGCGCAGGTGGCGCGGTGCGCCGGTCTGGACGTGCACAAGGACGAGATCGTGGCCTGTGTGCGGGTCACCGAGCGGCCGGGTGGGTCTGCCCAGGTCCAGTTGCACACGTTCGGGGCCACGACCCGGGAGCTGCTGGCGTTGCGGGACTGGCTGACCTCCCTGGGGGTGACCCGGGTCGGGATGGAGTCGACC
>NZ_JASNFO010000103.1:0-53336 GCF_032027725.1 Pseudofrankia coriaricola | reverse complement strand
ACGGGGGCCTCCGGAGGTGCGAAGGAGGAGCATTTTCGCACCTCCTTTGGCCCTCCAGTGCTTCTGGGACGGGGGCCTCCGGAGGTGCGAAGGAGGAGCATTTTCGCACCTCCTTTGGCCCTCTAGCGACGCCCGGAGCGGCCTGGGCGGCCGGTTCCCCCCGGCCGCCCAGGCCCGCCGGCGCGTCCGGAAGACCTGCCGGAACCGCCAGCGCCGCCTGGACGGCCGGGACCAGCCGGGCGGCGCGCGGCCGTCGGGCGGCGGCCGTCACCGCGCTGGCCGGGGCCGGCGGGCCCGCCCGTGCCCTCGGACCGACGGGAGCCGTTGACGGCGGCGCCGACCATCACCGCGCAGGCGAGCGCGCCCGCGACATAGCCCCAGACGCGGTGGTCGAACAACGCGAACAGGGCTCCCATGCCAAAGATCACCAGGCCGAACAGCCCGACGGTGAGCAGGACGGCCAATGCCCGCTGCGCCTTCACCGGCGGCCGGCCGCCGCGGCGCCCAGGGCACCGCCGCCAGAAACGACACCGTCAGAAACGACACCGTCAGGGACGGTGCCAGCCGAGATCGCGCCGACGGAGGCGCGGCCGGCCCGGCGGAGTCCCGTCACCGGGCGTCCCGCCATGCGGCCCTCAGCCACGGCGGCGGGCGTGCGTGAGCACCACGCTGCCGCCGTCGTCGGAGGTGCGCCGGTCGTCCCACGCGACCAGCGGGGACAGCGGAGCCGCGGCGTTCCAGCCGGCCCGGCCGCCCTTGCTCGACAGCGTCAGGTAGAACCGCTCGGCGCGCTCGGAGCGGAACATGTGCGTCTGGCTGACGACGTCCAGGCCGGCGGCGTCCAGCAGCTTGGACAGCACGTCCGCCGGATAGGTGTGCTTGACGTGGTAGCGCTCCCGGTGACGCGCGAGCATCGCCGGCCAGCGTTCGGCCCTGGTCAGCGCGTCAGCGGACATCACGAGATCGCCGCCGGGGCGCAGCACTCGCGCCATCTCGGCGAGCGCGGCCGCGCCGTCGTCGAAGTGCTCGATCGCGCAGACGGACATGACGACGTCGAAGGAGCCGTCGGCGAACGGCAGCGCGAGCGCGTCGCCCTCGATCAGCCCCGGGTGGCGGCGTAGCCGTCCGCCGAAGTCCAGCTTGTGCCGCGCGAGGTCCAGGCAGACTGCGCGTGCGCCGCGGCGGATGGCCTGGCCGGCCCAGTAGCCATCCCCGCCGGCGACGTCGAGCAGGGTGCGCCCGCGCAGGTCGCCGGCCCAGCGCAGGAGGGTGGAGACCTCCCGGCGGCGCATCACGTGCACCTGGTGCCCGAAGTACGCCAAGGCGTCGTCGCGCAGCGAACTCATGCCTCCAGTCTGCCCTTCGCCCCCACCGGCGCACGTGCCGGGTCATTCCGGCGAGTCGGCGACCAGCCCCGCCCCTGCCTGTGGTGGTGCTTGTCGCGAGGCCGCGCGGCAGCCCGCGGCGGATCTCATCTTCCGCGCCAGCCTGTCCCCGGGGTCTCCACAGACTGGCGGTCGGTCGCCGCGGCGCCGAACGTCCAGATGGGCTTCAGGTCCCTGAACAGCCAGTCGGTCGAGAAGGCGGCGCCGACCGGGCTCGGCGGGATGGGCAGCGGCTCGCCGGCGGGGTGGCGCGAGCCCGGCGTGGCGACCCACAGGAAGGTCGGGGCGAGCGGCAGCGCGGCGCGCGCGAGCCACGCCCGCGCGGCCACCGGCAGCTGGCCCACCACCGTGCCCGGCAGGGGCAGGCCGCGCAGCGGGCCCGGCAGCGGCGGTAGGCGTGGCACGTCGGCCTCGGCGTGGAACGCCTCGGGCGCGAGCAGGACCGGCACCGTGTAGTCCCAGGCCCGCAGCCCGGCGGCCGCGAGCATCCGGCGCAGGCCGGCGCGCGTGCGGTAGCGCTCGTAGTAGTGCTCGCCGCGGCCGGTGGCCCGCAGGTACCTGTCGGCCAGCGCAGGGGGCAGCCAGGACAGCAGCGGCAGCCGGTGGTGTGGCTCCATGACGCCGAGCCGGTTGCCGAGGCCGAGGTACGCGACGCCGTCCGGCGCGAGGACGCGGCGCACCTCGGCGGCGAGCGCGTCGGCGTCGGCGACGTGCTCGTAGATGTGGTTCGCGACGACCACGTCGACGGCGCCGTCCGCCAGCGGCAGGGAGAGCCCGTCGGCCTGGACGAACCGGGCACGCCTGGCGAACCGCGCCCTGGCGCGGCGCAGGCCGGCGATGTCGATGTCGACGCCGGTCACCTCGGCACCGGCGGCGGCGAGCTCGTCGCAGATGAAGCCGGCGGAGCATCCCACGTCGAGCACGCGCAGCCCGGCGAACGCCCGCGGCGCGGCCTGGTCGCGACCGAGGAAGTGGGCAAGCACCGCGATCAGCTTGCGGGCCTTGCGGCGGCGGGTGAACTCGTCGAGCGAACGGGGCTCGATCTCGGAGTAGCGCAGCTGGCGCCCGCGCGCCTCGGTGCGACGTGCCCTGGTTCGGCGGGATCTCGTCTGACGTATCGGCGCAGTGCGTGTCGTCGCTCTCACAGTGCGTGAGAGTACGGACAGCTCTCTAACGCTTACCTATTGTGCTCAATGGCCTCGCCTGGTCCAGGCTCACCTGGCCCAGGCTCATCCGGTTCGGCCTCCCCCAGGCCGGCATCCTCCAGCCCGGCCTCGACCCGGGCCTCGCTCTCCGGGAACGTCTCGTCCAGGACGGCGCCGGCAAGCACGTCGAGGTACCGCTCCCAGCCACCGGCGGTGTCCGGCGGGCGCACCTTGGCCGCCAGCGCCGCGAGCACCCCGGGCTCGTAGAGGCGGCGCAGCGCCGCGGCCAGCGCCGCCGGGTCCTCCGGCGGGACCAGCAGGCCGTCCACCCCGTCGGCGACGGCCGCGGGCAGGGTGCCGACCGATGTCGCGACGACCGGCAGGCCATGCAGGTGCGCGAGGTCGACGTTCTGCGACGCGGTACCGGCGCGATAGGGCAGCACCAGCGCATCCGCGGCGTCGAACAGCGCGGGCACGTCGGCCGCGTCGACGTAGCCGGGACGCAGCTCGACCCGGTCGGCGAGCCCGAGCTCGGCGATGAGCGCCCTGGTCTCCTCCGTCCCGCCCCAGAACTCGCCCGCGACCGTGAGCGCGACGTCCGGTGGCCCCCCCGCCGCGAGGGCCCGCAGCAGCACATCCAGCCCCTTGTAGGGACGCACCAGCCCGAAGAACAGCACCCGCCGCCGCGGCGCCCGGCCACCGGCGGCCAGCGCGGCACCCGCGGCCCCGGCCGCGGCTTCGCTCCCGGCGGCATCCGCGGCCCCGGCGGCGCCCGGGCGCACCCGGCGGGTTGGCGCGGCCCACAGGTGGGGAGCCATCGCGGCGACGTGCACGGGTGCCCTGGTCAGCGCCGCGGCCCGGGTCGCCTCGGCGTCGGTATGGACCAGGACGGCGTCGGTTCGGCGCAGCACGGCCCTGACCAGCGGCTCGTCGACCGGCCGGCGCTCGTGCGGAAGCACGTTGTGGCAGAGCGCGAGCACGAACGGCCCGGCCGGGCCGGCCGGCTTGCCCGGCGGGCGCCCGGCTGAGCTGACACGGGTACCGGCGCGGTCGCCGGCCCGCGGCCGGGAGCGGCCCAGGCCGGCGAGGATGCCCAGATAGGCGGGAGCCTGGATAGGGGTGACCACGACGACGATGACCACGTCGGCGGTGGCCCGCAGCCGGCGGCCGAGCCGCACCCAGCCATCCGGCCGGCGCCACGACAACGGGTAGCCCGTGGCCGGGAACGGCTCCATCTCGGGCACGTCGACGCGCTGCTGACCAGGGTAGAGCCGAGCTGGGTACTGCTCGCTCCACGACTCGATCCACACATTGTGTCCGCGCACGGCCAGCCGGTGGGCGAGCTCCGTGGTGTGCTGCGCGATCCCGCCCTTGTACGGGTGGGTCGGCCCGACGATCGCGACGCGCGGCCGGCCGCTGGCGGCCGCGCCGCCCTCGGTCCCGGTGGCCGTCGACGGCTCAGGAGCTGCCACGGGAGCGGGCGACCAGGTCGCCGATCAGCGCGAGGACCGCGATCTGGAAGCCGACCAGGATCGCCAGCATCGTCGACGTCGTGACGTGGAAGTTGTACCGGATGACGTCGTAGATCAGCTTCACGAAGCCAAGACCCATGATCCACAGCGCCACCGGCATGAGGACCTTGATCGGGTCGAAGTACATGACCATCCGCAGGACCTGCAGGATGTAACGCCGCGCGTCCCGGAACGGGTGGAACTTCGACTTCCCGGACCGCTTCGCGTAGTCGATCGGGATGTAGTCCACCGGGTGCTGGTTGGACAGGAATGCCATCGTGATGGTGGTGACGCAGGAGAACCCGGGCGGCAGCAGCCGCAGGTAGGGCAGCGACACCTCACGGCGGAACGCGCGCAGGCCCGAGTTCAGGTCGGGAATCCTCATCCCGGACAGCCGCTGCGCGACCATGCGGATGAACCACTTCGCCGGCACCCGGGCCCACTTGTGGGTGCCCTCCTCGGTGAGCCGGGCTCCGACGACCTGGTCGACGTCCTGGTGGTCGTCGAGGTACTTGATGAACTCGGGGATCCGCTCGTTCGGGTAGGTCATGTCGGCGTCGGTCCACACGACGATCTGGCCGCGGGCATCCCGCGTGCCGATCCGGCGGGCGGTGCCGGAGCCGCCATTACGCCGGAACGGCATCAGCCGCATCCTCGGGTATTGGGACGCCACCTCGTAGAGCACCGCGAGCGTGTTGTCGGTCGACTTGTCGTCGATCACCAGCAGCTCGTAGCTGTAGCGGCTGGCGTCCATCGCTCTCGTGATCCGCTCGAGCTCCATGACGACGTGGTCCTGCTCGTTGTAACAGGGCAGCACGATCGTCACGTACGGCGCGTCTCGCTGGACCGAGAACTGTTCGTCGTCGCCGGGCGCGGTGAGCATGGACGCGTCCGATGGGTGGGGCTGGCGGATGGCGCTGACACTCACGTCGGTCTGACTCCCGGTCGCGTGCGGAACTGAGCGGCCTCGGCCACCGGACGCGAGCGGGCACTGTGACGCCGCCGGCGGCTTCTGCGCCCCCCAGGGTGACACGGTGTGGCGCACGCCCAGACAGTGGGCAGGCCGTGGACACGCTATGCGACGGGCGCCGTGTGCCCGCCATCGGGCGCTTAGTGCCCTCCCACGTGGTTTTGGGCCAAGGCACTTGGCGGTGGTACGGCTGGATCCAGGTCACCGAGGTGGCCGAGTTGGCACAGCGCTGACGCGCCGTCACCATGAGCGACCAGGCTGCGCTGGCGGCTCACCAGAACGACCACCCACTGCGCGGCGAGACACCCAAGGCCATGGGATGCGGCGGGCGCTGGGCGTCTACGCGGCTTCGGCCCCGGTGCGGGTGGCCATCGCGGCGGCGCCTAGTCTGGTTTGCCGTGGGTGCGTTCAGGAGCGATCTCCGCGAGTACGTCCAGCATGTCCGTGCCCTGCATACGGGCCGGGAGACGTCGGCGCTGGCGTTCGTCGCCGGGCTGCGCTACCCGCTGGCCTATGGCAAGCCGATCTGGACGGGCTCGCGCACGATCATCGAGGGCCACGAGCGTTTCGAGTTCAGCCCCGGCGGGGTGATGCGGGTCGGCCTGGGCTCGTTCGGCCTGTCCACCAAGCACGACTCGTCCGTTGTCCGGGTGCATCCGGAAGGACGGCTGCGCTGCGAGGGTGTCGTCTCGCTGCAGCGCGGCGTGCGGGTGGTCGTCGACTCCGGGCTGCTGCAGCTGGGCCACGGGGTGAACATCAACGGCTTCGCGAAGATCCTGGTCCGCGAGCGGGTGTCCATCGGCGAGCACTGCACGATCTCGTGGAACACCCAGATCATGGACAACGATTTCCACCCGATCATCATCGACGGCGTACAGCAGCCACAGAGCGCGCCGGTCGTGATCGAGGACCACGTCTGGATCGGCACCGGGGCGATCGTGCTGAAGGGCGTGACAATCGGCGAGGGCGCCGTCGTCGCCGCCGGAGCCGTGGTGACCCGGGACGTCCCGGCCAAGGCGATCGTCGCCGGCTCGCCCGCGAAGGTCATCGGCACCGCCGACACCTGGTCCTGAGGCCGTCCCGCGGCCGGACGCTCCGCGCCCGCGGACCTCCCAGCAGACCTCCCAGATCGCTCCGCGATCCGGCAGGGACCCCGGCTTCGCCGATCTGGGAGGTCGTGATCTGGGAGGTCCGCGGGCGCTGGGCGCCCTCCCATGTGGTTCCGGACCCTGGCATATGGCGGTGGTAAGCCTTTGAGCCCGAGCTAACGAGGTGGCTGAGTTGGTACTGCGCTGATGCGCAGTCACTCGTCGTGGCTGGGCTGCGTGCGTTGCTCGCCGGAACGAGATCGTGACCACCCAGTGGCTCGACGTCGAAGCTCATGGGATGTCTGAGAACGCCGCCGCGCGCCCATCGGTTCAGGTTCACCATGAGCGGTGCCGGCCGGCGTCCGTGACGGCCAGATCCTGGTCGATATCCTGGTCGATCGGGGCGAATTGGGCCGATCAGGTATATCCGTTGCTGGCGGTGCGCTGGTGAACCCCTACGATGACAGGCGTCCATCGCCCGGGGGGTCTTTCACTGTGCCCACTGTTGTGGAAGGCCGGCATCCGGCCGTCGCCGACGCCCGCCAGCTGCTGCCGCCTGAGGTGCGGTTCCGCCCGTGGCGGGTGCTGCGGTCCGTGCCGGCACCCGTCTGGCTGATCACGGCCGCGTTCGCCCTGCTGCTGGGCACCTGGTCGATGCTGGTGCCGCAGTACCACGCACCGGACGAGCCGCACCACGTCGATGCCGTGATGCGCCTGGCCGAGGGCAAGGGCTGGCCGCCCACCGGGCATGCCCTTGTCTCGCCCGAGACGGTCGGCTCGATCGCCGCCGCGCCCTACGGCACCCGGGACAAGCCACGCGAGCTCGCCGTCGGGCCGTTCACGGAGGCGGACGCCCCCGCGCGCACGGACCGGCCCGAGTGGGGCGAGCTGGCCAGGCCCGGCCAGCCGGCACCCGACGTGCAGCAGATGCTGCAGCACCCGCCGCTCTACTACCTGGCCGGCGCGGCGCTGGTGAAGCTGCCGCCGGGTGCGCCGCAGGACCTGCGGTTCGACCTCGTCATCGGCCTGCTGCGGCTGATGAGTGTGCTGATGGTCGCGCCGCTGCCGCTGCTGGCCTGGGCGGCCGCGGACCGGCTCACCGAAAGCCGCGTCGCCGGCCGGATCGCCGCGCTGGTGCCGCTGGCGGTTCCGATGCTCACCCACATCGGGTCGAGCGTGAACAACGACGCGCTGCTGGTGCTCACCGGGGCGCTTACGACCCTGGCGCTGTGTTACGTGCTGCGCGGCGACACCTCGTTGCGCACAGCCTGCTGGCTGGGCGCGTTCATCGGCGTCACGATGCTGTCGAAGTCGCTGGGCGTCGTGTTCGTCCCGATGGCGATCGTGGCCTACCTGCTGGCCTGGCTGCGCGCCCGCAAGGCCCTGGCCCGGGCCGGTACCCAGGCACCCGATGCCGGCGCGGCCGGACTCGGCGCCGCCACGGGCGGCCGGCGCGAGGGCGGCGACTCCGCCCCGTTCCTGCTCGCCGAGGCGGCGGCCGGGCCGGCGGTACCGGCCGGCGCCGCCCGCTTCCCCTGGCGGCCGCTGCTGGTCGGGTCGGCCGCGGCGCTCGCCTTCGGCGCCTGGTGGTTCGTCGTCAACGTCGTCCGCTACCACTCCTTCCAGCCGTCGACGCCCGGGTTCACACCCGGCAGCAAGCTGTCCGGCTGGGGCGAGTACGCCGACGTGCTGGTCAACGGCACGATCCTGCGCTGGTGGGGCGACTTCGGCTGGTTCGAGGCGCACGTACCGGAGCTGGCGGCCCGGATCGGCACCGCGGTGATCGCGGTGCTCGTCGCCGTCGGGATCGCCCAGGCACGCGGGGCGACCCGGCGGGTCGATCTGCTGCTGATGGTGTGGCCGACGGCGGGCCTGTTCGCCCTGATGACGCTGCAGTCCGGGCTGCACTTCCACCGGACCTACCACGTCAGCGGCATCTCCGGCCGGTACCTGTTCGCCGGGATCGCGGCGCTGGCCGTCGCGGTCGGCGCGGGCGCCGCCTCGACCGGCCGGTTCTCCCGGTTCGCCCCGCCACTGGTGCTCGCCGCGGCGCTCGCGATGCAGGGCATTGCCGGCCAGCTGCTGTTCCGCCGCTGGTGGGAAGGCCCGGGTGGCGGGCCCCGCACCGGCTTCTCCAACCTGCTGGCCTGGTCGCCGTGGCCGGAGCTCGCGGTCGAGATCGTGATCGGTCTGTGCGCGCTGACGCTGCTGGCGATCATCGTCTGGTCGGTGGTCTTCGCGATCCGCCCGGTACCGCGCGACCCGGGCGAGCGCGACGACCACGCGGGCCGAGGCGGCGCGCCCGCGCCGGCGCTCGCGGCGACCGGCGGCGTGGACGGCGCGACGGGCGGCTACGACTGGTTCGCCGACGGCCCGGGCGGTCGCACCGGTGCGCACCCAACCACTCCCGCCGGCTCGGCCGGCCCTGCTGGCTCTGCTGGCTCTGGCGGCTCCACCGGCCCGTTCGGCCTCGGTCCCGAACCGTCGAACGAGGCGGAGCAGACGATGTCCATCCCCCGCCGTCCCGGCGCCCATCGCCACCGTCGCCCCTGATCCCCGGGCAGGGCCGCAAACAGGAACTACTTACGGCAACTGGATTGTGGCGCCACGGCGTCGCGGGTGGGACCGCAGACTGAAGACCTGTCGGGGGAGGGCGACCGGCTCGGTCGGGGGTGGTCTGTGCGGCGCAACCAGCACCAGACGCTCGCCTTCCCGCCCATGGCCGCGAGCCTGCCCGCCCAGCAGGCGCTGACGGTCTCGCCCCACCAGGGACTCACTCTCCCTACGCATCCGACGCACCCGCTGGGCGCCGTCGCCGCCGACCCGCTTTCCGCCGACGATCCCGAGGAGCTGGGCAGTTACCAGCTGATCGGCCGGCTCGGCGAGGGCGGGATGGGCACCGTCTACCTCGGCGTCGGCCCGCTTCGCGACGGCCAGTCGATCCCCGGCGGCGCCTCCCCCGGCGGCGAGCCACCCGGTGGCGCCGCTCCTGGTGGCGGTCCGGCCGACGACGCGGCGACCGGCGGGGCGGCGAAGATCGGGCCGAACGGCATCGAGGGCGATCTGCGCCTGGTCGCGATCAAGATGATTCGGGCGGACCTGGCCCGGCTGCCCGAGTTCCGGGAGAGGTTCCTGCGTGAGGCGGACGTGGCGCGCCGGGTCGCCCGGTTCTGCACCGCGGAGGTGCTCGAGGTCGTCGACCCGCCGGACGGCCCGCCCTACCTGGTCACCGAGTACATCGACGGGCTGACGCTCACCCACGCCGTGCTCGCCGGCGGCCCGCTGCGCACCGGCGACCTGGAACGGCTGGCCGTCAGCGTCGCCGCCGCGCTGACCGCGATCCACGGGGCCGGGCTGGTACACCGCGACCTCAAACCGTCGAACGTGATCCTCTCCTCGCTCGGCCCGCGCGTCATCGACTTCGGCATCGCCAGGGCCACCGACGCGCACGGCGTGCTGAGCCACGACATCCAGCGGATCGGCACACCCGCGTTCATGGCCCCCGAACAGGCCAACGGCCGGCTGGTGACGGCCGCGGCGGACATCTTCGCCTGGGGCGGGCTGGTCACCTACGCCAGCACCGGCGTGCTGCCCTTCGGCGACGGGCCAACGCCGGTCCAGCTCTACCGGGTCGTCCACCTGGAGCCGAATCTGGAAGGCCTCGGCCCGGCGCTGCGCCCGATCGTCGAGCACGCGATGCGCAAGGACCCCGCGCAGCGCCCGACCGCCCAGGAGCTCTTCCTGCGCCTGGTCGGCATGGGCCCACCGACCCACCCCGACCCGGCGGTGAGCCGGGCGATCCGCTCAGGCGCGATCCCCGGCCAGCCGCCGGCCGCGGGCGCGGGCGCGGACACCGACGGGCCCACGGACACCGACCCGCCCCTGGCCGCAGGCGAGGCCGGTGCCACCGGCGCGCGTGGGCCCGCCGGGGACGCGGCGGGCGGGCCGGGTGGCGTCGGCGCACCCTCGGGCGGCGACGGCCCGGCCGGCGGCGAAGCCCTCGGCGGGTACGCCGGCCCGCCGGACCGGACCTGGCGAGACCGGCTGCGCCACGGCTCCCTGATGATCACCCCGTTGCTCGCGCTGATGCTGATCGCGGTCCTGATCCCGGTGGTGCTCGGACGGGCACCCGCGCCAAGCCCGACGCCGGCCGCGCTCGCCGCCGAGGTCGCCGCGTCCGCCGATGAGATCCGTTCCACCGACGCGGGCCTGGCCGACGCGCTGAGCCTCGCCGCCTTCCGGATCAACCCGGCCCCGACCGCCCGGGCGAGCCTGCGCACCTCGTTCGCCGGCGCCGCGGCGAGCCCGCTTTCCGGGCATACCGCGTCGGTGCTCGGCGTCGCCGTGAGCCTCGACGGCCGGCTCGCCGCCACCGCGTCCGCCGACGGCACCACCCGCCTCTGGGACCTCGCGGCCCTGACCGGCCAGGCTGGGGGGATGGCATCTCGGGGAACGCCGTCGAGGGAGGCGCCGTCGCCGGCGCGGCCCCCCGCGCCGCTCGCGGTGCTGAGCGGGCACGACGGCTGGGTCACCGCCGCCGCCTTCAGCCCGGACGGGACCCTCCTGGCCACCGCGGGCTACGACCGCACCGTGCTCCTGTGGGACGTGAGCAACCCGGCCAGCCCGGTGAAGATCGCGACGCTGACCGGCCACGAGGGCTATGTTCTGTCCGTCGCGTTCAGCGCGGACGGCGGGCTGCTGGCGACGTCCGGCCACGACGACACGGCCCGGATCTGGGACGTCCATGACCCGAGGCGCCCGACGGAGCTGAGCGTCCTGACCGGCCACACCGGCTGGGTGCGCCACGTTTCATTCAGCCCCGACGGCCGGCTGCTGGCGACGGCGAGCACCGATCACACGGCCCGCCTCTGGGAGCTCAGCGACCCCCGCCATCCCCGCGAGCTGGCCACCCTGTCCGGTCACACCGACTACGTCTGGGCTGTGGCCTTCAGCCCAGACGGCCGCCAGCTCGCCACCGGCGGCTATGACGGCACCGCGCGCCTGTGGGACGTCACCGACCCGAACCACCCGCGCCTCCTCGAGACGATCAAGGCGGATTCCCGCTGGGTGCTCGCGCTGGCCTTCAGCCCCGACGGCCGCATGCTCGCCACCGCCGGCCGCGACGACACGGTCCATCTCTGGGACCTCACCACAAGTGGCCCGCCCGCCGCCGTCGGCAGGCTTTCCGGCCACACCGACTGGATCCAGGATCTCGCCTTCACCCCTGACGGCCAGTCAGTCCTCACCGCGGCCTCGGACCACACGGCGCGGCTGACTCCGATCGACGACACCACGCTTCTGGCGACCGCCTGCCGCACCGGGTCCAACCGGCTGGATCCCGTCCAGTGGCAGCACTACATCCCCGCGGCCCCCTACCGCCCCGTCTGCTGACAACCACCCCACGGCCCAGCCGCGGCCAAACAGGTCAGGAGGGCCGGTCGGGCTTCTGGTTGCGTTCGGGGTTGTGGTTGCGGCCGGAGGCTCGGTGGCGGGGCTCGTGCCGATCGGCCGCGAATGTGCCGGCCATGCGGCGTCGTCGAGGGACGCCAGAGCGGTCGAACAGGGGCGGCTGGCCGGGTGCGCCGAGCTCGGCCGGTCGGCCCGGGTCTGACGGGTGGACCGCCGAGCCGGGTGGGATGGGCTGGCCGGCGGGGATCGGCCGGCCAGACTGGATCGGCGTCACCGGCGGGGCCGGGCTCGGCGGTGCCCCGCCGGCCAACGGGGGGAGAAGCGGCGACGGCACCCGCGGCGGGCCTGACACGCCGCCGGTCGAGGACGGGTCGGGCAAGGACAGAGGCGACGGAGGCAGCGGAGGCGCCGGGGTCAGCAGGACGGCGCCGGAACCCGCGCCCGGCGGGACCGACAGCGCGTGCGGCTCCCCTGGGGGTGCCACCGGCGGAGGCGGGGGCACGGACCGCGCGGCGCGGCCGCGGCGCGGCGGATCGGCGGAGGCCTGTCCCGGTGTCCACAGAGAGGGCTCCTGGTGACCTGGGCCGCCAGCGACGATGTCCGGTTCGCCGATGCGGTGGTGCGGCCGGTGGCGGCCGCGCAGACGTTCTTCGGTGTCCCTTCCGGCGTCCGTGCCCCGGCTCGCGGCCGTTTCGGCGGCCGGGTCGCCGGCAGCCGGCCCACTGGGTGAACCTGGCGGAAGAGCGGGCAGCGCATGGGACCCACGGTCCAGACCGCCGTCCCCGCCCGCGCCGAGGTCCCCGCCCAGCGAGCCGTCGGCGCCCGCGCCGGCGCCGGGCGGCAGGGCCAGCCTGCCGGCGGCGCCGGCCAGCTCAAGGGCACCGGCCGTGTCCGGGTCGGCGAGCTGGGCGAGGCGGCGCTGCTCCTCCTGGGCGAGCCGGGCCCTGGCCTGCTCGTAGCGGCTGGGGCCGCGGCGGAGCCTTGCCCGCAGCCGGGAGTCGGCGGAGCGGGCGGCGGCCACCAGCCGCGGTTCCTCCAGCCGGGCGCCCAGCGCCTCGGCGGCCATCGCCCGCTCGGCGGCGAGCTCCCGCTCGAGCTGGGCGATCCGGTCCGACTTCTCGATGTCGAGCGCGACCAGCCGCATGCGCTCGGCGTCGAGCTTCGCCCACTCCTGCTGATGCAGCCGGGCGGCGGCCATCCCCTCGTCGCGCGTCGCCACCACCCGCAGGTACAGCTCGAGCCGGTTGCGCTCCAACCGGGCCAGCAGCGGGTTGGCCACCCAGGGCGACAGGAGCTCGGCGACCCTGGTCGCGAACGGCGCGCGCCGGTCGACGACGACGCCGAGGCCGAGGACCGGCGCGACGGTGAAGAACCGAAGCTCGGGGTGGCCGGCGACGAACTCCTCGACGGCGGTGCGCACCCCGTTGCGCGGCCCGCCCTCGGCGAGCGCCCACGCGTAGGCGCCGCCGCCGCGCATCCCGCGGCCGAGGACGGCGTCCGGCGTGTCGAGCGTCACACCGGCGTCCCAGGAGTGGGGCTGAAGGTCGGCGTCGGTCAGCCGGTCGGGGGCCCGGTACTGGTCGCGCCGGCCGGTGGGCCAGCCGACGTCGTGGACGATGACCAGCGGGAACGAGTTCCGGCCGAACTCGTGGACGGCGTCGTCGACCGCGGCGAGCGTGGCGGTGACGGTGGCGTAGTTCGCGTCACCGTCGATCAGGTAGGCGTCGGTCGGGGTGTGCCCGTCGAGCCCGGCGGCGCCGTGGTCGCGAACCACGTCGATATCCAGGCCGCGGCCGGCGCTCGGTACGCGGCCCGGCTCGGGGTCGACGATGAGGAGCCGGCCGCCGCCGCCGGCGCGCAGCAGCTCGACGACCAGACCGGTCGTCGAGCCGTTCTCGGCGCCGAGGACGGTGACGCTGCGGACGCTGGCCGCGCCCAGCAGCGGCAGCCAGACCTCCCGCAGGTCGATGAGCGATCGCAGCAGCAGCGGCTGGCCGCCCGCGCGGTTCGCGGCGTTCGGGTCGTAGCCCTCGACCGCGCCGCGGCCCTCCTGGCCGTAGACGGCGAGCTCGGCCGATCCGGGCGCGGCCGCGGCGGCGGCCGCCAGGTCGGCGAAGCTCTCCCGCAGGGCACCCTCGCCAGCCCCGGCCGCACCGCCGGGGCTGGGGAGGCGCAGCGGACCGGTGTTCGCCGAGGCGGCGGAGCGAACGTAGGGGCGGGCGGTGTGCGAGACAGGCTGCTCGTCCCGCCCGTCGTGGCCCGCCAGCCCGGCCGGGGCAGTGCTCGGCGTGTCGTTCACCGCGGGCCTCCCAGCCGGCCGTCTCGACCTGTCCAGGCCTGCCGCCGGATCCCGCGAGGCGAGTCGCCCACCCGGGGTCTTCCAGCTGTCACCGCAGGCCTCCCAGCTGTCGCATCACCCGGCGGGCGGCCCGGCGCGGCAGCTGCGGCCCCGACGCCGGGCCTGCCGCGGCAGGCGCGGGAGCGGCCACTGGGTCCCCCCGGATCCCTATCCAACCAAAGGCGAACTCGACGTCAATTGCGTACGTGCCGCCCAACTCTGGCATGCCGGACAGATCCAGGTTGTAGACGAGTTGAGGGTCGTCGTCGAGGATTTCGACCAAGTTGGGCTGCAGTATTCTCAGCCCCACCAGACCGAGAACAATGCCGCGCCTACGGTCCACCAATCCGGTTTCGCCAGGCGTCCCAGCGGGGATACTGCGGCCCATCGCATCCGGAAGCGAACCCGGCCCGTCGAACGCGGTGATCGTGATCTGCCGGGGCTCGCCCGCGCCGACGATGTGGAAGGCGAGGGTGAGCCAGTCGAGCCGGAGCAGGCCCCGCCGGCCGGCGGGGTCGACCCGGACGCGACGGACACCGACGGCGTCGACGACCCGCAGCCGAACCAGCGACAGCCCGTCCCGGCCGGCATAGGGCACCGCGGTGGCCTTGGGGCCACGGGCGAAGTCCGCGCCGGTGTCGACGTACACCTCGACGGGGCCGGCCGCGGCCGGCGCCGACAGCTCCCGCGGGTCGATTCCCGCGGCGGCCGCGAGCTCGGTGACAACCGCGAGCGGCCGGTTCGCGACGGCGGCGACGGCCGCGGGCCAGGTCGCCTCGCGCAGCGGCAGCTCCGCCAGACCCGCCGGGCTCAGGTAGGGCATCCGCCTGATCAGCTCGGCGGGCAACAGACCCCGGCCGTCCTGCTCGGCGGGCTCCGCGCGCCCATGCCGGCCGGTCACCGGCCCCGCTCCCATGGCTCCAGGGACGCCGACCGTGGCGGACGACTCGGATCCGGCCCTTCCCAGCCCGGCCGCCGGCCGCTCCTGGCCGGACGCCACCCCACCGGCCTCAGCACCAGCCAGCGCCATTCCGGTCGGGCCAGTCGGGCCAGCCGCACCGGCCATACCGGCGAACGAGCCGTCCTCCGGCGCGGCACCCGGCGGCCGGCCGTCGACCACCAGGGCACTCGTCGCCTCGATGCCGACCGGCTCGTCGTCATCGCCGTCGTGTCGCCAGGAGCCGAAGGTGGCGGCCTCCGCCGTCGTCGGCCGGGCGACGAAGCGAGCCAGCATGCGTAGCAGCGCGAGCCGGGCGCTGTCGCCACCCAGCGACGGCAGCGCGCTGTCGGGGCTGTCCGGGCTCTCCGCGCGCCGGTAGCGCAACCACTCCTGCTGAAAGGCCCGGGCACCGTCCTGGGCGGCGGCCCGCTGCGCCAGCTGCGTGCGGCTGGTCCGGGCGAGTCCCAACAGCGGGGTGGACATCTCGTCGAACGAGGCGAGCCGGCCCGTATCCGCCATGGCGACCTGCTCGACGACCGCCGGGGCGCGCAGCAGCTGGCCGGCGAGGCGCGCTGGCTGGCCGCCGGAGACGAGGTAGCCCTCCATCCGGTGGCCAGCGAGCTGGTATTCGAGCGCGGCGGGACCGGTCGCCAGGTAGAGCCCCACGGGGATGACCTCGCGGCCGGTGGCGGTGAGCAGCCGGGCAAGCAGCGCCTGGGTGGTCCCATCCCAGCCAAGATCGACCATTACGGCCGGGCCGCGTTCGGGCAGCCGATCGTCCAGGTAGCGCAGGAACCGTTCACGCAGCCGCTCGGCGGCCAGCACGATCTCGCCGCGGACGCGGTCGTCGCGGCTGAGCGTCTCCAGCAACTCGTCGAGGATCTCGTCGAGCAGCCCGGCCGGCACGTCGAGCCGGCGGCCGGCGAGCGCGGAGATCCCCGGCGCGGCGGCGAGATCGACCCGCAGCCGGCGCAGCAGTGCCCCGACGGTGCCCACGGCGCCACCGGTGCCAGGGGCCGGACCGCCGGGGCCGGCGTGCGCGGGGCCGGTGCCGGCGTGCCTCAGGAAGGCACGCAGCTCCTCGGGTGAGGCCTCGAAGACGTTGGCCAGCGCACACACCTCGCGCGACGCCCACAGCGTCCGGGCCGCGACGCCGGCGTCGCGGCCGGGGCTTTCGAGCAGGCTCGCGACGAACCGGCCGGAGCGCATCAGGCAGAACGCCTCATCGGCGCCCAGCTCCCGGGTGCGCTCGACGACCCACTCGGCGAAGCCGGTGAAAACCGGGCCGAACACGGTCGCCCCGGTGTCCCAGAAGCGGCGCAGCGCCCGAGGGACGGCGGCGGCGTCGGCCCGGTGCAGGACGCGGGCGCGCAGCGCGGTCAGCCCGAAGTCGCCGTACTCGAGATCTACGGGGGCCGCGTCGTCCGGTTCGTCGAGCAGTCCCTCCATCGCGAGCGTCGCGCGCAGGTCGCGAGCGGGACCGCCCCTGCGCACGATCGTGACGCCCCGCCCACCGCGACCAGCATGCCCACCACGGCCATCACGCCCGCCCGAACCGCCCGAACCGCCCGCGGGCTGGCCCGCGGCGCGCCCGTCGCCGGTGCCCCGGCCCGGCGGGCCACCGGCCGGTTCTGAACCCGCGGCACCGGTGTGCTCGC
This sequence comes from Pseudofrankia coriaricola, assembly GCF_032027725.1. NCBI lineage: Bacteria > Bacillati > Actinomycetota > Actinomycetes > Frankiales > Frankiaceae > Pseudofrankia > Pseudofrankia coriaricola. The sequence goes on along the minus strand of NZ_JASNFO010000103.1, from coordinate 36,892 downwards.
CGGTCGGGTCGCCGGCCAGGTACAGCAGCCTGGACGTGGGGGCACCGGTCGCCGTGAGCACGTGGCCGAGCAGGCCCTCGGCCGTCCCGACGCCGATGTCGGCCGAGGTGAACGGGCCGGCGAACGGGATGCCCGCGAGCTCCGGGCGCGTCAGCAGGCGCTCCAGCTGCGCCGCTGACAGGCAGGTGTCGGCGACGAGGTAGACCGGCAGGCCCAGCTTGAGAGCGGCGAGCTCGACGAGCTCGGCGGCGGCGAGGTCGACCCGGTAGGCCGCCCGCAGAGCGGCGACCTCCGCCTCCACCAGGGGAGCGAGCTCACCGGCGCCGGGCAGCGCGGGCCGCAGCAGCGCCCAGATCTCGTCCAGCCGCGGCGCGGGGCCACCGCCGTCCCCGGCGGCGGCCACGCCCTCACGGGTGGCCAGCACCCGGCGCCTGGCCTGCCGCTCAGCCAGGATCCTCAGGTGGGCGAACTGGCCGGGGGTGATGCCGGCCGGCAGCCGGCCGGCGGCGGCGAGCCGCTCACCGAGCAGCAGGAACAGGTGCGCCGGCCGCGGCGCCAGCCGCCACAGCAGCGTCTCGAAGACGTCGACGACGAGTACGTCGGCCCCGCCCGAGTCGAGGTGCGACCACGCATCCCCCAGCCTCGCGTCGGTGAACACCGCGGTCACCCCCGTTCCAACGCCGTCGGCCGCGCGACGGCGGGGGAAACGGCGGGCGACATCCCGGGAAGTCCCGGATGTCCGCGCCACCGCGTGCGGTCGCCTCCGACAAGTCGCGAGGGAGGAGCCGGCCACCACACCGGAGGCGGAGTGGACTGCACCGTCGCGCCTCCTTCGGCCAGGGCTGCGCAAGGCGCCGACCGGTGCCGGAGCAGGCTGGCCGATACTATGAACCGCCTCCCGGGTGGCGGGCACCGGCGTCAACGGAGACGCGTGCGGTGGGGTGGCTGTGCGCCCACCGTGCTCATCTCCTGTGCGGCGATGGTGCCCGGTTCCTGCTGGATCGCGAAGCCGGGGCTCCTGCCGGATCGGCGACAGGGTCCCTGCCAGATCGGCGAAGCCGATCTGGCAGGTCAGCGATCTGTGAGGTCAGCGACTTGGGAGGTCTGCTGGGAGGGCGGCGAACCGGAAGGTCCGCCGGCTCGGCACGGGTGCCGACGCCACCGTCGCCGAATCCGGACCTCACCCGCCTCGGCGGGCCCAACCGGGACCATGGCACGATCGGGACAACAACCGGGGCCGCGCCAAGGCGCGCGGCGGTCCCGCGACGTCCCGGGGTCCGGCGTCGTACAGGGTCGAGAAGGAGCCGAGGAGTGCAGCTCGCAGGTGCTGGCCCCGCCGCCGGCCCGGGCGGCGCGACGGGAGCGTCCCCGATACCGCCGCCGGTGACGCCGACGACCGCGACGGCGTCACCCTCGCCGTCCGCGTCGCCGGCCCCCGACGAGTCGTCATCGTCGCCCATGTCCTCGCAGACGGCGCCCCAGCCAGCGGCGCCCCAGCCAGCGGCGCCCCCGCAGGCCGCGTCCCCGTCGGCGCAGGCCCCGTCGCCGTCCACCTCCCCGACGCCGCGTCCGGCGCCGGCGCGCAGGTCCGGTGCCGGGCCACGGCACGCGGCGAGGAACTCGCAGCAGACCCCCCGGCAGATCCCGGGTTCCGCCGGTCCGGACGGGACCTCGGGCTCCGCTGGTCCGGGCGGGGCCCCGGGGGCGCTGGCCAAGCGGTCGCGCGCCCAGAGCAGGGTCCGCTGGGAGCTGCTGCGCAACCTGATCCGCAAGGACATCAAGGTCAAGTACAAGGGCTCGACCCTCGGCTTCGCCTGGTCCCTCGCGAACCCGCTGCTGCTGCTCGTGGTGTACACGTTCGTCTTCCAGGTCGTGTTCAAGTCGGGTGTGCCGCGGTTCGGCATCTACTTCCTGTCCGGCCTGCTCGTCTGGAACGCGTTCGCGGGCAGCGTGTCGACAGCCTGCGGCAGCGTCGTCGGCAACGCCAACCTGGTGAAGAAGGTCCGTTTCCCGCTGCAGGTGCTGCCGCTGTCCGCGGTCGGCTTCGCCGCGGTGCACTTCGTGCTGCAGCTGCTGGTGCTGCTGGTGCTCACCCTGGCGCTCGGCTACCCGCTGATCGGTGGCGGGCTGCTGCTGCTCGTCCCGGCCGGCGCGGTCGCGCTGGTGTTCACCGTCGGGATGTCGATGCTGGTCTCGGCGCTGTCGGTGCGGTTCAAGGACGTGCCGCACCTCGTCGAGGTGGCCCTGATGGCCTGGATCTGGCTGAACCCGATGGTCTACGCGTTCGGGCTGATCCAGCAACGGCTCCACGAGTACACCTGGGTCTACGAGCTGAACCCGATGGCCGTGGTGGTCATGGCGTTCCAGCGGGCCATCTACGTCGACGCCACCGCCACCAAGCCCGACGGCAGCCAGCTGCAGGTCCTCGCCGACCCGGGGTACCTCTACTACCTTGAGCGCCTGGCCATGGCGGGGGCGATCTCCCTGGGCGTGCTGGTGCTCGGCATCTGGGTGTTCCGCAAGCTGCAGGCCGACTTCGCCGAGGACCTCTAGTGAGCCAGACCTCCCCGCCCCTCCCCGTCGGCGCGGCCGCGACGTCGGCGCCCGCCCGGCCGGCCGGCGGTGGCGCGACCGCCAGCGTCAGCGCCGGCGTGCTGCCGACCGGCGGCACGAGCGCGAGGGGCGGCGCCCCCGCGGCGGGGACCGGCCCGACCGTGATCCGCGCTACCGGCGTGAGCAAGAAGTTCGTCTCGTACCACAAGCGGGCGACGAGCCTGAAGGAGGCGTTCGTCCGCCGCGGCGGCCTGGCCGGCGAGGACTTCTGGGCGCTGCGCGACATCAACATCGAGATCGCCCGCGGCCAGACCGTGGGCCTCGCCGGCGCGAACGGCTCCGGCAAGTCGACGACGCTCAAGGTGCTCGCCGGCATCCTGCGCCCGACCAGCGGCAAGGTCGAGGTGCACGGCCGGATCGCCTCGCTGCTGGAGCTGGGCGCCGGGTTCAACGGCGAGCTGTCCGGCCGGGACAACGTCTACCTGAACGCCTCCCTGCTCGGCCTGTCCAAGCGGGAGATCGACAAGCTGTTCGACTCGATCGTCGACTTCGCCGAGCTGTCACACAAGATCGACGACGAGGTGAAGCACTACTCGTCCGGCCAGTACGTCCGGCTCGGCTTCGCCGTCGCCGTGCACGTCGACCCGGACATCCTGCTCGTCGACGAGGTGCTCGCCGTCGGCGACGAGGCGTTCCAGCGCAAGTGCCTCGCCAAGATCGACGAGTTCCGGAACCAGGGCCGCACGATCCTGTTCGTCACGCACTCGCTCGACCTCATCGAGAACATGTGCGACCGGGTCGTCGTGCTCGAGGCCGGCAAGGTGATCCACGACGGCGCGCCGGCGGTCGGCACGAAGCTGCTGCGCCAGCGGCTCGGCAGCTCGCCGACCGAGGGTGCCGGCGCCTACAGCACGGCGACGGTCCGGCCGGAGACCGTCGCCTTCGGCTCGTCCCCCGGCGCGGCGCCGCAGATCTCCTACGACCCCGGCGACCCGATGACACTGAGCGTCGGCATCGAGGTCACCGAGGGCGCGCCCGAACGAGTCCGCGCGCGCTGCGTCATCGTCGGCCAGAACGAGATCCCGATCTGGGTGATGGAGACCCCACCGGCGGGTATTCCGGTCAGCCAGGGCTTCACCATCGTCGACTTCACCATCGGCTCGCTACCAGCGCTGCTCGGCGCGTTCGCCGTGCGGGTGGAGGTCGCCGACGCGGCGACCGGCACGCCCATCACCTCACGTCGCTTCCACGAGCTGTTCGGGATCAACAGCTCGCACGCCGAGGGCCTGGTCCACGTCGACTACGAGGCAAGGCCGCGGGCATGAGCCACATCACCGACCTGACCAGCAGCGACCTGACGAGCAGCGACCTGACGAGCGCCAACCGGGCGAGCGTCGGCCTGGCGAGCCGCGGCCTGGCGAGCGCCGCTGTCGGGGCGGCGTCCGGCGTGGCGGCCGCGGGATCGCTGACCAAGGCCACGCCCGACACCCCGGGCGTCGACGGCATCTCCGACGCCCGGGACACGGGCGGCGCGGTGCCCGCCGCCGGGCACCCCGACGGCGGCGGGTCCGGCTCCGGCTGGGGCGAGCGGCCGCTGGCGACCATCGTCATCGTCAACTGGAACGGCGCCCACCTGCTGCCGCCGTGCCTGGACGCGGTCGCCAAGCAGATCACCGGCTTCGGGTTCCAGACCTGGGTCGTCGACAACGCGTCCAGCGACCACTCGCGGGCGATGCTCGCCGAGCGCTACCCCTGGGTGCGGGTGATCGAGTCGTCGAGGAACCTCGGCTTCGCGGGCGGCAACAATCTGGCGCTGCGCCAGGTGAACACCACCTACGCGGTACTGCTGAACAACGACGCCATCCCGGAGCCGGACTGGCTGGCCAACCTGCTGGCCCCGTTCGAGCAGCCCGGCGGGGACAAGCTGGGCGCGGTCACCGGCAAGGTGGTGTTCCTGCCGCGGTTCCTCCGGCTGCGCATGGAGACCTCGACCTTCTCACCCGGCCCGCACGACCCGCGCTCACTCGGCGCGCGGATCTCGTCGGTGACGGTCAACGGCCGCGACGTGCTGCGCGACGTCCTCTGGGAGAAGCTCACCTTCGGGGCCGAAGGGCCGCCGACCGCCCCGTTCTTCTGGACGCGCGGCAACGGCGAAATGCTCGTGCCCGTACCTGAAAGAGGGACGGTCACGCTCGGGCTCACCTGGGCGGCCGAGGCCGCGAAGACGGTCATGCTCAGCTGGGACGGGCACTCCGGCCCTGCCGACGGCGGCCCCGGCTGGGCGGCGGCCGACGGCGGTGCCGCCCGCTTCGCCGCGCTGCCGGTCACCGGCACCGAGCCGAACGCCGTCTCGGTGACGATCGACGACACCGCGCCGCGCGTCGACGTCATCAACAACGTCGGCGGGATCGTGCTGCGCGACGGCTACGGCGCCGACCGCGGCTACCAGGAGGTCGACACCGGCCAGTTCTCCAACCCGGAGGAGGTCTTCACGGCCTGCGGGAACGGGATGGCCATGCGCGCGGAGCTCGGCCATGACCTGGGCTGGTTCGACGACGACTTCTTCCTCTACTACGAGGACACGGATCTCTCCTGGCGGATCCGCTCCAGGGGGTACAGCATTCGTTACGTGCCCGGCGCCGTGCTGCGGCATGTGCACTCGGCGTCGAGCGTCGAATGGTCGCCGCTGTTCGTCTTCCATACCGACCGCAACCGGCTGCTCATGCTGACGAAGGACGCGACGCTGCCGCTCGCGGTGGCCGCGGTGGCGCGCTACCCGCTGACCACCGCGTCGATCGCGATACGGACGCTGCGCCAGGGGTGGCGGGCGCGCAGCCGGCCGGCGGTGCGGCCTACGCTGCTGCGGCTGAAGGTGATCGCGTCCTACCTGCGACTGTTCCCGATCATGGTCGGGCGGCGCAGGGAGATTGGGCGCACCGCAAGCGAACGGCGCAGCGCGCTGCAGGACTGGCTGGTGTCACGATGACGGACCATTCCGACGAGAACACCCACGGGGACAGCACCTTCGAGACAGATGGCCCCGAGAGCCCTGACGGCGACGCGGCCCGGCCCGGTGGCGACGGATTCGGTGCGCGGGTCGGGGCCGGCGGCTACCCGAGCGGCGGCTGGTCCGGCGAGGAGTGGTCGGCGCGGGGGCAGGACTCGTTCGGTTCGCCGCCCGCCCCGACGCCGATCAACTTCGACCCGCTCGACCCGCTGGGCCTGAGCCGGCTGGACTCGTTGGACGGGCCGGGCCGGGCCGACCCGTTGGACCTTCCGACCCGCTACGACGAGAGCGCGCGGCCGGCACCGCTCGGCCCGTCCTTCGACCAGTCCCTCGACTTCCTCGACCGAACCGCCACGCCCGACGACAAGGCCTACCCAGGACTGCGCGATCCGCTGGACCCGCCGGGCAGACTGGACCGGCCGGGCCGGCTGGACCCGCTGGCGGGGCTGGAGCCGCTGCCGCCGCTGGGCATTCCCACCCGGCCGGACGAGGGCACCAGGCCGACACCGTCGCGCTCGCGCCCGGACCGGCTGTCCTCCCTGGAGCACCTGTCGCTCCTGGAGCCCATGCCGCCTCGGGAACCCGTGTCGCAGCCCAAGCCGCGATCGGCTCGAGAGCCGCTGGCGTCGCCGGAGCCGGCTGGAACGGCGGAGCCGGCTGGAACGGCGGATCCATTCGGCTCGTCCGACCTGGAGCCGCTTACGGGTCATGGCGGCGGCGAGCCGCTGGAGGGGCAGGTCATCGACCGGGCCACCGGTCGTCCGGTCGGCATCCCCGCCCAGGACGCCCGTCTGGCCGGCGCGCCGTACTTCGGCTCTGGCCCGTTCGCCGGCGATGGCACCGATGCGGACCCGCGCACGCGCGGGGTCGACGCGCGGGACGGCCACGACCCCGACCGTGCCGGTGACCACGGCATCGCGTTCTCCGGCCTGTCTCCCGAGCTGGACGACGGCGCGGGCCAGGTTCTCGACGGCGCGGTCCTCGACGCGGACCAGGTGATCGACGTCGATCCGGTGCTCGATGTGGACCTGCGGGAGCCGCTCGACGAGCTGCCGCGCTGGGACCCGCTCTCCGATGACCTGCCGGAGGAGCTAGCCGTGGGCCTCACCACCGAGTCGACGACGGCCGACGACCTGCTGGCCCGCAGACCGCCGTGGCCGGACGGCCTTGACCCGGACGGCCTCGACCTCGACCGCGTCGACCCGGACAGCGTCGGCATCGACGGCCTCGGCTCGGGCAGCCTCGGCATCGACGGCGTCGACCCGGACAGCGTCGGTTTCGACGATGTTCGCCTGAACGATGTTCGCCTGAACGATGCTCGCCTGAACGGCATGACCGGGCCCATCGCGCCCACGTTCTCCGACCCGGACGCGGCCTCGACCGCGCGTTCGGGCCTGTTCGGCCTCATCTCCGACGTGCCCGGCATCTCCGACGTGCCCGGCCCGCGGCCCGTCGAGCACGTCCCGGTGGAGCACCTCCCGGTCGCCGACGGCCTGCCCCAGGACCCGGGAGCCATCGACCCGTTGGAGGGTCAGGGCGTCGAGCCGTTCCCGGCCGAGGCCGCGGCGGACCGCGTCGACGGGACGTCCGGCGACGACGCGCCCGAGATCCCGGCCGTCGGCGACGGCTACGCCTCCCCCTTCGGGGACGTCCTCGCCGACGTCACCGATCGCGCCGCGGCCCCGGACGGCGGGTTCGTCCCGGACCCCGGCCCCGTCTCCGATGGTGAGCCTGTCTTCGACGACGGCCGGATCTTCGACGACGACCTCGCGACCCGCTCCGCCGCGTTCGGCGGCCCGATGTTCGATGACGGCCGCGTCTTCGACAGCGGTGCGGTTCTCGACGACGGCCCAGTATTCCCCACGCCTGGCGGCTCGTTCGACGACATCCCGGCGTTCCCGGCCCCCGGCTCGTTCGACGAGCGGCTCGGCTTCGTCGGTGATCTGGGCGGCGGCTACGGTGAGGATCTCCCCGGCGACGCCCTCGGTCCCGTGCTCGACGACGCGCTTCCGGCCCCGGTCGGCAACGGCGCCTTCGAGCCCACCGACGACGGCATGGCCGACGCGGAGGCGCGCGGCCTCACCAGCTCCGAGGAGACCGCCGGCGCCGACAACGGCGGCGCCCTCTCGGACGTCGACATCCCCATGGATGAAGGCGTCTTCGAACTCGCCGACGAACTTCCCGCGGGCGAGCCGGAACCGGCGACGTGGAGCGGCACCGCCGAACCCGTCGAGACCGGCATCCCCATGGACGAAGGCGCCTTCGAACTCACCGACGAACTTCCCGCGGGCGAGCCGGAACCGGCGACGTGGAGCGGCACCGCCGAACCCGTCGAGACCGGCATCCCCATGGACGAAGGCGCCTTCGAACTCACCGACGAACTTCCCGCGGGCGAGCCGGAACCGGCGACGTGGAGCGGCACCGCCGAACCGGTCGAGACCACCGAACCCGTCGAGACCGTCCTGGCGGACGACAGGGACCACCCCGGCGAGGACGGCGAGGAACCGTCCAACCCACCGGGGCCGGTGCATCCGGACCAACCGACCGAGCGGGCGTTCATGCTGTACTCCGGCTTCTCCGGTGAGCGAAGGCACGTGGGTTTCCAGATCGGGACGCTGCCGGAGCCGGCGATCCCGGAGCGCGCGGTACCGAGCCTGGCCGCGCCGTCGCCCCTGGCCGCCGAGCCCGGCGTCCTGGCGCCCGTCTCCAGCGGTGGCGCCGTCCCGCTGCGGGCCCGGTTCGCCGGCAGGCCCGCGGCGGCTGATGGGTCTGTGACGGCTGATGGGTCTGTGACGGCTGATGGGTCTGTGACGGCTGATGAGCCAGTGACGGCTGACGGGCCCGTGGAGGAGTCCCGCCACGGCCGCGCCGGCGGGTTGGCGGCCGACGACGAGCTGGCCGACGCCTACCAGGTGGCCCAGGACGAGGACGTCCCGACGACGCCGGCACAGACGGCCGAGGCCGAGGGCACGAGCGCCGCCACCGCGACGCCGGGCACCCCCGCCACCGCGACGGCGGGCGAGGCCCCGGCAACCTGGCCGCTGAGCATCCCGGCGGGCCGGCCGGTGAGGGCCGCCGTCTACAACCGGTTCTGGCACTCGATGGGCGGCGGCGAGCGCCACAACGGCATGATCGCCCAGGTGATGGCCGCCGACGGCGTCGAGGTCGACATCCTCGGTCACTCGGACGTCAATCTCGCCGACCTCGGCGCGCACCTCGGTCTGGACCTGTCGGGCTGCCGCTACGTCCGGATCCCGGACCGCGGCGAGGAGGACCTGTCGGTCCGGTCCGGTGAGTACGACCTGTTCGTCAACGGCTCCTACATGAGCCGGGTGCCGACCCGGTCGCGCAAGGCCGCCTACCTGTGCTTCTTCCCGACACCGTTCGACCACGACATGGCGGCGTGGCGCAAGGCGGCGGTGCGCTCCGCCGGGCCGCTGCTGCGCGGGGTGCGCCCGGCGGTCGACTTCGGCCTTGGCTGGTATCCGCCGGAGGGCGGCCGGGTGCGCCAGTGGCGCTGGTCGTCCGGGAACGCGGTGCTCGCGATCTCCCCCGGCACCCAGCGGGCGCTGCGCGCCGACTTCGGCCGGCCGGGCGCTCCGACCGGCACCTCGCTGCGGATCGTCGGTGCCAGCGGCGAGACACTCGCCAAGATCGACGTCGGCGCGGAGTTCGTCGCGCACGAGATCCCGCTGCCCGAGTCGCCGACCGGCACCGAGATCACCCTGATCTGCGAGCCGTTCACCCCGGGCCCGGCCGACGTGCGCGAGCTCGGCGTGGCCATCAGCCGGCCGCGGGTGGCCGACGCGGACGAAGGCCCGCGCGCCAAGGTGGCGCTGCGCTTCCCCTGGCTGCTGCGTGACCCGCACGACCTGGCCTGGATCGACCGCTACGACGCGGTGATGGCCAACTCCGACTACACCCGCGGCTGGATCCGGCGGATGTGGCGGCAGGAGGCCGACGTCCTCTACCCGCCGATCCAGGTCGACCGGCTGCACCCGGCGGCCAGGCGGGAGAAGACCATCATCACCGTCGGGCGGTTCTTCTCGCCCGGGCTCGGGCACGCCAAGCGCCAGCTGGAGATGGTCCAGTGGTTCGGCGAACTGCACGCCAGCGGGGCGCTGCCCGGCTGGACGATGCACGTCGTCGGCGGCATGGAGGACTCGCAGAAGCCGTACGTCGAGCAGATCAAGAAGGCCGCGGCCGGCCTGCCTGTCGAGGTGCACCCGAACGCGGCGCGCTCCGACGTCGAGCGGCTGCTGTCCACGGCTTCGGTGTTCTGGTCGGCGACCGGGTGGGGCGAGGACGAGCGGCGCCGGCCATGGACGGCTGAGCACTTCGGGATGACGACGGTCGAGGCGATGGCGGGCGGCTGCGTGCCGGTCGTCATCGACCGCGCCGGCCAGCGCGAGATCGTCCGGCACAGCATCGACGGCTTCCGCTGGACGGAGCCCGACCAGCTGATGTCGTTCACCCGCCGGCTCGCCACCGAGGAGGACCTGCGCGCACGGCTGGCCACCGAGGCGGTCGGCCAGGCCCAGCACTTCTCCGACGCGGCGTTCGCCGAGCGCTGGCGCACGATCGCCGCGCGCCACCACCTGTACGAAGGCTGACGCGCGCTGAAGACGGACGGCCGGGCGCCCTTCCGGCGCCAGAACAGGGGCATCCACGGCGGGTGGGCCCGTATCCCGGGCGCTCCGGTGCGAGGAACTCACCTGCCAGCCGTGCGAACGACCGCACATCTGACGACCATGCGCCTAGGGGGCCAAAGGGTGTGCGAAAATGATCTTCCTTCGCACACCCGGCGGCCGCTGTCCCCAGGATCACTAGCGGCCCTAGCGGCCGCGCACCTGGCGGCCGGCCGTGGAGCGGGCCTCGGGGCGGACGACCGGTGAGCGTGGACCAGCCGCCGCTGCGGGTGGTGCTCGACGGCACCCCGCTGCTGGGCCGGCGGACCGGTGTCGGGCGCTATGTCGAGAGCCTGCTGGCCGGGCTCGCCGACCTGGTAGGCGACGAGACCCTTGGCCTGACAGCCGGGACGATCGCCCTCGGCCGAGGCGCCGCGGGCCTCGCCAGCCGTGGCGGCTCCGGCCGGCCTGGCGGCGCGGTGGCGCCCAGCACCGGAGCGGGCCGAGGCACGAGCGAGCGGCGCTCAGCCGGCGAGGCCACCGAACCGGCCGAGCCGACGCTGGCCACCCGCGCGGCAAACGGTCGCTCCCCTGGCAGGGCGGCCCGCTCCCCCTCGACGCGGCCGCTGGAGCTCGCCGCGACGGCGTTCACCTGGCGGGGCCTCGCCGGCCTCACCGAGGCTCTGCCGCCGGGCATCACCCCCGCGGCGCGTCGGGTGCCGGCCCGGCTCCTGCAGGAGATCTGGGCGAGCGGCGAGCGGCTGCCCGTCGAGCTGCTCACCGGGCGGGCCGACGTCGTCCACGGCACGAACTTCGTGTTGCCGCCGCTGCGCGCCGCGCGCGGCGTGCTGACCATCCATGACCTGTCCTACCTGCGCACCCCGGACACGGTCAGCGCCGCCTCCGCCCGCTACACCTCGCTGGTCCCGCGCGGGCTGCGGCGGGCGGCGGTGGTGATCACCCCGAGCCAGGCGGTCGCCGAGGAGGTGATCGCGGCCTACCGGATCGACCGCGACCGGGTCATCGCCACTCCCCTCGGCGTGGACGACGCCTGGTTCGGCGCGGCGCCTCCCAAGCCCGGCTGGCTCGAGGAGCGCGGCCTCCCCGAGCGCTACCTGCTGTTCGTCGGCACCGCCGAGCCGCGCAAGAACCTGCGGACGCTGCTGTCCGCGCTGCGCGGCCTGCACGGCACCTACCCGGACATTCCACCGCTGGTGCTGGCCGGCCCGCCGGGCTGGGGGGCGGCGCTCGACACCGCGGGGCTGCCCGCCGGGGCGGTCGTCAGCGCCGGCTACCTCGACGAGGCCGACCTGCGCACGGCCGTCGCCGGGGCGGTCGCGCTGTGCTTCCCGTCCCGCTACGAGGGTTTCGGCCTGCCGCCGCTGGAGGCGCTCGCCGCCGGGACACCGGTCATCGCCTCGGACATCCCGGCGATACGCGAGGTGACCGGCCCGGTCGTCGGCGTCGCGGTCCGTCTCGTCCCGCCCGCGGACGCCGACCGGCTGGCCGACGCCCTGCTCGACGTGATCGACGGCGGCCACCGCGGCCTGGCCGACGGCTCGGCCCACGCCACCGGCGCCACCCCGGCCGGCACGGCGGACCCGCGCCGCGCTGGCCGTGAACACGCCCGCACCTTCACCTGGCGGCGCACCGCCGCGCTGACCGCCGACGTCTACCGCCGCGCCGCCGACTCCTGAGCCGCCCGGCGAGCTGGCCGCCTGAGCCGCCCGACCGGTTAGTCGCCGGGTCGGGCGGTGGACTCGGTGGCGGCGGCCAGGACCTCCGGGCCGCCGACGGCGGCCTCCGTGGGCAGGACGGACGACGCGGATACGGACGACTCAGATACGGACGACTCAGGTACGGATGACGCGGGCGTGGTCGGCCTGTCGACGTGGACGTCGACGTGGACATAGCGGCCGCCGCGCAGGAGGGACGCGGCGGCGGCGATCAGGGTCATGACGATCGCCATCGCGAAGACGATCGTCAGGCCGTGGTGGAACGGACTGGTGATCAGAGAGGGGAAGAACTCCTTGCCGGTCAGCGTCTGGGCATCGCCTGGCGGCAGACTGGCCAGCGTGTCCTGGCCGACTAGATGCTCGATGGGGTTGTAGCCGAGGAACGCGGCGAACAGGCTGCCGACCGGGGGCAGTGAGCCGACCTGGCCCGCCACGTCCGCGGGCACGCCGTGCGAGGCGAGACCGCCCGTCAGGGTCCGGGGCAGCACCGAGGCCAGGCCCACGATCATCAGCGAGAAGAACACGCCGATGGACAGCACGCTGCCCGAGTTCATGAACGTCGACCGCATGCCGGACGCGCTGCCGCGCAGGTCGGCCGGTACCGAGTTCATGATCGCTGTCGTGTTGGGCGCGGCGAACAGGCCGGAGCCGATACCGTTCAGCAGCAACAGGAGCGCGAACGTCGTGTAGTGGAAGTTCGTCGGGATCAGCAGCAGGCCGCCGAACGAGCACGCGCAGAGCAGCAGGCCGCCGGTGGAGAAGACCCGGGCACCGAACCGGTCGGACAGCGCCCCGGACACCGGTCCCGCCGCCAGGAATCCAACCGTCAGCGGCAGCATGTAGATGCCGGCCCACAGCGGCGTCTGTTCGTAGTCGTAACCGTGTAGCGGCAGCCAGATCCCCTGCAGCCAGATGATCAGCATGAACTGCAGGCCGCCGCGAGAGATCGCCGTCAGCAGCAGGGCGATGTTGCCCGCGGCAAAGGACCGGATCCGGAACAGCTGCAGCCGGAACATCGGGTGCTCGACCTTGGTCTCGATGACGGCGAACGTGCCGAGCACGGCCACCCCGCCGATCAGCGCGGCGAGCACCTTCGGGTTGGTCCAGCCCATCGTGTGTCCGCCGTAGGGCTGGATGCCGTAGGTGACGGCGGCGAGCAGCGCGGTCAGGCCGACGGCGAACGTCACGTTACCCAACCAGTCGATCTTCGCGGCGGAGCGGCGGCCGTTGTCCCGCAGGCTGATGTAGGCCCAGATCGTGCCGACCAGGCCGATCGGCACGTTCACCCAGAAGATCGCGCGCCAGTTCCACTCGGACAGCACGCCACCCAGGACGAGGCCGATGAAGGAACCGGCGAGCGCGGCGACCTGGTTGATGCCGAGTGCCATGCCACGCCGGTTGGCGGGGAACGCGTCGGTGATGATCGCGGCCGAGTTGGCCATCAGCATCGCGCCGCCGATCCCCTGAATGATCCGCACCACGATCAGCCAGATGGCGGCCTTCGCGCCGGTCCACGGGGTGAGGGCCAGGGCCGCCGAGGCGACGGTGAAGACGGCGAAGCCGGCGTTGTAGATCCGCACCCGGCCGTACATGTCGCCGAGCCGCCCGAGCGAGACGACCAGCACCGCCACCGCCACCATGTAGCCCATCAGCATCCAGAGCAGGTAGCTGATGTTCCCTGGCTGCAGGGGGTCGAGCCCGATCCCCCGGAAGATCGCGGGCAGCGAGATGATCACGATAGAGGCGTCGATCGAGGCCATCAGCACGCCTACCGTCGTGTTCGACAGCGCGATCTTGCCGTAGTGCCGCCCACGGTCGGCCGACACGGCGTCACCGGCCCCGGCGGAGTCGGCTCCGGCAGAGTTGGCGCCAGACGCGGCCGGACTGGGTGGCGAGGGCGGCCTCGGGGTCATCGTCGGTGCTGCTCCCGTCCGGGCCGGCATCCGGCGCCGTCGGAGATGAGCCCGCGGACGCACGCCACCGAGCAGGCCCGACAAGTCGGCGGCACATACTTGCTTAACACAAGCTAACGATCGACATCTCAGCACATCCCAAAATCTGACGTTCACGTAACTGATCGACTCCCGAGACGTCACGACCAAGGTCACGCGGCGTCCGGGGGCGAGCACAGACCCGGCGATCCCGGCGACGTGCCGAGCCTGGCCAGCGCGCGCCGACGTGGGTTGGTGTGTGCCGGCGCGCGCCGGCGTGGGCCGGCGCACAGGCTCGGGCCGGCGTGGGCGGGCGCGCCGGCTTGGGCAGACTTCGACGGACAAGCTTCGACGCGTGACGATCGGCTGGCTACGCAAAGTCGGGAAGAATCTTCCCGGACGGGTGTCGATCCGTCCAAGAGCCGTTCGTCGGATCCGTGAGCGGTCCGAGAGGCGGGCCGCGAGACGACAGGGGACATGCGATGGCGCAGTACCTGATCCTGATCTACGAGGACGAGGCTGGCTATGTCGCCGGCGGCCAGGCCGCCACCGACCGGGCGATGCGCGAGCACACGGCGTTCGGGGAGAAGAACGGGCCGTCCCTGCGTGGCGGCAACGCCCTGCAGCCGGTCGGCACGGCGACGTCGGTCCGCTCCGACAGCGCCGGCGGGTTCACCGTCACTGACGGCCCGTTCGCCGAGACGAAGGAGGCCCTCGGCGGCTACTACCTCGTCGAGGCCGCCAATCTCGACGAGGCGATCGCGATCGCGAAGGAGGTCCCGGCGCCGTTCGGCGGCGTCGAGGTCCGCCCGATCATGACCTTCGAGTAGGCCCGACCACCCGATGCGCACCGCCGAAGTGGCCGCCGCGGTCGCCGACGCGCACCGGCGCGAGTGGGCGTTCGTTCTCGCGGCGACGGTGCGCGTCACCCGTGACCTCGACGTCGCCGAGGAGTGCGTCCAGGAGGCCTACGCCCGCGCGCTGACGGCCTGGGCGGACGAGGGGATCCCCGCGCGGCCGGGCGGCTGGCTGACGACGGTCGCCCGGCGGCGGGCCATCGACCTGCTCCGCCGGGACGCGGCCCTGCGCCGCAGCCTGCCCCTGCTCATCGAGGACGAGGCCGCGCCGGGCCCGGAGGACGAGGTCACCTCGCCCTCCGGGCCGCGCCCCGGTTCCCGGCCCCGGATGCCGGCACTGGACTTGGCGGACCTGCCGGTGGTCGAGGGCGCGGCCGACGATCGACTTCGGCTGATCTTCACCTGCTGCCACCCGGCGCTGGCGCCCGAGGCGCGGGTGGCGCTGACCCTGCGGCTGCTGTGCGGGCTGACGACGGCCGAGGTGGCGCGGGCGTTCCTCGTGAGCGAGCCGACGATGGCCGCCCGGATCACCCGGGCCAAGAAGAAGATCACAGCGGCCCGGATCCCGTACCGGGTGCCGCCGCCCACCGAACTGCCCGATCGGGTCGACGCGGTGCTCACCGTCGTCCACCTGCTCTTCACGACCGGTCACACCGCGCCCGCCGGCGCCGACCTGGTCCGCCGCGACCTCGTCGAGCGGGCGCTGGACCTCGCCAGGATGCTGCGCCTGCTGCTACCCGACGACCCGGACGTCGCCGGCCTGCTCGCCCTCATCCTGCTCACCGACGCCCGGGCGGCCGGCCGGGTCGGCCCCGACGGGCGGCTGCTGCTGCTCGCCGAGCAGGACCGGGCCCAGTGGGACCGGGCCGCGATCGACGAGGGCATCGCTTTGGTCCGCGAGGGGCTACGCCGACGCGGGCCCGGGCACGGCCCGGGGCGGCTGCCCGGCCGGTACCCGCTGATGGCCGCGATCGCGGCGGTGCATTCCGGCTCGCCCAGCTGGGCCGACACCGACTGGCGCGAGATCGTCGGCCTCTACGGCCTGCTGGCCGCGCGCTGGCCGTCGCCGGTCGTGGCCCTCAACCGGGCGGTCGCGGTCGGTTTCGCGAACGGGCCGGCCGCCGGCCTCGCCGCGCTGGATGACCTCGCCGCCGAGCCCCAGCTCGCCGGTTACGGCTATCTCCCCGCCGCCCGTGCCGACTTCCTGCGCCAGCTCGGCCGCCCGGGCGAAGCCCGCCTCGCCTACGAGGAGGCCCTCACCATCACCGACAACTCCGTCGAACGCGACTTCCTCACCACCCGCCTCCGCCAGCTCGACCAGCCCTGAGGCCCGGGCGCCGGAGCCGGGGACCGGGGCCGCAGGCCGCAGGCCAGGGAGCAGGGCCAGAGGCCAGGCGGTAGGGACCGGGGAAACCGAAGGCAGCCATGGGACATGGCGGTCCGCGGGCGGCGCAGCGGTCACAGTTGGTCACGGCGACGAGGGGCAGGCCGTCAGCCGGCCGAGGCCAGCTCCCGAGGGGCGGCGGCCAGGACGAGCAGCTCGTCGACGGACCACTGGTCGTAGGCATGCTCGCCGTACTTGGCGGCGAGCACCTTGCCGTCGGGCGCGATCAGGAAGTCGCCGGGCAGGCCGAGGCGGCCGTGCGGCTGGCGCCGCGCCGGCGGCCGGTCCCGGCCCCGCAGGACCGCCCAGGTACTGCGGGCGACCCCGCCGATGACCGCGCCCCACGCCCGCGGGTCGAGCAGCGCGCGGGCAGCCGACTCGACGCCGAACTCCACGTAGAGCCGTCTGTCCGGATCTGCGATCAGCGTCAAAGGCAGCTCGTCGGCATAGCGGGCGAGCTCGGCCGCCGGCGAGTGGAAGACGACGACCTCCCGCACCCCTGCGCCTTCGATCTCGGCGACCCGACGGGCGACAGAGCGAAGGTGCAGGTTGCAGATGGGACAGCCGGCAAACCGCCGGAACTGCAGGTGAACGAGCCGTCCAGCCGGATCGGGGACCGGTATCGGCGGGCCGGCGACAGGCACGAGCTCGCGGACGGCGACCACGTCACCGGGCCGCACCGGGTTTCGCGGGGTATACATCAGGATCTCACTCCCACCGTAGGCGTACAAGGTACGCCTACCAGCGTAGGCGTACCTTGTACGCTGTCAACCCACTGAAGCCGCACCCCCAGCTGACCGCTCCTCCGAGCGGGACGTCTCGCCGGCCGCCACGGGTCGCCGGCCCGGCGACCCGCTGGCCCGCCGACCCGCTGACCCGAGGACCCACCGACCCGCTGGCCCGGCGACCGCCGGCCCGGCCCGACTACCCGATGGACGATCCCGATGCCGCGCCGCCCCTCGCTCACCCACCTGCAGCTGGCGTCGGCGGCCCTCGACGTCGTCGACCGGGACGGCCTCGCCGGACTGACCATGCGAGCGGTCGCCGCCCAGCTCGGTGTGAGCACGATGGGGCTCTACCGATACGTCCAGGACCGGGACGAGCTGGAAGAACTGGTCGTCGAGACCGTGCTCGGCGAGATCGACACGGATCCGCCTGGGCCGGGCGATGCCGCGTCCTGGCGGGAGCAGCTCACGGTGATGGCCAGAAGGCTGCGCGACACGGTGGGCACCCACCCGTCGACGGTCCCGCTGGCGCTCACCCGCCGGTACCGTTCGACGGCGATCATGCGCTGGTCGGAGACAGTGCTCGCCATCCTGGCCGGCGCCGGCATCGACGGCGAGCGGCGCGTGATCGCGTTGCGCAGCCTCCTGGCCTACGCGATCGGCGCCATCCAGCTCGAGCACCTCGGCGGCCCATCCGGCCTCGATGCCCTGGCCACCGTCCCCAGCTCCGCCGTTTCGTCCGAGTTCCCGTTTCTGGCGGACAGCGCCGCCGCGGCGGCCGGCGTCACCCGCGACGACGAGTTCGTCGGCGGCGTGGCCCTCCTCCTGGACGGCCTAACTCCCTGAAGCGGATGTGCGCGGTCGATGATCGCGGCGATCTCCTCCTCGGGGCTTCTCCGCGATGGTCTAACTCACTGAAGCGGATTTCCCGGCCGCCGGCCCGAAGGTGACCTAGGAACTCCGCGTGTTAGGGCATTTGACCTGCCGATATTTGGGCCGGTCTCAGCGTGAACAGTTCCGGTCTCACCTTCCCGGCGTTTTTAAGGACTTGGCCTCTTGATATTTGGTGCCACTTTCATGATCTGGTGGAATCTTAGAAGCTGGGGCTCCGAGGATCCCACCAGATCATGAACGGCCCCGCGTTCAGCGCCAAGGTGCACGACGAGGCGCGGCCATCCGGCCGCTCGTCCCGCCCATACCAGGGCAAAGCGAAATGCACCTAGTCAGGATTCTTCGCGATCTTCGCGCGGACCGTTGACCTGCGGTGATGCTGGTCGATCTTGGCCTAGCCAAGCGGCATTGAGGCGAAGCGAGAACATGCCGGAGCCCTGAAGGTGGCCTGACAGGACACACACTTGAAGAGCCGTTTGCGGCAGCCGGGGCCTCAGGAGCCGAGGCTGGCCCCTACCTCGAGGTCGACGAGGATCCCGGTCTGCACCGTGCCGACCTGTCCTGGCTGTAGGGCGGTCCGAAACCGCTTCGGCGACGTGGTCACGTCCTCGTAGGACGGTGGTTCGCCGGTCGGCTGCCAGTTTCTCGGCCCGACCTCAATCATGCGGCACGTCTGGACTCGAATGCCGCGGATGGTCCCGTGGGTCTCCGGGAACGACTCCGGAACACCAGCGTGGTGGTCCTCGCCGATGTAGCCGGTAAGCCGGACCGGGCCCGCCGTTGGCTGACGGGCCACCCAGAAGAGCGACAGGCCGTCGGCGACGTCGGGCGCTCCCAGCCACGTGCCGTGGCGGGGGTTGTCTGCCGGCATCGACGCCGTTTGGGCGCCCAGGTGCGCGGCAACCAGGTCCAGCTCGACCAGTCCGGCCCCGTCGGAGCCGTCCCGCTCCGACTGTGCCGTGAACACGAGCTGCCATCTCACGTGGTCTCCCACCGAGGGCGGATCCATGCAGCATTCGATCTGCCAACTCTCGACGTGCACAGGCAGGCGCATGTCCACATCGTCCCGGGCCGATGGCCGCGGCATCCGAGATATCACCTCGACGACACGACCGATCTTCGGCGCGCCCGACTCAGTCCGGCGTACCAGGGATCTGCCGGCTTGGAGACTGCCGTCGCGGGCCGGTGCCGGTTGGCTTTCCCGCCGCGGTCAAATGTCGCCGGTTCGACGCCTGATGCCGAGACTTGCCGCGACGGTCATGACCCGCGACGCTTCGAACCTGTTCTCCCCCTACGGAGGACGACCCGGCGACCGACCTTGGAGAGGCGGGAAAGATGACAACTGAGGCCGGTAGCCCAGCGGTGCCCACAGGCCCGTTAGTGATCCTGGGGACAACGGCCGCCGGGTGTGCGAAAGAAGATCATTTTCGCACACCCTTTGGCCCTCTAGCTGGCAAGGCCGCGATCGTGACCGGCGGCGGGCAGGGAGTCGGCCGCGGCATCGCGCTCGCGCTGGCTGGTGCCGGGGCGCGGGTGGTCGTCTGCGGCCGTACCGAGCCGACGCTCGACGCCGTCCGCAAGGAGATCGAGGCGCGCGGCGGCACGGCCCTGACCATCCGCTGCGACGTCACCGTGCCCGCCGACCTCATCCGGCTCGTGGAGCTGACCGTCGCCGCGTTCGGGACTGTCGACATCCTCGTCAACAGCGCCATGACCGTGCCATTCGGGAAGCTGCTGGACATCAGCGAGGAGACGATCGCGGCCGGCTGGGAGTCGGGCCCGCTCGCCGCGCTCCGCCTGATGCGCTTGTGCCATCCCTACCTGCGGGGCGGTGGCTCGGTCGTCAACGTCTCCTCCGGCGCCTCGATCGCCCCGATCACCCACGACCGCGCCGTCTACGCGGCAACGAAGGCCGCGCTGAACTCGATCTCGCGCGGCGCCGCTGTCGAATGGGGCCCCGACGGCATCCGCGTCAACACGATCATGCCGTTCGCGCTTTCCCCAGCACTCGAGCGTTTCGCCGCCGACGAGCCCGCGGCCATGGCCGACGTCCTCGCCACCATCCCGCTACGCCGCACCGGCGACCCCGAATCCGACATCGGCCAGGCCGCGGTCTTTCTGGCCAGCCCAGCCGCCGCCTACATCACGGGCGCGATCCTCCCGGTAGACGGCGGCGCCGCCTACGTCCGCTGACAACAGGTCAGGAGCTTGGAGTCGGGTCGGCGGTGGGTGGGGCGTTGGCCACGACCGGTCGGGGCATCGGCCGGTGGGCGAAGGTCGGACGGCGGTTGACCCGCGGACGTGGGACGGGCCAGGTGGGGACGGCCGCGGTGGCGAGAGACCACAACGCGGTTGTGAGGAGGGCCAGGCCGGCTAGCGCGACGAGGCATAGCGTCCACAGCGTGAACGTGGGCGCGTGGGCTCCGCTCACGACCAGCGCCGACCGGAGGCGGCCGACCGTGTCGTACTGGTGCAGCGCCGGGAGCTTGAACGCGAGCTCCCGTCCCGTCATGACACAGGTCATGAGGGCGAGCGCGGCGACCGTGACGACGGTGGGCAGGCCGCGGCGCGCGCCTGGCAGCGCGGCGAGCGCGGCCGCGAGGAGCAGCGTCGCGACCGGTACGGCTGGCAGGAGGTAACGGGCGAACCACGCACCACCGGCAGCGACGTAGCCGACCAGCGTGGCGGCCGCGACCGCGACATGCAGCATGATCAGCACCCATGCGAACGCGCCCGGCGCCCGGCGACGGCACACGCCGAGAAAGCCCGCCGTGGCGTCTCGCGTCCCACGCAGGTCGGGCTCGGGCGCCAGATCAGGCACGGGCGCCGGATCGGAGGCGCCGTCGTCCGGCGCCTCGCGGGCGGGCGGCAGGGCGATCGGGCCGGCCGACGGCAGTGCCCTCCGAGCCGCGAGCAGCCGCGCGCCGCGCGCCCACAGGACCGCGCACCGGCGGGCGGTCCAACGCAGCGCCGCCAGCGTGAGGCCCGCGACGAGCACCAGCAGGACCAGCTTCGGCCCGTCCGTCAGGTCACGGCCGTCGGTGAGCAGGCGCGGGCGGCCGTAGAAGCCCCGGTAGATGGCCCAGGCGAAAGCGCGTGAGTGCAGGATCTCGCCGGCCGTCATCGGCTTTTCCGATATCGGGAACATTTTGGCGATCAGGCCGCTCGCCGTGAGATCGCCGTAAAGCTGGATGTTTCTCCAGTAGAACCAGCCGATTCCCGCGCATACGACCGCCGCGCCACCCGCCACGGTGGCGATCCCGAATCCAAGTCGGCGCCACCTCCCGCCGGAGTGGAGTGCGACGGCGATTCCGGCGACCGGCAGGAGAAGCCCCGCCTCGAGCAGGCCGCTCGCCCGGGTCGCCGCCGCCGCGAGCACCACGGCCGCCAGGCAGAGCAGGCGCATCGCGGACGGCCCGCGCCGTAGCAGCGCGACCGTGGCCGCTAGGCCCGCGACGATCGTCGCGAGGGATAGCCCGTCGTTGTAGAGCTGGCCGCAGGAGTTGACGAACATTCCGACCGTGCCCATGACCGCCGCCGTGCCGACGGCCAGGTCCGGGCGCGCGGGTACTAGCTCGCGCACCAGCCAGGCGATCGCGGCGAGCGCCGCGATTCCGAAGACGACGTTCAGAAGCCTGGCCGCGCGGAAACCGGCGATCGGGTGGCCGCTGTGAATGCCGGCCTCGAGTGGGACCGACTGGATGGCGTAGAACAACGGCGGATGATTGGCCGTGTAGGTCAGCTGGGTGTTGCTGTGAACTCCCCGTGGCCCGTGGGCGCAGGCGGGCATTCCACCGGCGGACGCCATCTCGACGGCTACCGACAGCGGGCGGCCATTCCCGGCACTACCGGCCGTTGGCCGAGGGGCGGTGCCGGTGCCGGTGCCGCCGGCCGTCGGCCGGCCCGGCTGGGGCGCGCCGGTCTCGGCAGCCACCGGTATCGCCAAAGGCGGGCTGGACGTCGGGGGCCGGCCGGTCTCGCCCGCGCGAGGCCCTTCCCTCGTTCCGGCGCCGGGGACGGTGGCTGATCCCCGTCCGGACCCACCCTCGTGGGCCAACCGTGCGCGGGCCGCTTCGAGGCCGGCCCTGGCTTGTTCGGGGGTGACGACGCAGTCGGCGGGGATGCCCGGCATTCCGGGGAGGAGGGAGCGGACCGGGGTGTCGATCACCGGCAGGCTGCCGCTGCCGACCTCCAGGGCGTAGGAGGTGTGCTGGGCCTCGTCGGCGCTGGTGAAAGGCGGAATGGCGAGTGCTGTCAGTGTGGCAAGCGCGGCGAAGACCAGGCTCGCCCCGGAGACCCCGACCACCACCCACCGCCGCGTCGCCGAGCGACCGGCACCCCGGTCATTACCCGAACCGGGGTCATCACCCGAACCGACGCGCCTACTGACACGCGTACCGACAACCGCTACCGCGCGACGCCACCGGGCGGCGATGTGGACACGGAGGGCGCCCCTGGCGCCGATGCCATGCGTCTTCTCGCTGTCGCCGATCTCGCGGTGGTCGATCTCGCGGTGGTCGCAGGCGTGCCCCGACCGCCGCTCCCCTGCCGTCCCCACCTGGCATCCCGATTATCGCGGGCGGCCGGGCCTTCGTCGGCCAATGCGCCCGGAGAAGACGTTAGCGGGCCCACTCCGACGACCACGCACGCACCCGGTGGAGCCAGGCGATTTACGTCAAACCGTTCTGCTCTAGAGCAATCCGGCTCTCAGGTCTGGGCGGCCGAACCGTGGGGCGTGGAGTAGGGGCGGCGCGACGGGTCGGCGGCGCCGGGCTCGGCAGCCGCCGGCAGCGGGGCGAGGTCCGCGATGGCGGAGAAGTCGTCTTCGCTCTGGCCGCGGCGGGCGGCCTCGGCGGTGAGGCCGAGCACCGCCTGGGCGAGGCCGAGCTGGCGCGGGGTGGCGCGGACGGCCAGCCTGACGTCCTTCGCGAGGGCCTCGACGGTGAACGCGGGCGGGGTGAAGTTCCCGGACTCGATCATCGCCCGCTTGTAGCCGAGGACTCCGCCCAGGAACCCGCCGGCGAGCTCGTCGAGCACGACCTCGCGGTCGAGGCCCAGGTCGACGCCGAGCGCGACGGTCTCGGCGACGGCGGCCATCGCCTCGGCGAGGGTGAGGTTGACGACGAGCTTCAGCGCGCTGCCCGCGCCCACCTCGCCCACCCGGACGATCCGCTCCGGATCCCCGAACAGCTCCAGGGTCGGCCGGGCGGCGGCGAGGTCGGCCTCGCTCGCGCCGACGAGGATCTTCAGCTTGCCCTCGCGGGCCGGCCCGAGCGTGCCGACGACCGGCGCGTCCACGTATCGCAGCCCGGCGGCGGCGGCGGCCCGGCCCAGCTCGCGAGCCGACTCCGGCCCGACCGTCGTCGCGTTGATCACCAACAGCCCGGCGGGCGCGGCGACATGAACCGACTCCATCACCTCACCGGCCGACTCCGGCCCGAACAGCATCAGGACGACCACGTCGGCGTCCGCGACGGCGTCCGCGACGGAACCGGCCTCGCGGGCACCGGCCGTGACCAGCTCGGCAGCCCGGCCGGGCGTCCGGTTCCAGACGGTGAGCTCATGCCCGCCGGTCAGCGCCCGGGCCGCCATCAGCTGGCCCATCTTGCCCATTCCGAGAAATGCCACCCGCACGTTCGGCCTCCCATCGTCGCCGTGCGACTTCCGCCACGAACGATGGCCTACCCGGCTCAACCGGCCTCGCCCGCCAAGCAGCACGGATCCAGTCACGGCGCGGTCACCAGCGGTGTTGTCGCCACGACCGCCCGCGACGCACCTCTCATCCCACCAGAGCGCCCGGCCGGACTCGAACTCCAACGCCAGAAGGCATACCCGGACCGGGATCACCCGTCGCTCCCAGCCCCGCCAGGCCGCCTTGATCACGTCCAGCGTATGCACAAATCCGGCAAAGCACGACAGGGAACGCCGACATCCATGCCTGGCGGCCGATCCCCGGGGGGGCGGCGGGGCGGCCCCCCCCCCCCCCCCCCCCCCCCCCCCCCCCCCCCCCCCCCCCCCCCCCCCCCCACGGCCTGGGTCTGCCCGGAGGGATCCGACGGGCCAGCAGGACTGGACGGTTCGGGACGACCGGGCACGGGAATCGCGACGGCCGGCGCGGGGACGGCCTTCGCCGTGGCCGGCACGGCGACGCCATCGGCGTCGGCAATGTCGCCGGCCGCGGCAATGTCGCCGGCCGCGGCAATGTCGCCGGCCGCGGCAATGTCGCCGGCCGCGGCAATGTCGCCGGCGGCGGCGAGGCCGGTGCCGATGGCGGCCGGCGTCGTGGTCTGGGCCGGCGCGCCGCGCAGGGCGCGCGCGAGGCTCGCGGCGCCGAGGACGGCGCCGGCGCCGAGGACGCCGAGGACGGACGAGAGATAGCGGTAGTCGAAGCCGGCGGTCAGCGCGCTGATCGCGAGCACCGACAGGCCGCCGGCGCCCGCGAGCCAGTACATCGGAGGAGGGCCGGGCCTGCGGCGGCGCCGGGCCACCGGGACGGCGAGCAGCCCGGCGAGCAGCCCGGCGCCGACCAGGGGCATCGGCACGTAGCCGAGCCGCGAGTAGTCGGCGAGCCGCTCCGCGAGCCCCGTCCGCAGGGTCGTCACGACGTAGTAGCCGTCGGCCGAACTCGGGTCGCTTTCCGGCAGGACGTTGGTGAGCGTGTCCGGCAGCTCCCAGGTGTCGGCGCGGGACGTCCTGGCGTTCTCGTGCCGCGTCGGGGAGAAGTAGCCCACCAGATAGTCGCCCGACGTCCGCAGCATCATCCACGGCTGCGCGCGGACGATGTCGTCCGCGAACTCGCCGGCGAGCTCCTCTCGGCCCTTGGGGATGCGCGCGTGGCCCTGGCGTAGCGGCGACTTCGCCGGCCACAGGTAGGTGTCGGGCTGGGTGCGCCGCGCCACGGGCCGCGTGTCACACAGGGTCCGCAGCACGGGACGGTCCTCGGGCAGCGCGGCGCAGTCGGCGAACGGCGCGACCCGGCCGTACAGGAAGTACCCGGAGTGCGCCGAGACGTTGAAGTGCTTGCCCTCCGAGAGGCTCCACCCGCTGTACGCGCACACCGGCGCCGCCGCCGCACCGACGAACGAGAGAGCCACGGCGAGTACCCGCATGATCCCGCGGACCCTCTCCGTGCCCTGCTCGCGGCGGGCCCGGACGGCGGCGGCCGTCGCGGTCACGACCAGGACGGCGAACGCGACGGCGAGCGGTCCGTAGCCGACGGTCCGGACGGTGAGGCTCGCGCCGAGCAGCAGCCCGGCGAGCGCCGCGGCCCACACCCGCGGCCGGCCGGGCATCGCGAGCAGCAGCAGCCCGAGGCCCGTGAGCACGCTGAACAGCGTCTCCGCGAGGACGAACTGGCCGAGGTCGAGCACCCAGGGCGACAGCAGCATGGGCACGGCACACAGCGAGGCCACCCACGTCCGCCGGGTCACCCGGACGGCCACTGCGTACAGCACGATGCCGACGGCGAACGTCAGCGCGTGCTGGATGATCACTAGCCGGGTGAGGTGGGCCTCGCCGTCGACCAGCCGCAGGAACATCGGGTAGCCGGACGGCCGCCAGTCCTCGGGCCACAGGCCATGCCATGCCTGATCCAGGTAGGCGCCCGAGTCGCCCAGGTACATCAGCGCCGGCTGGTAGGTGACCACGACCAGCACCCTGGCGACGAGCGCCACCAGCGCGACCACACCGAACAAAGCGTGCCGCCGCGCCCACGCGCCCAGTCGCCGCCGCGCTCCTGGCCGCCACACCGCCGACCGCCAAGCCGCCGACCGCCAAGCCGCCGACCGTCGAAACGCCGCGGGGCTCGGGGCGCCATCCGTGCCATCCACGCCAGTCGTGTCGATCGTGTCGGTCGGCTCTGGGCCGGGAGGGGTCGTTGAATCCACGACCGGCTGTGTCGTCACGGTCGTGACCGGCTGGTCAAGCGGCGTCGCCATCGTCGTCAGTGTCCCAGCCGATCCCGCCGTGACGGCTCCGCCCTCCCCGGTGTCTCCCCGTGTCTGCACCCCTCGCACGGCATGACCTGCGCGTCAGGCGCCGCCGGGCAGCCTTCGCTCCCGGCCTCCCGCCCTCCCGCCTCATCGCCCCTTCGCCGTCGCCTCCCCCTCGGAGCGTCACCCCTCGGAGCGTCACTCCGTCGGAGCGCCGTTCCGGCGTCGTCACGTCATGCCGCCCGCACGCCGCTGGCGGAAGTCGCCTCGTGGAGGTGACCCAGATCTCTGCAGGCTCGGAATTTTTGCGTTGACTGCAAACTTGTAGGAGAGGCAAAGTTGTAGTGCACGCACGATCGACCGGCCCGGCACCGCGTCCAGCCCCGACGCGGACCCTGATCCCGCCGCCGCGGCCGGCGACCGTGCAGGGCGCGGAAACGCGAAACGAGAACCGCGAACGACGGACCCCCAAGGCCCGGAGGCGCACCCTTTGGAGACACGCAGATGAATTCGCCACGCAGCGCCGCCCGGGCCATGACCACCCGGCTCACCCGGACGAAGGACGCAGCTCGAACCTCGACGCTCGCACCCGCCGGCCCAGCGGGAACTCCAGGAACCGGCGGTACCCGGGCCTCGAACCTCACCGGCGGCACAGCGGCCGGCGCCGCCGGCGATGGCCGCCGGATCTGGCTGATCGTCGCCGCTCTCGGCACCGGCCTGCTGCTGGCCTCGCTCGACCAGACGATCGTGTCGACGGCGCTGCCGACGATCGTCGGTGACCTGGGCGGCGCCTCGCACCTGTCCTGGGTGGTGACCGCCTACCTGCTGGCCTCGACGGTCTCGACACCGATCTGGGGCAAGCTCGGCGACCTCTACGGCCGCAAGCGCTTCTTCCAGGCAGCCATCGTGATCTTCGTGGCCGCGTCCATGCTCGCGGGCCTCAGCCAGTCGATGACAGAGGTCATCGCGTTCCGCGCGCTGCAGGGCCTGGGCGGCGGTGGCCTTGTCGTCGGCGCGATGACGATCATCAGCGACCTGGTCTCGCCCCGGGAGCGGGGCCGCTACCAGGGCGTGTTCAGCGCGCTGTTCGCCGTCTCGTCGGTGCTCGGCCCGCTGCTGGGCGGCCTGTTCGTCGATCACCTGTCCTGGCACTGGATCTTCTACATCAACGTTCCGGTCGGCGTGGCCGCGTTCGCCGTCGTCACCGCGGTGCTGCCCGCGATCCGCAACCGGGCCAAGACCTCGATCGACTACCTGGGAGCCGCCGTCCTCGCGGCCGCCACGACCTGCCTGGTCCTGTTCACCAGCCTCGGAGGCTCCTCGATCGCGTGGAGCTCAGTGACGAGCATCGGCCTCGGGGCCGGCGGTGTGGCGCTGCTGGGCCTGTTTGCGCTGGTCGAGCGGCGGGCGGCCGAGCCGATCCTGCCGCCCCGGCTGTTCACGCTGAAGGTGTTCAACATCGCGAGCCTGATGAGCTTCGTGGTCGGCTTCGCGATGTTCGGCTCGATCATCTTCCTGCCGCTGTTCCTGCAGGTCGTCAAGGGCATCGACCCGACCGTGTCCGGCCTGCAGATGCTGCCGATGAGCCTCGGCCTGATGATCGCCTCAATGACGACCGGGCGGCTGATCTCCGCCTTCGGCCGGTACAAGGTCTTCCCGATCATCGGCACCGGCCTGATGACGGTCGGCGTGGCGCTGTTCTCGCTGCTGACCCCGGACGTCTCGACCCTGCGGCTGAGCCTGTCGATGTTCGTCTTCGGCGTCGGGATGGGCATGGTCATGCCGGTCCTCACCCTGTCGGTGCAGAACGCGGTCGACCCGCGGGACCTGGGCGCGGCGACGTCGGGCGCGACGTTCTTCCGCTCGATCGGTGGCTCGTTCGGCACCGCCGTGTTCGGCACGATCTTCGCGAACGTGCTGGCCGGCAAGCTGGCGCACCTGGTCGGCGGCGCCCCGCTGCCGGGCGGGGTCACCGGCTCGAACGTGAGCCCCAAGCTCATCGCCGGCCTGCCCGAGGCTCTGCGCACCGGCTTCATCCAGACCTACACCGACTCGCTGCAGGTCGTCTTCCTGGTCGCTGTGCCGATCGCGTTCCTCGGGTTCCTGACCGCCTGGCTGCTCCCCGAGCTGCGCATGCGCCGCAGCAGCGGTCTCGACGCCCGCACTGAGGCCACCGCGGCGGCCGACGCTGGGCTGGTCGGCACGGCCGACGCCGCGCTGGTCGGCGCGACGGCCGGCCAGGCCGCCACGGCGGGGCACGCCCGGCCGCGGACCACGACCGGTGGAACGGTCGTCCCGGCTCCGCGCCTGGCCGACCTCGGCCTGCGCACGGCCAGCGGCGACGAGCCGGAGCTGACCATCCCGGACACGGTTCCGGCGGACCTGATGCTCTCCGGTGACCTGGCCAGGCGCGGCCGCTCGCCCAGGCACGACGGTTGAGCGAGGCGCCTGGCCACGGGTCCTGCCCGGACACCCGAAAGGGTTGCCGGGCAGGCCCCCTGGCACGCGGGTTGTGCGTGGCGCCTGGCCACGGGTCCTGCCCGGACACCCGAAAGGGTTGCCGGGCAGGCCCCGTGGCCAGGCCGACCGGGCCCAGCGGCCCGCGATCAAATCTTTTCACTGGCTGCAAACTTGTATTGACGGCAAACTTGTAGAGTACGCAAGATACGGTGCGGACGATCGACCACCGGCGCCGGCGGCGACCGGCCGAGAACGACCGGTCGCGCGGCGGCCGGAGCGACGAACGAACGCCGACGAGCACCACGAAGCGAGCGGGCGCGAGGGAGGAGGAACGGGCGATGGGAGTGAGTGCCGGTGTGGCCGAGCCCACCGAGCTCGGGCTGCGCGAGCGCAAGAAGCGCCAGACCCGCGACGCGATCCGGGAGGCCGCCGTCCGCCTCGTCGCCGACCGTGGCCTCGAGCGCGTGACCGTCGACGAGATCGCCCAGGCGGCGAACGTCTCCCCGCGCACGTTCTTCAACTACTTCCGGTCCAAGGAAGACGCCCTCGCCGGGATCGACGAGGACGAGATCGAGGAGACGTGCGCCGCGTTGCGCGCCCGGCCGGCCGACGAACCGCCGCTGCGTGCGCTCGCCGCGATCCTGACCGCCCGGCTCGAGCGCAGGATGCTCGACCCGCGGATGCACCAGGCACGGGTGCAGATGCACCAGAGCCACCCGCAGTTGTTCGGCGCGCACGCCGCCACCTGGCGCATCTTCGAGCGGCGCCTCGCCGAGGTCATCGGCGAGCGCACCGGCCTGTCGGCCGACGAGGACCCGTACCCGGCGACCGTCGTCGCCGTGGCGATGGCCGTCGTCCGGTCGACGATCTCCCACTGGCAAGGAACCCAGAACCCGTCCGCGGCGGCGCTGTCGGCGAACCTGCGGGCGGGATTCGACAGCGTCGCCCGCGGCCTCGCGCCGCCCGCGTCCGGGCAGCCGGCCGCGTCCGGGCAGCCGGCCGCGTCCGGGCAGCCGCGCGCGGCCCCAAACCCGCCGCCGGCCACGCCGCCGCTCGTGACGCCGGCCGACGCCACGCCCGCCTGAACCCATCGAGCCCGGCCCGACTGAGCACGGACCGACTGAGGACGGACCGCGCCGCGCCCGGCGCGCGAACCCCGCCGACCATGCCCCGCCCAGCCGCCGAGGGAGAACGTGATGGCGTCACCCAGCACAGCGAGCCGGTCCCCGGAGCCCACCCCTCCCGCCTCGCCACCGGCGGCGGACGTCCTGGACAAGCCGGGAGGACACCGGGTCGGCCTGATCCTCCTCGCCCTTGGCGTGGGCATGCTGCTCGCCGCGCTCGACCAGACGATCGTGTCGACAGCGCTGCCGACGATCGTCGGCGACCTCGGCGGCGCGGAGCACCTGTCCTGGATCGTCACCGCGTACCTGTTGGCCTCGACGGTGTCCACGCCGCTGTGGGGCAAGCTCGGCGACCTCTACGGCCGCAAGATCTTCTTCCAGGCGGCGATCGTCATCTTCCTGGTGGCATCGGCGGTCGCGGGGCTCAGCCAGTCCATGGGCCAGCTCATCGCGTTCCGCGCGCTGCAGGGCCTGGGCGGCGGCGGCCTCATCATCGGCGCTCAGACGATCATCGGTGACGTGCTGTCGCCGCGGGAACGGGGCCGCTACCAGGGCGTGTTCAGCGGCCTGTTCGGCTTCGCGTCGGTGGTCGGCCCGCTGCTCGGCGGCCTGTTCGTCGACCATCTGAACTGGCGGTGGGTCTTCTACATCAACCTGCCGCTCGGCGCGATCGCGCTGATCATCGTCGCCTCGGCGCTGCCGTCGACCCGCAACCGGGTGAAGCGATCGATCGACTACGTCGGCACGCTCGCACTTGGCGGTGCCGCCACCTGCCTGGTGCTGTTCACCAGCCTCGGTGGCACAACGCTGGCCTGGAGTTCCCCGGCCAGCATCAGCCTGGTCGTCGGCGGCGTGGTGCTGCTGGTCGCGTTCGGCTTCATCGAGCAGCGCGTGGTTGAGCCCGTGCTGCCGCCGAGGCTGTTCGCCAACCGGGTCTTCAACGTCTCCAACCTCATGGGCTTCGTGTGCGGTTTCGCGATGTTCGGGGCCATCACCTTCCTGCCGCTGTTCCTGCAGGTGGTCCAGGGCATCGAGCCGACGATGTCCGGCCTGCACCTGATACCGGTCATGGGCGGCATGCTCGTGTCGTCGACCCTCACAGGGCGGCTGGTGAGCAGGACGGGCCAATACAGGGTTTACCCGATCGTCGGCAGCGCGCTGATGGCGATCGCGATCGTGATGCTCGCCGCGCGGATCACCCCGGGTATCGGCTCGGCGGAGCTGGTCATCTACATGCTGCTGCTGGGTCTTGGGCTGGGCGGCGTCATGCCAGTGCTGGTCGTGTCGGTGCAGAACGCCGTCGAGTTCCGTGACCTCGGGGCGGCCACGTCTGGTTCGGCGTTCTTCCGATCGATCGGCGGCTCGTTCGGCACGGCCATCCTCGGCGCGATCTTCGCGAACCAGCTGACCAGCAAGTTGGCGACATCGCTCCACGGCGCCGCGCTGCCGCAGAACTTCAGCCCATCGGAGGTGAGCCCGAAGCTGGTCTCGGGCCTTCCGCCCGCGGTTCGCCAGGGCTTCGAGGGCGCGTACACCGACGCGATCCAGGTCGCGTTCTGGGTTGCCGCTCCGGTCGCGGCGATCGCCCTTGTCCTCAGCTGCTTCCTGCCCCAACTGAGCATGCGCTCGAGCAGGCATGTCGCGGAGACCACCCCGGCGGCGCTAGGCGCCGGGGTGGAAGCCCCGGTCAGCGGCGCCGCCTCGCTGAGCGAGGCCGCCGCGGCGGACGGCGACGTCACCGCGGGCGCTACCTCCAGCGACGGCGCTGCCAGCACGGCGGGCGCGAGGTCGACCACCGGGTAGAACACAGAAAGTGATCGCGCGCACACGGCTGAACGGGCCGCTGGCGGCCGATCACGGGAGCCCTGGCCGATCCCCTGGGTGCCCGGCGACCACGCCCGAGGCACCAGGCCGCCGGGGTCTCACCGGAAACCCGATCCGTGGCACGTCAGCCAGCCCATAGACAGGCTGAGTTGACACACTTCGCGGCACCGCCATTGATGTGTGTTGGATGAGCAGGCCTATAGGCCGGCCTAAATGACACAGTTCGACATCCAGCACCCGCTCGGGCGTCCCGGCCGCAAGGGACGAGACCTCGGAGCCGCCGCGGCACGCCCCACCCCGACAGCGGCGGGGCGTGCGGGCGGAACCACAGCCGCGACCCCGCGCACCATGGTCGGGGTTATCGAGAACCCGCCACCGCATCCGCCGCGTCCGCGCCAACGACCCCGCCGGGCTCAGGGCTGGTGGCGCCCGCGGCGGATGGCTTCGCGTGGTCGTCTCCGGCCAGCCCCGCCGGCAGGTCGCGCAAGGACGAGCGGGAGACGACGACGAGCGCCGCCACGACCAGCGCGCCGGTGGCCGCGAGGATCGTCCAGGTGACGCCCACAGGGAACGGAGCCCAGCGGGCGATCGCGGCTGCGGCGTCCGGGATCCGCGCCGGGGTGAAGGCGACGCCGCGGCCGAGCCAGTAGTAGCTGCAGATGGCCAGCAGCGCGAACGCCTGCATGAGCACCGCGCCGACGAGCAGGATCACCGGAGTCCAGCACGCGCGCCGGCCGAGCAGCCGGGCAAGACCCGCCACGGCGACCACGGCGATGCCGACGACGCCGAGATAGAGGTAGCGGCCTTGGACGGCGATGCCGCGGGTGTAGCGCTCGTAGTCGGCCCAGCTGCGCTGGCCGACCGTCACATAGGCGAACACGGCCGGCAGCAGCAGGACTGCCGGAACCGCGGGCGTGCGCAGCCGGCCCAGCCAGCGCCGCCCGGCTGGCGCCGCCGCCATGTCGGCCGCGGCCCGCGCCGGGATCGGCGGAACGGACGACTCCGCGGGCCCGCGTCCACGCCCGCGTGGACCGGCGAGGCCGGTCGCGAGCCCGACGAGGCCGACCGCGACGACGACGACGGTCGCGGAGACGATCGCGATCGGCGTCAGCTGCGGCGGTTCGAACATGCCCAGCCCGGCCCAGAACCGGTTGAACATGGTCTGGACGAAGTACCACAGCCAGGTCCAGAACGAGTCGGGCAGCAGCAACGGCTCCCGGCGGGGCGGGTCTACCCCCCAGCCGTTCGGCTGGACCGCCCCGTAGAGCACGTAGTTGCGCACCCACCACCAGCCGCCGCCGGCGAGCCCCACGCCGAGCGCGATGGCCGCCGGCCGCCACGGCAGCGAGGCGAGCGCCGCGCGCAGGCGGGCACGGCGCGGCTCGGTGCCGGCCGGCCTCGCGTCGCGGTCGCGCAGCCAGCCGACCAGGTAGGCGGCGGCGACCATGAGCGGCAGCAGCAGGGCCGTTCCTTTGGACAGCAGGGCCACCGTGAGCCACAGCCCGGCCCAGACCGCCGTGCGCGCCCGCCGGTCGCCTCGCAGCACCCCTGCGAGGACAAACGTCAGGGCGCTCGCGGACAGCATGAGGATGCCGTCGTTGTTGAACGACGAGCCGACCCGGGTGAGGCCGGGAACCGCCAGCGGCAGCACCGCGGCGCCCCGCGCCACCATCTCGGCGAGGCCGAGGCGGCGTGCCGTCGCCCAGGCCAGCAACGGCAGCGGCGCGACCAGCAGGATGTTGAGCAGCCGCAGGACATAGACCTGTTCGTCGTAGGCCCAGTCGTCCGAGCCTGGCAGCGCGGACAGCAGCCCGGCACCGACGGCGTAGACCAGCGGCGGGTGCTGCACCATCTGGTTCGACAGCCGGCCGTCGGTGACGGGGTCCGGCCCACCGAGCTCGTCGAACGAGCCACGCTCAGGGCGTGGCGTCGGGGTGATCTCGGCGAACGACGGCGAGCCGCGTCGCTTGCCGCCGGACTGGAACATGTCGGCGTAGTCGCCTCGGTCGAAGTCGTCCGAGGTCGCCGCGACCCCCTTGGAGATCGTCTTGTCACCCGGGCCGGGCCAGCCGGCGCCGTGCTGGAGCCCATAGACCATGTCGACGTGCTGCGCCTCGTCGTAGCCGGCCCACGTCGGGTAGATCACCGAGTAGGTAGCAAGCAGCGCGACGTGCAGCGCGGTGATCAGCAGCACGGCCGCCGGCACCCGCCGGGCCAGCGCCCCGGCGGCCCCGGCCGCTTTCCCGGGGGCCCGCCGCGGGCGCCGCACGCGCCGCGGGTGGTCCGGCGCGCCGGCGGCGGCTGGTCCGCCGGATGGGTCGGGCGCGGTCGGCTGGGAGGGAATCCCCATGCCGCCCGCCTCGGGCGGGGGGGACGCGGTGTCGGTGCGCTCGCTGATCTTTGGCTCCGTGGTTGCTTCGTCGCGGGCGCGTCGCGCCCTCCTCCGGCCATGCCGGCCGCCAGGCCGGCTCCGCCGGGTCTCCGCGGCCCATTCGTGGCCGAACGGCCCCTCATGTGGGCCGTGGTCCGTTGCGATTCGGCCCGATATGGCCCGCGACCCGCCCGTCAAGCCTAGACGACCGGTTCCGGCGCCCCGGCGGCCCGGGAGGCCACGCCGCCGGGCACCACGGTGCCCATGCCGTGCCGCCCGCATGCCGTGCCGCCCGCATGCCGTGCCGCCCCGCGCCGCGCGCCGTGCTGCCCAGGTCTATGCGATGCCCAGGCGCGATGGTGTTGCCTGGGTGTGGGCCGCGCCACGGTGCCCGGCCGTGCCGGGTGCTTGGTGCTCACCGCCGGACGCCGCACGGCGCGGGCGCCCCACGCGGCCAGGCGCCGTGGGAGTCCCACCACGCCACCGCACAAACCTGTGCAATACCTGTGAATCCACCCGGGCCTCCCGCAGGTGGCGGGCAGGCACGCGCCGATGTCACCGGCACACCCGCCCTGAGCCGTGGCGGCCGGCGTCGGAACCCGCCCGGGAAGGCACGGCGGGTGCCTACCTGACGTGGGTGCCGGGTTGTTCGACGGTCTGCCAGACTGCGAACCGTGCGCGTACTCGTGATCGGTTCTGGTGGCCAGGTCGGCTCCGACCTGTGCCGGCTGCTTGCCGCTGATCCCCGGCTGCCGGCCTCCGCTGGGCTGACCCGGGCGGAGTGTGACATCACCGACCCGGCCAGGGTCCGGGCGGTAATCCGCGACCAGGCCAGACCGGCGAAGATCCAGGGCGGGCTCACCGTCGTGAACACCGCAGCCTGGACCGACGTCGACGGCGCGGAGACCGACGAGGCGGGTGCCTACGCCGCCAACGCCGCCGGGCCCGCGCACCTGGCCGCCGCCTGCGCGGACGCCGACGCGACGCTCATCCACCTCTCTACCGACTACGTCTTCGACGGCACGGCCGACAAGCCGTACGAGGTGGACGACCAGACCAGCCCGGTCTCCGCCTACGGGCGGACCAAGCTGGCCGGCGAGCAGGCCGTGCTCGCGCTGTGCCCGTCGGCATACGTGATCCGTACGGCCTGGGTATACGGCGCGGTAGGGAAGAACTTCGTCAAGGCGATGGCGCGGCTAGCCCGTGAGCGCGACTGCCTCACGGTCGTGGACGACCAGCGCGGCTCACCCACCTGGTCAGCCGACCTCGCCGCCGGGATCGTCGAGCTGGCGCTCTCCGGCGCCTCACCCGGGCTCTACCACTACACGAGTGCCGGCGACACCACCTGGTTCCACTTCGCGCAGGCGATCATGGAGGAGCTCGGCCCCGACGCGGTCAAGGTCGCCCCGACGACCACAGCGGCGTTCCCGCGCCCCGCGCCCCGGCCCGCCTACTCGGTACTGTCCGCCCGCCGCTGGACCGACGCCGGCCTCACCCCGCCCCGCCCCTGGCGCGACGCGCTTCACGCCGCCTTCGCCGCCCATCCGCGGGAGCTGCGCGGCTGACCACAATGCCTGGGAGCCGGCGGTTCTTCTTGATTAAGCCAGGCGAGGGGTCCCCGCCGATCCGCCTACCGGCGCCGACCGAGCAGCAGGTATGGAATTCGTCGATGCGACGCATTGGGGGATCGGTGGGGTAGCTGTGCCCCGGGGGTAACGTGAAGCCGTGACCGCGCAGATCAGCCCGTCTCCACCACCGGGGACCAACCCCGGGCCTGAGGGCCGTCCCACCCTGGTGGCGGTCGCCTGGCCCTACGCCAACGGCGCACCGCACCTGGGGCATATCGCCGGCGCCTACCTGCCGGCCGATATCTTCGCGCGGTTCCAGCGGATGGTGGGCAACCGCGTGCTGATGGTGTCCGGGTCGGATACCCACGGCACGCCGATCACGGTACGCGCCGAGGAGGAGGGCATCACTCCTCAGGAGGTCGTCGACCGCTATCACCCGGTGTTCCTGGATATCTGGGAGCGGCTCGGCATCTCCTTCGACCTGTTCACCTCCACCCGGACGGACAACCACACCCGAGTCACCCAGGATGTGTTCACCCGGCTGCGCGACGCCGGCTACATCTCCATCCAGGAGACGACGCAGTTCTACGACCCCCAGGCACAGCGGTTCCTGCCCGACCGTTATGTGCTGGGCACCTGCCCGTACTGCGCGTACCCGAACGCGCGCGGCGACCAGTGCGAGAACTGCGGCCGCACCCTCGACCCGGACCAGCTCATCGACCCGCGCAGCAAGATGACCGGCGCGGTGCCCGAGCAGCGCCGGACGTCGCACTTCTTCCTGCGGCTGTCGGCGCTGTCCGACGAGCTGCTGGCGTGGCTGCAGAGCCGGCAGGGCTGGCGCCGGCACGTGATCAACTGGTCGGTCCAGTTCGTCAAGGACGGCCTGCACGACCGGGCGATCACTCGCGACCTCGACTGGGGTGTGCCGCTGCCGACCGACGAGCTCGGGCCGGGCAAGCGGATCTACGTCTGGTTCGAGGCGGTCATCGGCTACCTGTCGGCGAGCAAGGAGTGGGCGGCGACGATCGCCGGCGACCCGGAGGCGTGGCGCGCCTGGTGGGAGAACCCGGACGCGGCGGCGTACTACTTCGTCGGCAAGGACAACATCCCGTTCCACACTGTGATCTGGCCGGCGATGCTGCTTGGCTACGGCGGCCTGAACCTGCCGACCGACGTACCAGCGAATCAGTACGTCACCTTCGGCGGGGCGAAGGCGTCGAAGTCGGCCGGGATCGGGCGGACGGTCCCGGACTACCTCGACGTCCTCCAGCCGGATGCGCTGCGGTACGCGGTCTCGACCGTGCTGCCCGAGCAGAACGACACCGAGGTCTCCGACGCGGACATCATCCGCCGGGTCAACGACGAACTGATCGCCAACTGGGGCAACCTCGTCAACCGGGTGATGGCTCAGATCAACAAGTTCTTCGACGGGGTGCTGCCGGACGTCCCCGCCCCGGCGGAGCTGGGCGGCCAGCACGCCGAGCTGCTGGCGAAGGTCGACGAGGGCCTGGCCCGGGTCGCCGAGCTGCTGGAGAAGGTCGAGCT
Organism: Pseudofrankia coriaricola; assembly: GCF_032027725.1. Lineage (NCBI taxonomy): Bacteria > Bacillati > Actinomycetota > Actinomycetes > Frankiales > Frankiaceae > Pseudofrankia > Pseudofrankia coriaricola. The sequence goes on along the minus strand of NZ_JASNFO010000103.1, from coordinate 357 downwards.
GCGGGCCGCGCTGCGGGCCGCGATGGAGATCTCCGGCGAGGTGAACCAGTACCTCTACCGTGAGGAGCCCTGGAAGACCATCAAGGTCGACCGGGAGGCCGCCGCGGCCAGCCTCGCCACGTCGGTGCAGGCGATCGCCGGTATCGCCGTCGCGCTCGCTCCCTTCCTGCCGTTCAGCTCCGAGCGTCTGGCGGCCGTGCTGGGCGTCGATCTGGGTGTCTGGCGGCGCCAGCCGGTCCCGGCCGGCCGCCGCCTTGAGTGGTCGGGCGCCCTGTTCACCAAGCTGGACCCCAAGGCCCTGGACGTGCCAGCGGCCTGAGCTCCCGATTCGCGAGAACGGCGTGGGGGGGGGCGCCC
>NZ_JASNFO010000102.1:0-53422 GCF_032027725.1 Pseudofrankia coriaricola | reverse complement strand
GGCCGCTCGCGATCGCGTACAAGAAGCCCAAGGGCGCCACCCTCACCGACGAACAGAAGGCACACAACCGGATCCACAACGCGCTACGCGCCGTCGGCGAACGCGCGAACGCCCTGCTCAAGGTCACTTTCCGGCTGCTCCACAACATCACCATCGACCCCTGGAAGATCGGACTCGTCGCGAAAGCCGCCCTCGTCATCCTCCACACCGAGCACCGCAGGACCGCCTGACACCCAATACACCAACACACCATTGTTGTCACGGAACGCGACGAGACGTTACCGGGAAAGGCTCACTGCCTGAGCCGGCATCACGCGGGATCGTCCCGGCCCGCGGGTGGCGGGGTCAGCGCCTGAACAGCTTGTCGTCGTGCCACGCGTAGGTCTGGTCGACTCGTTCGGACAGGTCGCGACCGACTTGCGCATTTCGGTGACCGACCGATGCAACCTGCGCTGCGGCTACTGCATGCCCCCCGAAGGGCTGCCCTGGCTGCCCAAGGTGGATACCCTCACCGACGATGAGGTGATGCGGCTCGTCCGGATAGCGGTCCGCCACCTGGGTGTGCGCGCGGTTCGTCTGACCGGCGGCGAGCCAACGCTGCGGGCTGGCCTCGCGGGCCTGATCGCGCGGCTTACGGCGCTCACGCCCCGCCCAGAGCGGTCGCTGACGACGAACGGGCTTACGCTCTCGCCCGGACCACCGGCGCGAGCGCCGCCGCCGCACTGCGGCCGGCCGGCCTGGACCGGGTCAACGTCTCCCTCGACACGACCAGGCCGGACCGGTTTCTCACGATCACCCGTGGCGACCGGTGGCACGACGTGGTGGCCGGGCTGGCGGTCGCGGCGTCGGCCGGTCTCGCGCCGGTGAAGGTCAACGCGGGGCTGCTACGCGGCGTGAACGACGACGAGGCGCCGACGCTGGTGCGTTGGTGCCTGGAGCGCGGCTACGAGCCGCGGTTCATCGAAGATGCCGCTTGATGCCCAGCACGGCTGGGCGCGGGAGCGGATAGTCAGCGGTCTGGAGATCCTGGAGTTGCTGTGCGCCGAGTTCACCCTCACCCCGCTGGATGGCAGGGGTAGCGCGCCGGCCGAACTGTTCGCCGTGGACGGCGGGCCGGAGCGGGTCGGAGTGGTCCGGTCGGTCACGGCGCCGTTCTGCGGCGCCTGCGACCGGGTCCGGCTCACCGCCGACGGTCAGGTCCGCAGCTGCCTGTTCGCCCACCAGGAACACGACCTCCGGACTCCGCTGCGCGAGGGCGCGAGCGACGCCGAGCTGGCTGCCCGCTGGCGAGCGGCCATGTGGGGCAAACACGCGGGTCACGGGATCGGCGATCTCGGGTTCCTCCAGCCGGACCGACCCATGTCGGCGATCGGCGGCTGACTCCGTCGGCGCTCCCCTACCCGCCGGAGAGCCCACGTTCAGGAACGAATCATCGTTGGCGCAGGTAGAATGGGGGAGGCAGCAATGGGGGCCCGGTTGCGGGACATCATCGACCGCCGCGGTCCGCAGGCGGTCGGGGTCTTCTTCGGCGGTTATCGGCATGGGACGCCACCGGCGACCGGATGGCCCAGGCGCTGTACGCCGCGATCGGCACCCGGCGAAGTTCAGCCCGTTGACGATCGACGGCACGGCCAAGGTACTGATCTCGGACCTCGTGGGCGGATCCCCTGCCCTCAGCGACCGCCCTGACTACGACAACGCCGCCTTCGTCTTGTTCGCTGCGCGACCTCGAGATGTTCGCCGCGATCGAGATCATCAACAATGAGACGACGGCGTTGTCCACCCACGTCCGGCCGACCAAGGACCAGCTCGAGCGCGCGGACATCACCCTCTGGGACGCGCTGCTTCCGCGCGTCGCGGCCCAGCACACGCCCGCAGCCGTCGAACCGGTCGGGGACCGCCGATCGGTCTGGCGGGTGCTCACGGAGATCGGCCGCCGGCTGGGCCACCAATTTGCCGACACCACCTCCGCCGAGATCACCGATGACACCACCATGCTGGCGGGCATGCCGCCCGTGCTCGCCGTCTGTTCGCGGACACGTCGCCGAGCACTGGGTCGAGGTCCCCCGCGAGGTGCCCGCGCCGTGGGTCGACGCACATGTCGAACGGATGGGCGGCTGGCGGCTCGCGCCCCGGCTGCTCGTCGACCAGCTGGCCGCCCTCAAGCCCACCGAGTCGTCCCCGGCGCCGACCCGATCTGCGGCGACATTGTGCCCGGCGTCACCGTCGCACCCGCGACCTGATCCGGTACCCCGGGATCCGGGCACGCACGGATCCCGACCGAAAATGGCACCGCTTTGTAAACCCGACGGTGTCGGGCGCCAGCGCAAGGCGTCCCACGACACCATACGATTCAGGAGACTCGATTGCCCCACTGGTACGCAGACAGCCCTGTACCACGCCATCCGGTGAGCCCGGACGCCAGGGCGCGGCCACGCGCCGTCACTGCCGAGATCCGGACGAGCCCGCTGTCGATCGATGAATGCCTCGCCGCGGCGAGGACGCGCACGGTAGGAGGCATCGCCCTCTTCGTCGGGCTCGTCCGGGACGACGACCAGGGGCGGCCCGTGGCAGAGCTGGACTACACGGCTCATCCCTCGGCTCAGTCCGAGCTCGCGAGGGTGGCCGACGAGATCGCGGCGATCGACGGCGTGCAGACCGTGGCCGTGCTGCACCGCGTGGGACGGCTGTAGGTGAGTGATCTCGCGGTGGTGACGGCCGTGGGCGCGGCGCACCGGGCGGAGGCATTCACCGCATGCCGGCGCCTGATCGACGAGGTCAAAGCCCAGGTGCCCATCTGGAAGCACCAGCTCTACACCGACGGACCGTCGGAATGGATCGGTGCCTGCTCGCCGCCAGACAACGACTGAATGCCGCCTTGGGCGGTGTTTCGGTGGGGTCGATTTTGGCGAGGATTCGAGGCCGATGCAGCGGTGGTTCTCGGTCCATTCGTCGTTCCGCTCGGCGAGAACGGCGCCGACGAGGCGGACGACGACGTCACGGCTCGGGAAAATGCCGACGATGGCGGCCATGAGCCCCGATGTTCTCGTCGCGGGCGCACGGCCCTTCCCGGCGGTGAGCCCGCGTGGAATCTGCCAGACCGTAGCTGCCGTGGGAGACGAATCGTGGCGCCGTCGGGGTTGGCCGTGGCCGGGTCAACGGCCAGACGCGTCAACCGGACAGACGGGGCGGATTCATTCGTCTAGGCTGAAAGAACAGGCTGCCGGGGCGTCCACCGTTGTGGCAGCTGGCAACCGTAAGGAGATCTACCCGAGTCGTAGGAGGAATCGTGATCACTCATCGTCCCAACGCGTGCGCGCCGCGGCCGAGGCCCGTCGTGCTAGGAGACTTCCGATGATTACCACGACCTGGCCCGCGCGAGACCTCGAAAGCGAACGGGCGGCCCGGCGGGCGCTGACGGGCCTACGCGTTGCGGACGCGATGCTGCGCGAACCGGAGCTGCACGGGCCAGGCACCACGGTCGGCCAGCTGCGGGAATTCTTCGAGGATGACCATGTCCACGCTGCGGTCGTCGTCGATGCCGGCCGCCGGCTGCTGGCCGTCGTGGAACGCGCAGATCTGGCCGCCGGCGGGCCAGCCAGGGACCTGGCCACTACCGCCGGTCGGTGTGAGGGCCGCACAGTTGCCGCCTCCGCCGACCTGATCACGGTTTGGGAGGCGGCGCGGGCAGCCGGGCGGCGCCGGCTCGCTGTCGTCGACGAGGCCGGGACGCTTCTGGGCCTGCTGGCGCTAAAGCGCACGGGCCTGGGTTTCTGCTCCGAGGCCGACGTCCTCGCCCGGCGGGAGGACCGCCCGAAGTAGCGCCGAGCCCGGACCACACGGCGCCCTGTTGACCGCGCCACCGCCGCCGAGGACGGCCCGATGTCTTTCGATGCCGGCGAACGACCGAACAGGACAAGCCAGCCACACACCCGGGCGAAGATTGGATAAAGCAGGGGTACGGACATAGTTGACCATCATGCCGACGGTCGGGCCGTCACATCAGCCCAGCTTAAAGGCCCAGGCTGACTTCTGGCACCACAGCCAGAGGGCAGTCAACTCGGCGAGCGGAGGTCCCGCTGGCAGGAATATCTTTGCCCAAGATCGCCAGGGGTGGCTCGATGCAACACCGCCCTTCCGCGGCACCGCGTCAAGAGCCGGGCGAAAAAGACGCTGACAGGCCGACACTTCCGGCGTGGTCGAGCCCGATCAACCCGAACGCCTACCGCCCCGACCAGCGCGGCTGCCGCCTAGCGCGGAACGCGGCGACGCCCTCTTGGAGGTCCTCCGTGGCGAAGGCGAGTGCGAGTTGGGCCTGCAGGTAGCCCAGGGCAGCATCAAGCGGCTGGTCTCTGGTTGCGTCCAGGGCGTTCTTGCCCATCCGCATCAGGAGCGGTGAACGAGATGCGATCAGCCCGGCCCATTCATCGACCTCGGCGGCGAACCGGTCTGGGGGTGCCACCGTGTTGACGAGGTGTAGCCGTTCTGCCTCCTCAGCTGAGATCAGTTGGCCGGTCATCATGAGTTCGTTGGCCTTTGCCCGGGGCACGCTTCGATAGATGAGTGCGGAGATCATGAACGGGAACACGCCAACATTGATCTCGGGACACCCAAACCGAACGCCCGTGCGAGCGACGATCAGGTCGCAGGCGAGCGCGAGGCCGAACGCGCCGGCGAGGACGTCGCCGCCGGCCGCACAGATGCTCGGCCGCCCAAGCTGCCCCAGCAGCCGAAAGACCCGGGGAAACCGATCCAGCCCGGCATACTTATTTATCATCGGGACGTCGTCGGAAAACGCCTTGAGGTCGCCGCCGCTGGAAAACACTTGCTCGTCGCCGGACCTCAAGACGACCACTCGCACAGAGTCATCTGCTTTTACCTGCTCGAGCAGGCCGATCAGCTCGTCGAGCAGTTGGTTACTGAGGGAGTTACGCGTCGAGGGATCATTGAGAGTGATGGTAGCCACGCCACGTGCATCACAGTCATATTCGACGATCGGCATTGGAACGGTTTCCTCCTTCTCCGCGCTTCTGCGGGTGCGGTGGGAATCGGCAGCGCTGCTCGGTCACGCGCGCCAGCCCGACGTGGTTCCGGACGTACGGGGCGGCCGCCTTCTGGCACTCGGCCTGATCCTCTCGTTCAGTGCCGGACTGGCCGCGGTACTCATGAGCCTGGGACTGCTGCTGGTCCGTTCGCGCTCCCTCGTCGCCCATCTAGGCCGCTTCGACCGGTCCTGGAGCGCGGCGCTGCCCATCGTCACCGCCGTGGTCGTCACGGCCCTCGGCCTCAAGGGCATCGGCGTCACCGGTCCGGTGTAAGGACCGAGAGAACCGCGCCACCACGACCGGGGGCGGCCCCGCGAGCGGACACCTCGCGCTCCCCGAAGGGTAAGTACCTCGCGCCCGTCCCGATGTTCGGTCGATCTGGCGTGCGGCACACGTGGCACCTCGACACGCAGAGGGTTGCTGGTGAGCACCTCCTCGCGGTGGTCGTAGGCAGGGACGCGCGCTCGACTCGCCAGCTTGAGCGAGCCGCTAGTCGAGTCCGGCTCCCTGCCTCCACCAGCCGCGAGCCGTATCGGACGCAAAACTTAACCACGTAGTGGCCCGATCGTCAAGGGTTGAATTGTGACCCACCCTATTGCTAGCGTCAGACGTCAGACGTCAGACGTCAGACGTCCGCACCAGGCTAGGACCTCGTCGCAGATTCAGACCTTGCCGCCTCAGAAGCCATGCCCGACCTCGTGGGGTCTGGGTCTTCGTGTCGGCCACATCGCCGGACAGTCCGGCCGCAGTGTGTGCTCTCCGGACGGGGTGACAGGAAGTCCTATGGAGGTAGAGCGTTGAAACGAGTGATCTGCACTTCAGTGGACCGAGGCGTCGCCCCGTCCGACATCGGCCCTGACGACCTGCGCAAGCACCTCAGTGTCGCAGACACCGCCCGTATGCTGGTGTGCGCCGTCCACCTGACCGGCGATCTCACTCTTCTCGATCGGTACGAGGCGCATGTCACCGCCTCAGGCGGTGCTGGACAGTTCTTCGTCGTGGAGGGCGGTGCTGGAGACCACCCCGTGGGAGACCCTGAGCCGGACGGGTTGGCCGAAAACCAGGTACGCGCGGAACTGACCGACATTCTCTGCGAGGCCGTTGCGCAGACCCCGCTCAACCTCTACACCCCCTTCGACGACAAGACCACATTCATTCGGCTGGGCAGCGTGGCCTCGGGCGCCAAGATCGACTCGGCCTACAGCCAGTTCCTTCTCGAGCAGGCCGGGTTCCTGAATGACCTCGTTCAGGACGAGCCCGCGAAGGCGACCTCGGACGTGCACATCGCGATCATCGGCGCCGGTATGGGTGGCCTCGACGCGGCGGTTCGGGCCACGGCGCTGGGCCTTGACTACACCATCCTCGAGAAGGCCGCCGGTGTCGGCGGTGTGTGGCAGACCCACCGCTACCCCGGCAGTGGCGTGGACACCCCGTCGGTGGCGTACTCGATGTCCTACGAACTCAATCCCGACTGGGGTCGCGAGTTCCCGCTGTCCGACGAGTACCGGTCGTACCTCGAGGACTTCGCCGCAAAGCACAATATTCTTGAGCACGTGCGGTTCGGCACCACCGTGTCCGCGATGGTGTGGAACCCGGACGACGCGACGTGGGAGCTCACGGTGAGCTCCCCAGGCGGCGACCGCGTGGTCCGCGCGAACGTCGTCATCTCGTCGGCCGGCACTCTCAACGAGGCGAGTATCCCGAACATCGAGGGCCTGGACAGCTTCCAGGGCGACATGGTTCACACCACGCACTGGCGTCCCCTCGACGTGGCAGGCAAGCGCGTCGCGGTGATCGGTACGGGTGCTGCCTCGATCCAGACCGTCGCGTCGATCGCGTCGGAGGTGGGCTCACTCACCGTATTCCAGCGGCAGCCGCACTACCTGATGCCCAACAAGGCGTCCGACATCGTGCCGGACAGCGAGATCTGGCTACGCCAGAATCTCCCATTTTACCTGCAGTGGACCAGACTAAAGTCGGTCTGGGAGCTGAGCGATGCGGATCTCTACGAGATGAGCTACGTAGACCGTGAGTGGATGAAGACGCACGACATGTCGTTCTCCGCCGCGAACGAACGCAGCCGGCAGGCGTCGCTCGACTACATCAACGAGTGCTTCGGCAAACGCTCCGAGCTGGCGCGGAAGGTGACGCCGGATTACCCTTTCATGACCAAACGACCGTTGCGTGACCCAGGGACCTTCGGTCCCGGCGGTTTCTACTACGCACTCACTCTGCCGCACGTCGAGCTCGTCGCTGAAGGAATCGACTCAATCGGGCCGAACTTCATCCGCACGACAAGCGGTGAGAAGATCGAGATCGACACGATCATTCTCTGCACCGGAATGGTGCTCCACTGGATGAAGCACATCGACGTAGTCGGCGTCGACGGCGTCAAGCTCGTGGATGTGTGGGGCGAGGACGACCCCCGCGCGTACCTGGGTGGGACCGTTCCAGGCTTCCCGAACTTCTTCATGAACAACGGGCCGAACACGGCAGGTGGGCACGGAGGCACGCATACCCTCCAGGCAGAGACGGTCAACCACTACTCCTTCGAGTGCATCAGGTTCATGCTCGAGAAAGGTGCCCGGTCGATCGAGGTCACGCAGGAGGCGTTCGACGACTACCAAGCTCGTCTTGACGAGGCGATGAAGGACAAGGTGTGGGTGGCCGATGATCGCGCCCACAACTTCTGGAGGAACTCCAAGGGTCGCGTCATCCTTCAGCAGCCGTGGCGTCTCCTCGACATGTGGCGCATGTGTCGGCGGCCGAAACCAGCTGATTTCGTGCTCGCTCCCGGCCCGGTGCTGGTGGAGTCAGCGTGAGATGGTGGCCCTGACTGATATTCTGGATCATGCCGGCCGAGCGGCCGGCAGGTCGCCTAGTCACTAGCAGCACCGCGGTGCCTGTCCGGTAACGGAACCTGTGGGATTGTGGCTCACAGGCATCCGTTGCCGGAAGGCAGTCGGGTGTGACGCGTGCGGGACTCTCGTTCAGCGGGCACGAAGGAACTTGATCCTCAAGCGTGTGACCAGGCTAGTTGCTGGCGATCATCAGCCCTGTCACTGACAACACCGCGAGGCCTGCGAGTATGGCAAGACATCAACCACGTCAGCGAAGCACCTCTGCTCAGGTCGAGGAGCTGGTCCGAAAGCTTGCGGCCAACGGTGAGAAGCGAGTGCCCAACGAGGACCTCCTGGCGTCGGAGCTTGGAGTGAGCCGGCCTACGATCCGAACCGCTCTGCAAGCGCTTCAGCGCGACGGGCTCATCAGGCGGCGCCACGGTACCGGAACGTTGATCAACCATTTTGCCTTCGGTCGCGACACGACAAGCATCACCGCTGAGCGCGACATCATGGCCCACATCAAGGAGTGCGGTCACGAGCCACGCCTCGAGTCCGTCGCGGTCATCCCGTCGGTCACACACGAGGGCGCCGGGGCCGAGCTTGGCGTGTCGGCTGATGAGCCGCTTTGCGAGATTCGGCGGGTGTACACCGCCGGCGAGGTGCCGGCCGTCCTCACCTACGAGTACATCCCCGAAACCTACATCCACGTGCCAGCCGAGGCGCGCGTACCCTCCCGCACGATCCTCGACTTCGTCGCGGCGTGCACCGAGTTCCGCGTCGCCTACACGGTCACCTCGCTCGTGCCAGCCGTGGCCGACGCCGAGGTCGCGTCGGCCCTCGACCTCCCCCCGGGCACGCCGATCCTGTGCTTCGACAGCCTCCAGATCGCGTCCACCGAGACTCGCGTGGCGTTCTCGCGGTCCTGGGTCAGCTACGGCGTCGTCCGCTACTGCGTGGTCCGCGACCAGGGTGGCTGACGCTGGTCAAGCACGCCCACGCGGCGATATGCCAGGGCCGGGACCATGACGAGGGAAGAAGGCGCAGCAGCACGGGATCTCCTAGATTTCGAGCACGAGCCGGCCGAACGCCGCGCCGCTCTCCAGGCGTTCGTGGGCGGCGACCACCTCGTCGAGCGGGAACGCGCGGTCGACGACCGGTGGCGGGACGTTGTACGAGGCGAGCACGGACATCAGGCCGGCGAAGTCCTGCGGGCTGCCCATCGTGGTGCCAAGCAGCGAGTACTGGCCGAAGTAGTAGGGCCGGACCGCGATGCGAGCTTCCTCGGCTCGCGACGCACCGAGCACGACCAGCCGCCCACCGGGGCGCAGGGCACGCAGCGCGTCCTCCCACGTGCCGACCGAGTCGAGGACGACGTCGAAGCCTCGTCCGCCCACGAGTCCCCGCGCGTCCTCCGGCCAGCCGGGGTGGTCGTATCGCACCCCTGCGGCAGCCCCCAGCCCGCGGGCCCGGTCGATCTTCTCCTGGCTCGACGACGTCACGACAACTCGAGCGCCGACGGCGGAGGCCAGCGAGACCGCCATGGTCGCGACGCCACCGCCCGCGCCCAGGACGAGCAGCGACTCGCCCTCCTTCAGCGCGGCCCGGGTGAACAGCGCCCGATAGGTGGTCAGCCCGACCAGGGGCAGCGCGGCGGCCTCAGCCCAGGACAGGCCAGCCGGCTTCGGGACGACGCACTCGCGAGGCACCCGGACAAGCTCGGCATAGGTCCCGTTGCGGCGGTCTCCGAGGATCTCCCACCCCGCTCCGGGCGCCGCCACGTCCTCGCCCCACCACAACGAGGGCACCACCATCACCTCGTCGCCGGTGACGGCGTCCACACCGGCACCGTCCGCGCCAGGGACGTGCGGCAGCGGCGAATCGTAGCGACCCTGCCGGACCAGCACGTCGTGCCAGTTGAGTGCGGCGGCCTTCAGCCGGACCACCGACCAGCCGGGTGCGGCCTCAGGATCTGGTACGGCGGCCATCCGGAGCACTCCCGGGGGGCCGAACTCGTCCAGTACCGCCGCCCTCATGCCGCCCCCGGCGCAGTACGGTGCGCCATCTTTCCTCGCGCTTCTCCTGTGATCAGGCCGGGTACCAGCTAACCGGCCCGGCCACGATCGAGTGGCTGGTCAGCTGGCGGCCCAGGGTGGACTGGGCCTCACGAGCAGCCTCGATGATCAGCTCGAGGTCGAGACCGGTGTCGACCCCCATCTCGTGGAGCATCGAGACGAGGTCCTCGGTGGCGATGTTGCCCGTCGAGCCAGCCGGCACCGGGCAGCCGCCCAGCTCGCCGAAGCTGGACTCGAAGCTGGTGCAGCCCGCCTCCAACGCCGCGTAGGCGTTGGCCAGGCCCTGACCCCGGGTGTTGTGGAAGTGCGCGGTGACCTCGATGCCGGGCAGCCGCTCGATGGCCGCCGTAAAGAAGCGCGAAGCGTACGCCGGGTTGCACATGCCAGTGGTGTCGCCGAAGCCGATCTCGGTGGCCCCGGCCTCCGCGAACCTCTCGGCGAGATCCAGCACCCGACTCATCTCGACCTTGCCCTCGAACGGACAGCCGAACGAGGTCGCGATTATCGCGCACAGCCTGAGACCCTCGGCCAGAATCCGCTTTCCCATGACCTGGACGCCGGCCACGGTCTCCTCGACCGTGCGGTTGATGTTGCGCTTGTTGTGCGTCTGGGACGCGGAGACGAACAGCGCCGCTTCCTCGAAGAACTCACGTTCACGCAGCGCGTTGTCGAGACCGCGACTGTTGGGGACGAGCACCATCCGGGCGACGTCGCCGGGCACGTCGATGCCGCGCAGCACTTCGGCCCCGTCCGCGAGCTGCGGGATGACGTCGGGCCTGACGAAGCTGGCCACCTCGATCCGCTTGAAGCCTGCGCGTCCCAGGGCGTTGACGAGCCGGATCTTGTCCGGGGTCGGGATCCTCTCCGGCTCGCTCTGGAACCCGTCGCGAGGTCCGACCTCGCGGATGTGCACGCGTCGGGTCTCTCCGTCGGTCGCGTTGGGGTAGCTGGTCATCACACCTCCTGATCAGCGCAGCTTGTCGACGAGGCCGCGGATCTCGTCCACGGCCTGCGGGTTCTCGGCGCTCGACAAGTCGCCCGGATCGGTGCCGAGGACGGCCGCGCGGATTGCCCGCCGCAGGATCTTCGCCGAGCGCGTCTTCGGTAGCCGCTCGACCCGGAGCACCTGGCTTGGCGTGAAGGGCTTCCCCACACCACCGGCCACCAGGCCGCGCACGCGGCTCGCCACGTCGGGCTCCGCAGCGGCGTCGCGCGCGGCGACGTAGAAGACCCACACCGCCTCGCCCTTGCTCGGGTCCGGGATGCCGACGACCGCGCACTCCGCCACGTCGGGGTCCGCGGCGACGACCGACTCGATCTCGCCCGGCGCAACGCGTTTGCCCGCCACATTCATCACGTCGTCGGAGCGGCCCAGGACGAACCAGCTACCGTCCTCGTCAACGAGCGCGAAGTCGCCGTGCCGCCACAGGCCATCGAAGGTCGACCAGTAGGCCTCGTGGTAACGCGAGCCGTCGGCGTCCTGCCAGATGCCCCTGGTCATCGAGGGCCAGGGCTGGCGACAGACGAGCTCGCCGATCACGCCTCGGACCGACTCCCCCTGGTCGTCGACCACGTCAACGTCCATCCCGAGCGCAGGACCGCCGAGCGAGCAGCTTCGGATCTCCTCGACCGGGTAGGGACAGAGGAACGAGCCCCCGACCTCGGTGCCACCGGAGAAGTTGATGACCGGCACCCGGCCGTCGAAGACGTCGCGTGCGAGCCACTGGTAGGACTCGGGATCCCACGGCTCTCCGGTGGAGCCAAGGACACGCACGCTACCGAGGTCGTGACGCGCCACGCCGCCGTCGGCCCGGAGTGCCCGGACCAGGGTCGGGCTCACGCCCAGCATCGAGACCTGGTGCCGCTCGACGAGGTTCCAGAGCCGCTGCGTGTCCGGCATGTCGGGCGAGCCTTCGTAGAGCAGAAGGGTGCCCCCGGTGCCGTGCGTACCGAAGATCGAGAGCGGGCCCATGATCCAGCCCATGTCGGTGATCCAGCAGAAGGTGCGTCCCGAACCCAGGTCGAAGCCGTAGGCGACCTCGGAGGCCGTCTTCGTCACAAAGCCCGCGTGCGTGTGCACTGCTCCCTTCGGCCGTCCAGTGGTGCCCGAGGTGTAGGCCAGTAGCAACACGTCGCCGGCCGCCGTGGACTCGACCACGGGATCCAGATCGCCGGCCAGCGCCTCGTACCAGGCGATCTCGCCGTCGACGAGCTCGAGCGGCCGCCCGAGGTTGCCGACCACTACCACCGTCTCCACGCTTGGAGACGATCCGAGGGCGGTCCGCAGCATTGGGAGCATCGCCGTCTCCCTGGAGCGGCGCACCGTGCCGTCCGCGGTGATCACCACCTTCGCCCGCGCGTCCCGCAGACGGCGCGCCACGGCTAGCGGCGCGAAGCCCGAGAACAACGGGACGAGAATCGCGCCCAGGCTCGCGACGGCGTACGTCGCCACTACGGCCTCGGGCGTCATCGGCAGGTAGATGGCCACCGCGTCGCCCTTGCGGACGCCCCGGGCCCGGAGCGCACCTCGCAGCCGGGCCACGTGGTCGGCGAGTTCACAGTAGGTGAGCGTTCGGACCCGCCCATCCTCGGACTCGTGCACCACCGCCCTGACGTCCGGGGAGCGGTCCGCCCACGCACCGAGGCAGGCGTCGGCCGCGTTGAACCCGGCGCCGACGAACCATTCGGGCCACGCGATGCCCCGGCTCTGGTCGACCACCTGGCTGTACGGCGTCCGGAACGTCAGCTGCAGGTCGTCGACCACCTCGCCCCAGAAGGCACCGATGTCGGCCACCGACCGGGCGCGCAGCTCGTCGGCCGTCGCTACGCCGAGCCGGCGCATCAGCCGTGCGACGTTGCTGTTCTCCAGATAGTCGCGGCCGGGGCGCCAGACGTAGGTCATGAGTGGTTCCGTTCGACGACGAGGTGGACACTGCGCGCGGTCCGGCTCAGAACCGGCTGCGCGCTCTGCGGGCGGCCGGGGTTGTGGCGGATGTGCGTGACGGCAGGCCGACGGTGGCCTTGCCAGGCATGACGTCCTCGCCGCGCTGGTTGCGCGCGAAGGTCGTGACGTGGACGAGGGACTCGCCGTCCTCCGACACCTCCTTGCCGACCACTTCGCCGCCGAGCTCGATCACATCGGAGAGGTAGACAAAGCCCCGGTACTGCGAATCCAAGTGCTTCACCCAGCCAGCGTCACCCACCCAGTGAGTCATCAGCTGGATTTGCCAGCACTGACGCTGGAAGCCCACGTCATACTGGAACGCGACGCCCATCGCATTGGCGGCCGCCCGGTTGTAGTGCACCGCGTAGATCGGCTCCTGCGCACCGGTCGTGGGGTCACGAAAAGACCATGCAGGGTGAGCTGCGTAGTCGACAAGCGACGCCGCGTGCGCCTTCAGCCGGGGGATCGGGGTGCCGCCCCCGGCGATGAACGCGACCTCGTCGGTGAGCCCGACCGGGCCCTTGGTCAGGCGCGAGACGGTGTCGCCGACCTCGACGTCCTCGAAGTAGCGGGGCTCCTCACCACGCGGCTGCTCCGTAAGAACCTGCTTCTCGACCTCCTCGATCTCCCCAGAGGTCCACGGGTGCGGAATCGTCAGGGGCTTGCGCTCGCTGTTGTTCTTGCGCGCGGTGGCCCGTTCGTAATTCACGACCTGCCAGCGGATCTCGGCGACCGTCTCCCCAAGCTGGTTGGTGTAGGAGTTCGTGAAGTGGTCGGTGACCATCTGCCGCGCGAACGACGACGGCCGCGGGCCTGTGAAACCGTCGTAGCGGCAGCTCGCGGTGATGGTGTCACCCCAGTAAACCGGCCTGAACAGGTCCATGTCGGTCGCCGAGTGGAAGGAGCCCAGACCCGGCCAGCCGAACTGAATGCCGGAGAAGCAGCCGATGACAAACGACGGCGGCGCTACCGGCGCGCCGTAGTCCGAGGCCCGACCGCGCTCGGCGTCGGTCCAGAGCTCGTTGACGTCCCCTATGCCGCCGGCGAACTTCGCGACCGCGATCCGCGTGGCTTCCTCGTTGTTCACCGAATGACCGATACGCAGGTCCACCCCAATCTTCGCCCGCATCGACTCCATCATTTCCTCGCCAATGACAGCCTCCGGCATACGTGCCTCGGACGTCGAGGTCGGAAGTGACGAGTTTTCGGTGCTCACCGAGGAAGCTCCTTTGCCGTGGCCAACAGATCATTGTGCGGTCCGTGCGCGCTGTGGTGCAGTCCTCGCACCCGACTAGGTCATCTACGCCTTCCGCCATGTAGTCTAGTGCTATATCATCCAGTAGTCGAGCGATCCGATGCCACTCGAACGGATGTTGCAGGCTCCCGTTTCCAGACCGGAAGGCCACGATGCCGAGACAGATCCCTGTAGTCGAGTACCTCGCCCTCGGCGACGATCCTCACCTGACGAGCCATGCCTGTCGGTCGTGCGGTGCCCTGTACTTCGACCGCCGCAACGCGTGCGCCAAGTGCTTCGCCACGGACTTCGACACCACCCACCTCGCCAACCGAGGAAGGGTACGGGCCTTCACCATCGTCGGTCGGATCAAGCGTCCGTTCGTGTCGGTGGTCGTCGATCTCGAGGGCGGCGGGGTCGTGAAGGCGAACCTGCTGGGAGTCGACGACCCAGACGCGATCACTCCCGGGATGCCCGTCGAGCTCGCGACCTTCGTCGCGGGCACCGACGACGAGGGCACCGAGGCCATCGCGTTCGGGTACCGACCGCGGTCCGACAGAGAGGCGCAGCCGGCATGAGCGCGGGTGACATCTGGATCGTCGGCGCGAGCATGACGCCGTTCGGTCGGTTCGCGGACAAGGATCTCGTCGACCTCGCAGCCGATGCGACGCTGGACGCCCTGCGCGACGCCGACATGACCATGGCCAATATCGGGATCCTCGCGCTGGGCAACGTCTACGAGGCCAACTCCCACAACGGTCAACGGCTCCAAAAGCAGATCGGCCAGACCGGCATCCCGGTCTACAACGTGGTCAATGCCTGCGCGACCGGAGCGAGCGCGGTCCGGATCGCGATGCTCGCCGTCGCTGCTGGCGAGACTGAGGTCGGTCTGGCCGTCGGCGTCGAGAAGATGGGCAAGATGGGCATGATCGGCGGCGCGGCGGCCGCGCGCGCCGAGAAGAAGGTCTACGGGCCGCGCGGCCGGTACGGCGCGGTAATGAAGTCCGAAGGCCTGTTGGGCACCGGGCTCATGCCGGGTGTCTTCGCCCAAGCCGGCACCGAGTACGCCCTGGCGAACGGGGTGACCGCGACACAGTTCGCGAAGGTCGCCCAGAAGAACCACGCGCACTCGGTGCTCAACCCCCTGGCTCAGTATCGCAAGGAGTTCTCACTCGACGAGATCGTCTCCGCCGAGATGATCTCCTACCCCAACACGCTGCCCATGTGCTGCCCCACCGGCGACGGGGCGGCGGCCGTGGTCCTCGTGTCCGACCAGAAGCTCCGCACTCTCGACCCCGACGTCCGCCGGCGCGCTGTCAAGATCTCAGCCTCGATCATGACGTCGGACCCCTGGACCGAGTCCGACCAGGTGCAGCCGGACGTGAACACGCTTACCCGGATGGCCGCCGACGCAGCGTACGAGACGGCGGGCCTCGGCCCGGCCGACCTCGACATCGTGGAGCTGCACGACTGCTTCGCCACCGCGGAACTGCTGCACTACGACAACCTCCGGCTCTGCGAACCCGGCGGAGCCGGGGACTTCATCGACTCCGGTCGCCCCTGGCGAGACGGCGACACCCCCGTCAACGTCTCTGGAGGACTGCTCTCCAAGGGCCACCCGCTCGGCGCGACCGGCGTGGCGAACCTCTTCGAGGTAGTCACCCACCTACGCGGCGAGGCCGGTGACCGCCAGGTCGAGGGGGCCCGC
This sequence comes from Pseudofrankia coriaricola, assembly GCF_032027725.1. Taxonomy (NCBI): domain Bacteria; kingdom Bacillati; phylum Actinomycetota; class Actinomycetes; order Frankiales; family Frankiaceae; genus Pseudofrankia; species Pseudofrankia coriaricola. Next base: position 37,576 of record NZ_JASNFO010000102.1, on the reverse strand, counting down.
GTCGGGCTCACCCACGTCATCGGACTCGCCTCCGCCTGCGCCGTCCACATCCTCGAGGCGCCCGCCCGCTGACAGTCAAGGAGGAGCGGACGGGACGGACCGCCTCGGGTGCGCCGTGCAGGCGGTCCGTCCCGGCGTCGCAGCGGAGGCTGGCTCAGCTTGCTGATCCTGCCGACAGGTAGTGCGCGAACAGGTCGCTGGCGCGCAGCTCGGCCGACGGACCGGCAAACGCCAGCTCGCCTCGCCTCAGGACGAAGGCGTGCTGGGCGATGTCGAGCACCCGGTGTACCAACTGGTCGACGACCAGCACCGAGACACCACGTCCTGCCACCAGCTCGTTCTCGAGGAACTGGAAGATCGCGTCGGTGACGATGGGCGCCAGACCGAGCGACGGTTCGTCCAACAGCACGAGCTGCGGCTTCCGCACATAGGCGCGGGCCATGGCCAGCATCTGTTGCTCGCCACCGCTCATCGTGCCTGCCAACTGCTCCATCCGCTCGCCCAGGCGCGGGAACACCGTGGTGGCCAGGTCGGCCGCTTCACGTTCGCGTCCCTTCTCAGCTTGCATGATCAGGTTCTCGCGCACGGTCAGGCGTTTGAAGACAGCCCTGCCCTCGCCGATGTGGCACAGGCCCATCTTGGTCCGCCTATACGGTGCCAGGGTTGTGATGTCGCTGTCGTAAAGGGAGATTGTGCCGCGGGTCGGGCGGATCAGGCCCGCGATCGTGTTGAGCAGCGTCGACTTACCTCCACCGTTCGGGCCGACAAGCGCAACGACCGACCCGGCGGGAACCTGCATCGAGACTCCCCGCAGCACCTCCGTCCGGTCATAGCCGGCCGCGAGGTCCTTGACTTCGAGCGCCGGTGTGCCGGCCATCGGCTGCGGAGACCGGGTCGCGGGTGGGGTCGGTGCGGCGTTCATGCCGTTCCTCCGGCGCTGACCTGGATGGGGGCGGCTGACCCTACCTGCGGGCGCTCGCGGGTTCCCGTCTGCTCGGCGCCCAGGTAGGCGGCCTGCACTTCGCGGCTCTGGGCCACCTCCGAGGGAGTCCCCTCGAAGACGAGCTGCCCGAAGTCGAGGACGTAGATGTAGTCGCAAAGCCCCATTACAAGCGACATGTCGTGCTCGACGAGCAAGATGCCGCAGCCCCGCTCTCGCACCACCTCCCGCAAGATCGCCGCGAACCGCCTGGTTTCCTCGACGCCTAGCCCGCTCGACGGTTCGTCGAGGAGCAGGGTGTCGAACGGCCCTGCAAGACACCGGGCGAGCTCGACGAGGCGGCGTTGGCCGGTCGACAGGCTGCCCGCCTGAACGCCGGCGACATCGGTGACCTCGCAGAGTTCCATGGCCTCCTGCACGGCGGCGTCGCGACTGCTCAGTTCGTGCCGTCCCGCGATCAGCTGCCGCCAGGGCGCGGCGCCCGCGCGGCTCGCCTCCCAACCAATACCGACGTTGTCGGCCACCGTGAGTGAATCGCAGAGCTCCATCACTTGGAACGTCCGGCCGAGCCCCAGCCTCGCCCGCGCACTCGGCGAACGGTGGGTGATGTCGCGGTCGTGGAGCTTGACGGTGCCCTTCGACGGCCGGTCGAAACCACTGCAGGCGTTGAACGTCGTGGTCTTACCGGCGCCGTTGGGCCCGATCAGTCCGGTGATCTGCGCTGCTTTGGCCTTCAGCGAGACGTCGTTGACTGCCACCAGCCCACCGAACCGGATGGTCAGGTGCTCGACCGTCAGCGCGCTGGAGCCGGGAGCGAGCCGGGCGGGCGGCGTCTTGGTCCGCTCGACGCGGGGGCCCGTCGACGACGGGTGGGCCGACCGACGGCCAGCCCGACCGAACTTCGACTCGAAGAATTCCTGCAGGCGCTTCGGCATGGGAGCCGGCCCGCCCTGAGTCGCGACGAGCACCGCGAAGAACCCGAACAGGACGTTCATGACGCTCGTGGTGTTCTCACCCGGCAAGTAGCCGGGGATCACAGCTGTGATGCCGGCGAACAGCCCGTACCACGGCACCCGGAAGGGAGCCAGGGCCAGGATCGCCAGTAGGACGACGGAGTTGAACGATGTGAAGTAGGAGTTGGTCGGTCCGACGCTGCCGAGCATCGCGCCGTACAGGGCCCCGGCCACTGCGGCGATGAAGGCGCTGGTGCAAAACACGATCACCCTGGTGACCCGCACGTCCACTCCCAGCGTCGACACGGCCTTCGCCGAGTCGCTCAGTGCCCAGAGCAGCCGACCGAGCCTCGCGCGATGGATCACGCCGACGAGGACGACCGTCGCAAGGAGGAACGCCATGACCACGTAGTAGTAGGCGACGTCGGACTGCGCCCAGCTCGGCCGCGGCATCGAGCGCCCGGCCGCGAGCGTGGTGAACATCCAACCTCGGCGGTACAGCAGGCGCTCGACCAGCAGCCCGAACCCGAGGGTCGCCAGGGCGAGGAACAATCCCGAGAGCCGGATGGCTGGTATGGCCACCAGGGCTCCGACCGGGACGGCGATCAGACCCGCGGCAAGGATCGCGAGTATCCATGGGAAGCCGGCCTCTAGCTGCAGCTGGGAGAAGGCGACGGCACCGATGGCGGCGAAGGCCGCACTGCAGAGCGAGACAATGCCCGCGGTCCGCACCAGCAGCCCCAGGGCCAGGATCATCATCGCCATCGTCAGCGCGCCGGTCCAGTACGGCGTCAACTTGTACCCGGGCGCCCAAAGCGGCACGGACGCGAGAGCGCCGAACACCACCACGTACGCGGCGAAACGAAGCGAGCGCGGGCCGTGCCAGAGCAGCGCCGGGCGATGCTCGAAGGTGGAAGGCGGCAGCAAGGTGCGCTTGGGGAGGAGCAGCATCGCGCCGATGAGCACCACGAAGGGCAGCGCCTTCGACATCCCCAGGAGGGCAGGGTACGTCAGCTCGTACCGGGAGATGACCGCTTCACCGACTCCCACCAGGATGCCACCGACGAAGGTCATCGAGATCGAGGCGAACCGGCCGACCGCGGCCGCCGCGAAGCTCTGGACCACGAGGAACGTCAGCAGGATCGGGTCCAGACCAAGGAACGGCAGGATCAGCACGCCGGACATGGAGGCGATCGTGCAGCCGAGGACCCACGACACGCGGCGCACCCGGACGGGACTGACCCCTTGGACGTCCGCGAGGTTCGGGTCCTCGACCACGGCACGCATCGTCAGGCCGAGCCTGGTCTTCTTGAACAGGACCGTCAAAGCGAGGACGACCAGCGTGGCTGCGACGAGGACGGTTACCTGGCTGTAGCGGACATTGACGTCGAACAGCCGGAACATCTCGTTGCCGCTGGGGAGGTACTGACGGACGGGCCTGGTGTCGGGACCGTATTTCAGCGTGCCGGCGCCCTGCATCAGCAGGATCAAGCCCGCGGTACCGACAATCTTCCACGCGGTGCGCTGATGGGAGAGCCGTCGAGCGACGAATTCCATCACGAGTCCGGCGACCGGGCCGGCTACCAGGACCGCGACCACCGCGGCGACGATCCAACTGGCCTGTTGCTGGACGTAGAAGTAGTAGAAGACGTACGCGCCGAAGGTAGCGATCGCCCCGTGCCCGAAGTTGAGGATGCCTGCCGTCTTGTACGTCAGAACCAACCCGGTTGCTGCCAATCCGTAGATGGCACCAGTAACGATCCCGGCGACGACGAAGGGAAGGATTTGTAACACCTGACGACCACGCAATCAAGCTAGGGGGCAAAGACTCGGCGAGACTCTCGCTGGGCGGTCTTTCTGCCAACCGACCCGACAGCGTGACGTCTCGACCGCTCCTGGCCAGCCGGGAGGTCAACTGGCCGCGACGCCACGCTGTCGGCAACATCAGCTCTGGACGCACTCCGAGGCCAGGTCACCCTTGGCGCCGTTGCCGGACTTGCCCTCGAAGGCGACCCGCTTGAATTCGCCCTTGGAGTCGCGCTCGATGGTCCAGAAGCAGCTGATCGCTGGGCTGGGCCCGTCCTTGGTGAAGGTCAGCGGCTGCGGAAGCAGACCGTCGAGCGTCTCGTCCTTGACCTGCCGGTAGGCGCCCAGCACGCTGGCGCTCGTGACATCGGCGCTCGACGCGGGATCCTTCTGCATGGCCTTGCGGAACAACTCCAGAGTCGACCACGTCGTCGTCTGGACGTACCCGCGATAGTCCACACCGTGGCCGTAGCGCTGCACCGCGTCACGGAACTGCTTGGCAGGCGCGGCGTCGGCGAACCACGGGAAGCCGGTCGACATCCCGTACATGGGCGTGTCGCCAAGCGACTCGAAGAGCTTGGCGTACGTCGAGACCAGGATCAGCGGCCCGGTGTAGCCCTGCGTACGACACTCCACCAGGAGCTTGGACAGCGGGTTGGAGGTGACGTACCCGGCGATCCCGCCCGGCTTCTCGTTGACGATTTGCAGGCACTGGGCGGTGGCACTGGTGTCGTCCGCGGCCATTGTGACCGTGCCCTTGTAGTCGATGCCGACCTTGGGTGCATAGGCCTGCTGGACTTTGCCGATCGCCGCGCATTCGGGGACCTCAGAGCAGACGACGCCTACGGTCGAGTGGAGACCGGCGTCCTTGGCCACGTTCGCGGTCGTCTGCAGGATCTGGGGCGCCTGGATGTCCGTGCCGAACCACGTGCTCGGGGAGTTCTCCGCGCTCCGGGCGAAGTTGACGCCGCCGATGATCGGGACGCCCTTGGAGTCGAGGTAGTCAGCGATGGCTGGTCCGGCGACGGAGCTTTCGATCGCGATCGCGACCACCCCGTCCTGCTCGACCGCCTCGCGCGCGGCCGCGGCCGCTTTGTCGGCCTGGAGCTGGTCGTCGTACACCTTGACGGTGACCGGGTGCCCGTTGATGCCGCCCAGCTCCTTGTTGACCATGTCGGCCCAAGCCTGGGAGACCGGGCCGGCCGGCGCATAGGTCTCTGAGAAGGCGCCGGTGCTGGAGGCGATCAGACCGATCGTGATGGGCGTCCCGGTCGGCGTGGGGCCCGCGCCGGCCGGGGGCAGGTCACTCGCTAAGGGGTTCCCCGTCGCAGAGTCGACCGCACTGCCGCCTCCGCCACACGCAGAGAGCACGAGCGCAGCCACAACGCCCGTGAGAGCGATACGCCTACAAGATCGGGATTTTTTCAACGCCACTTGTGACCCCCTTGGTTGGCGGCAGCCTGCATTGGTCTCGGAAGTATGGTGTGCGTCACCAGCAGGGTCAATAGTCATCGACTATTTAGTGCTCGACTATTTTTCCAGGCCAGGGATCCTCGTACGCCGCCCGGCGGGCCGGCACGTCAGGTGGCGAGTGCCCTGCCGAAGGGGGTGGTACGCACCTCAAACGGTCGTACGCGCCTCGCGACGACACGGCGACAGTGCGTTACCGAAGGTGCCGGCACCGCAGGGACTGGTCGTCCGGCAGTCCCACCGACCTGGGGCGGGGCCGAGCTACAACGCGGTACCGCTACGACGATGTACGGAGCACCGGCTGATGTATCCCGCGCACAATGCCCCTGCTCAACCGCGAACTCGGAGCGGGATGGTGGCGTACATACGCTGAGACGCACCAGGCGTTCGCCAGTCCGGACGCCAGAGGATGCGACGTGGGCGACGGGACATCTCAGGCGTCATGTGTCGGGCGCACTTTTGAGATGACGTTGGTGTCGCCGCCCCTCATACGCATACGCGCCAGGATCTCGGCGAAGTCCGCGCGGTCCGCGGCGCTGCTGCCGCACAGCCCGAAATCGACCTGCCGCACTGAGTCCGTCGCCTCCGACGAGATCCTCTTTCCGGCGGCCGTAATCGACACCAGGGTCGCGCGCCGATCCGTCGGGTGCGGACTGCGAACGATCAGCCCCCGCTTCTCGAGTCGGTCCGTCGCCAGAGTCGCTGTCGTGGCGTGCACGAGCAGGATCCGCGCCAGTTGACTGATCAGGCGGGTCCCGTTGTCGCTGAGACGCAGCGTCATCAACAGCATGTAGTCGGTGATGTTGAGCTTGTGGGCACGCAGCGCGCCCTCGACCTGGTCGGCCACCATCCGGTGGAAGCGGAACAGCGAGCCCATGGTGAAGAACTCGTCTTGCTGCTCGCCGAGGCCGTGCAGCGCCCAGAAGGGACGTGCCCACTCCAGCGGGTCGATGGGCGATGTGACCCGCGCCGAACTGCTCTCGTCCGAACGAGATGACATCGCTGGCTCCGTTTCGGTCGAGCCCATCGAATACTGTGGAATGAACTATACGGGACCGCACCATTTACGGTGCCCCCGCCATGCGTCGCCGCGCCCCCCCCCGCGGCCGGTCCCCCGCCCTCCCGCCCCGCGGCCTCAGTCCGGGAGCCCAAGGAACCGACGCGCATTGCGAAAGGTGACCTGCTCCAGCATGTCGCTGGGCAGGGAGCCGACCTGGTCGAGGATCAGTCCAGGAAGGTCCGGCCCGAACGGGTAGTCCGAACCGACGACTATCTGCGAGGTCCCGTACGTCTGCTCGAGGTGCCGGAAGGCCGCCGGGGCGAAGACCAGGCAGTCGACCCACATCCGTCGCGCGTACGCGCTCGGCGTCTCCGGCAGCACGTCCATGAGGTGCAGGTCACGTCGATCAACGGGTCGGTGGTCTGACCGCCACGTCCGGTCCAGGCGCGGCAGGATCATCACCAAAGAGCCCGCGCCGTGACTCGCGCATATCCTCAGCCGTGGGAAGTCGCGCACGATCCCCTCGATGATCAGCCCCGCGAGCGCGGCTCCGATCTCGTTGGGGAGCGAGGTCGCCGCGGCGGCGGTCTCCCAGGTTATCCCCAACGGTGCGCGTCCCTGACCAGCATGCACGAACAGCGCGAGGTCGAGCCGTGCTGCCTCCGCGAAGAAGGACCGGTACCGGGCGTCGCACAGCGGCACGCCGGCCACACTCGACCCGATCTCGACGCCGCGCAGCCCCGCGGCGCTGACCTCGCCCAACATCTGGGTGGCGGCGTCAGGTTCCTGCATCGGCACGACGCCCAGACCGACCAACTTGCCCAGTCCGCTCGCCACCTGGTCCGCGATCCACTCGTTCGTGCGCGAACAGAAGTGTGCCGCCTCGTCGGCCGGTGCCTCGTAGTTCAGCAGCGCCGGCATCATTGAGAGCACCTGGATCTCGACGCCGGCCTCGCGCATGTCGTCGAGGCGTTCGGCCAGGCTGTAGCCCCCCGGCTTGACAGCTCGGGTCTTACGCCCGCCGCGGCACAACCAGGCTTCCTCGCCCGACCGGTCGAGCGACTGCCAGGGATAGCTGCCGCTCAGCCCGAACGGGATCTCCGGGGGCACGACGTGCGTGTGTACGTCGATCATCTGATTGACCACGCCGAGAGCTCCTAACCACGACCATTGACGCTTCGGCTCAAGAGCCTCGACGCCATCGATTTACCAGCATCACCGAGCTTCGGTACGGGTTGCGCCGCTCCTGCCACGAAACGCGGGGAACGTGGCGGGTCACTTCGCCAGCTGCGCAACGATGCGCAGGCGCAGCTCGGGACATGAGTCATCCGATTCCGAGCCCTGGTGCGCACGCCACCACACGCCCAGGTCGTGGCTGGCCTGAGCGAGGATCTCCGCGGCCTGCGTGTAGCGCGCGTTGACCTCGGCGAACGTCTCCAGAGGACCGTCGCTCAACGAGCGGATCCGCCGGGCGAGGTCGGCGAAGTGGTCCCTTCTGTCGCCATCGGCCCCGACCCACTCGTCGATGTCGGCGAGCAGCCCGACGACGAGGTCGGTGCGGTGCCGCACCCGGAGCGCCGCGTCGTCCCAGTCGATCTGCGCGAGGACGGCTCGGATCTCACGCAGGCGTGCGCGCGCGAAGTCCGAGCGCACCTCCGGCTCGATGACGTCCCTGAGTACGGCGCGGACCCCGGCGATCGTCTCAGCGGGTGTCGGTCGCATTCCTACCTTCCCTCCGCCGCGAGGACCGCCGCGAGGACCCTCCGGACGAGGCCGTCGGACGGCGGCTGTGGTCGGTCGGTGGTGCCGAGGGCGAAGTTCCGCGCCGCGGTCACCGCGATGACGGCCAGTCGGAAGGCCGACATGATCTGCCAGAATTCCAACGCCCTCCGGTTGATCTCCAAACCCGTCCGTTCGGTGTAGCGGCGCAGGAAGTCCTCGACCTCCCACCTGCCAGGGATGAAGTGCTCGTGCGTGTAGAGCGTCGTCGTGTACCAGCCGAGGTCGTCGAGCGGATCACCGAGGTGGACCAGTTCCCAGTCGAGTACGACGGAGAGCTTGCCTTCGTGGACCAGGACGTTGGCCGGGCGGAAGTCGCCGTGCACCACCACCATCCGGGCCGGCGGCGGCGGGGGGTTGTCGCGCAGCCACGCCGCGACCGCCCGCAGACCGGGCTCGGGTTCGATCTGCGCGGCGTCAAGCCTACCTTCCCATTGCTCCAGCTCCTGCAACGCGGGCTCGGGACCCGGGTCGGGCAACACTCCCTGGACTCCGGTCTCATTCGCGTCGATCACGTGCAGCTGACCCAGAGCATCCGCCAACGAGGCCGCGAAGGCTGACTGACCTTCCGTACCCAGTCTGAGTGGATCGTTCGGCCGCAGCACCGCACGGTGCGCTGAACCCTCGCAGCGTTCGACGATCATCGCGGGCCGGAGCAGCTGCTCGCCGGTGTCGTCGAGCCAGTGGACCCGCGGGCTGGGCATGCCGGTTCTCGCCAGGTGCTTGAGCACGGCGAACTCGGCCACCCGTTGCGTCTCGACCACGTCGGCGGGCGGATCTCGCCGCATCAGGAGTCGGTGGACAGACCGTTCGCCGTTGTCGGCCCAGACCGCGTCGAAGGGCCAGTTCTCCCTCGAGGCACCGCCACCGGAGCGACGCAGGTTCGTGACCTCAGGCTCGGCCCCGTCTGGGAGGTTCGCGCGCAGGAACGCCGTGAGCGCCTCGACGACGGCGTCAAGCTCCGGGGCGGCCGCAGGCTGGACGGCCACAGCGTTCACGGGCCGGCCTTGTACTTCGCCGCGACCGCCTCCGGGTACTTGGTGTAGCCGGGGAGGACCACGTACTGCATGACGCCGTAGCCGACCTGGCCCTCGTGCCGCACCTCGAACAAGTGGTCGCTGCCCGCCTTGGCGTAGCGGTAGATCTGGCTCTCGTCGGTGAGGTCCCAGGTCTCGTGCTCCAGGCTCTCCTCACCCTTCCAGTGGCCCTGGAACCACCCGTTCCAACCCTCGTACCCGCCACCGCGCAGGTGGGCGCGCCCAGGGTGGGCCTTGAGTTCGAACTCCATCGCGCGGCCCGACTCCAGCGTGAGCGTGATCAGTCCGCCGTCGAGAGCCGGGGCCGGGGCGCCGTGGATCCACTGGAGGTCGTGTTCCACCCCGATGATCGCGTCGTCGTCGGCGGGAGCGCCGAAGCGTCGCCCGATACCTGCGGTCAGGTGCGTCAGCCGACCGGGCTGGTCCTCGCGGATGTAGACGTGCACCCCGAACTCGGGCAGCTGGAAGGGGCAGAACATCGCGAACTTCCACTTTGGGCGGTCGGCCGGCTGCGCGCCCTGCACGCGCGGCAGCGGGCGGGTACCCCAGGAGTGGTCGCGCTCGCCCCACCAGGTCTCCGGCGTCAGGGTCCATTCGCCGGTGGGTCCCTGCAGCGTGCCCGCTCCGCGCCCCATCTGCGCGTAGCGGGCCGCGTCGTAGACGACCCGGCTCCGGGCCACCTCGAAGTGCCGATCCTCCAGGATCGGCTCCTGGTCACTGGTCCAGGTGATGTCGAACGCCAGGCCGGACGGGTTGTCGTCGAGGATGAACCGGATCTCCTCGTACGGTTTGACGATCTCGGCCCGGAGCGGACCGACGGCCATCAGATCATTGCGGGGCGAGAGCGCACGGGCCATCCGAACATTGGTCTGCGTGTCCCCGTGAGCCAGGACGGCGTAGGCCTCCTGGGTGTCCTGGTTGGGGTAGTGGCCCAGCCCCAAGGTCAGCACGGCGTCCTTGGACCGGACGTCCTGAAAGCTCACCCAATACCGCTCGCGCCAGCTCGGGTCGCTCGACGCGACCATCGCGTGCGGGTAGGAGACCTGGTGATAGAAGTACTCGTCAGGCGGACTCAAACGCACCATTTCATTCCCATCTGCTGTCGGCCACCGTGCGGTGTGAGTGTGTGGTGGACCGACAAAGGCCCTCCACGACGCGGCAGCCTGCAACGCCTGCTCTGGGCGCGCACCCTGCCGCCGCTCGGCCGCGGCCGCCTGGAGCTCCTCAGCGGCCCTGCCACACACCCGGACGCTTCTCGCTCAGCGCGGCTACCGCCTCCCGCAGGTCCTCGCTCTGCGTGGTGATCGCCTCCAGGTAGAAGCCGGTGTCGAAGCACTGGTCGATCCGTGACGCCAGGGCCTTGTTCAATGTCCGCTTTGTCAGCTGCACCGCCACAGGCGGGAGCGCGGCCACCTGCCGCGCGAGCTCGAAGGCGAGCGGGCCGACCTCTTCGGGGGTTTCGACGAGATCGCTGACCATCCCGAGCTTCCACGCGTCCTCTGCGAGCAGCCACTCACCCCACAGCAGGTGACGCTTGGCTCGCGCCAGGCCGAGGTGGCTCGGCCACATCACAGCGCCACCGTCACCCGCCACCAGGCCGAGCTGGACGTGCGGGTCGGAGAACCGCACTCCTGGCGTCGAGACGATGCGGTCCGTGGTGAGCACGAGGCTGGTAGCGACGCCGAACACGTGACCGTGCACGGCGCTGACGATCGGCTTGGTGAAGTCGGCGAACTGCCGGAACAACCGTCGACCAGTGTCGACGTCCTTGAGTAGCAACCGCAGATCGGCGTTGATCTGCAGCATGCGCTCCGTGTCACCACCTGCGGAGAAGTGCTTGCCGGTCGAGGTGAGCACGACGGCGTTCACGCCGTCGTCGCCCTCAAGCTCCGCGAACGCCGGTCCCAGCTCCCCGAACAGCAGCTCGTCGAACCGGTTGTGCAGTTCCGGGCGGGTGAACCGCACCTCGCCCACGGCGTCGTGCCTGTGCACCGCCAGCGTGCTGTATTCCGTCATCGTTGTGCCCGTCTGCTCGCTGCGCTGTTCGGCCAGGTCCAGGTCGTCTCCACCAGACGAGGCGTCGGCCCTCATGGGGCGGAGGCCACCGCGACGCCCTGCTGCGTCAGGTCGTCGATCTCGTCAGCCGTCAAGCCCCAGTCCCGCAGCGCGTCGACGGTGTGCTGCCCAGGTCGAGGGGCTCCAGCCGAGACCGCACCCGGCGTCCGGGAGAACCGGGGCGCCGGGGCGGGTTGCGGGACGCCGGCGACCTCCACGAACGTGCCGCGAGTGCGGTTGTGCTCGTTCTGGGGCGCCTCGGTGAGCCGGAGGACAGGAGACACGCAGGCTTCGGTCCCGGCGAAGTGAGCGGTCCATTCCGCGCGCGTCCGGATCTTGAAGACCTCCCGGAACCGCTCACGCATCGCCGGCCAGGAGGACTGGTCGTCCTGAGGCCCGACGGTTGCCGGGTCCAGGCCAAGGCCGTCGAGCAGCGCGGCGTAGAACCGGGGCTCGATCGCGCCCACGGCGACGTACTCACGGTCCGAGGTCTCGTACGTGTCGTAGAACGGGGCGCCACCGTCGGTGAGGTTGACACCTCGCTCGTCGACCCACCACCCCTCCGCGATCATGCCGTGCAGGCACGAGGTCAGCAGGGCGGCACCGTCCACCATCGCGGCGTCAACGACCTGGCCTCGGCCACTGCGGGCCCGTTCGACGAGCGCCGACACAAGACCGACAACGAGCAGCATTCCGCCACCGCCGAAGTCTCCGACGAAGTTGACTGGCGGCACGGGCCGCTCGCCCACCCGGCCGACTGGGTGGAGCGCACCTGCGATCGCGATGTAGTTGATGTCGTGGCCGACCTCCGGGGCCAACAAGCCGGTCTGCCCCCAGCCGGTCATCCGTCCGTACACCAGCCTGGGATTGTGCTCCCAGCAGTCCTCCGGGCCGATGCCGAGGCGCTCGGCAACCCCGGGTCGGTTGCCCTCGACGAGGATGTCGGCGTGGGCGACCATACGCAGCAAGGCGCCGCGCCCCGCGGGCTTCTTCAGGTCAAGGATCGCCGAGCGCTTCCCACGCCCCAGCGTGAGCGGCGCCTCCAACTCCCGCGAGGGCCGGTCGATGCGAAGCACGTCAGCACCCATGTCGGCCAACATCGCGCAGGCGAACGGGGCCGGCGCGAGACTCGCGAGCTCGATCACGCGCACACCAGCTAGCGGACCCATGGCACCCTCCCAGGAGACGGCGGCGGACGAGCCTCGAACGGGAGCTCGGTGCGCCGCGGCTCACCGGTCCCGGTCGATCGGTCAGACCCGTTCGATGATCGTCGCGGTGCCCATGCCGCCGCCCGTGCACATCGTGATCAGGCCAATCGTCTGGTCGCGGCGCTCGAGCTCGTCCAGGACGGTCTGGAACAGGACCGCTCCGGTCGCCCCGATCGGGTGACCCAGCGCGATCGCACCACCGTTCACGTTCACCCGGCTTTCGTCGATCTTGAGGTCACGCATCACCTTCATCGGGACGGCGGCGAAGGCTTCGTTGATCTCCCACAGGTCGATGTCCGCGACGGACATCCCGGCCTTGGCCAGGCATGCCTCGGAGGCCGGTCCCGGCGCGGTGAGCATGATGACCGGATCCGCGGCGGCCACGGTTCCGGCCACGACGCGAGCCCGAGGTCGCAGACCGTGGGCCCGGGCATAGGCCGGCGACGCGAGCACCATCGCCGCGGCAGCGTCCACGACGCCGGAGGAGTTGCCGGCGTGGTGAACGTGATCGATCCCGGTGACCTCGGGGTACACCACAGCACACCGCTCGTCGTAGCTCCGGCCCTCGGGCTGGACCTCGGCCCCCAGCGCGACGAAGGCCGGCTTCAGCTTCGCGAGCGACGCGACGGTCGTGCCCGGCCGCGGGTGCTCGTCCCGGTCGAGCACAACCTGGCCGGTCGCGTCCTTGACCGGCAGAATGCTCCTGTCGAAGGCGCCGTTCTCCATGGCCGCCGAGGCCCGGTCCTGGCTGCGCACCGCGAAGGCGTCGAGCTCAGACCGGGTGAACTTCTCTCGCGTGGCGATCAGGTCCGCGGAGATCCCCTGCGGCACCAACGGATAGAGGTCGAGCAGGCGGTCGTTGCCGGCCGCCGTCGGCGTGGTGATGCCGCCCGGGTACCGGGACATGGACTCGACGCCGCCGGCGACGACGAGATCCTGCCAGCCAGCCGCGATGCCCATCGCGGCAAACATGATCGCCTGCTGCCCGGATCCGCAGAACCGGTTGAGGACCACGCCGGGAATCTGCTCCGGCCATCCCGCGGCGAGGACCGCCAACCGGGCGATGACGTTGGCGTGGTCACCATCTGGGTTGCCGTTCCCCATGATGACGTCCTCGACCGCCGCGGGGTCGATCCCGGCGCGTTCGACCAGGCCGTTGAGCACCTGCGCCAGCAGCTCCTGCGGATGGATGTCGTGGAGCCCGCCCCCCGGCTTGCCCTTGGCCCGGGGAGTACGGGCCCCGTCGATGATCCACGCTTCGTTCACCATCATTGCCTCCGATCAGACCAGACGGACCAGTCTCTGGGTTGAGTCGAGCCATCCGGGCGCCCGAGGGCGCTCGAGCTTCCCGCGGGCGACGATCCGGACCGCCGCGCCACCTCCGCCCGCAGCAGGTCGGCGGAGCCGACGACATCGTTGAACGCCGACCGTGCACGCTCGAGTGCCGAGGGCCGACAGCCTGCCAACGTCGAGGCGAGCTCCAGCCCGGCATCGACGAGGTCAACCGGCTCGGCCAGCCGGTCGGCGAGGCCGGCGGACCAGGCGGTCGCGGCGGGCACCCGCTCCCCGAGGAGCACCATGCGACGTGCCAGCGACAGGCCGACCCGTGCCACCAAGGAGCGGTAGGTGTACTCGCCCACACGGATCCCGAGCGGGATCTGCGGGAGCGAGAAGTAGGCGTCGGTTCCGGCGACAACGAGGTCACCACACAGCGCGAGCTCCACGCCCCCGCCGATCGCGCCTCGCTGCACGCACACGACGACCGGGACCGGGCACCTCGTCACCTCGTCGAACAAGGAGACCAGGTCGACGAGGTAGCCTCGGAACTCGTCCGCGGTCAGGGCCGCCGCCTCCGAGTGATCGCCACCGGCGCAGAAGTGCTTGCCCTGCGCCGACAGCACGACGGCCGAGCCGAGATCGGTCGCGTCACGGATCGCCTCCCGGAGGTCTGACACCAGCTGCGGCCCCAGCGCGTTGTTCCGCTCCCCGTCGGCCAACTGGACGTGGGCGACGCGGCCGTGCCGGCTGACGACGACCAGGCCGGTCATGACTGCGTCCCCGCGGCCGCGAACTCGGCGCGCCCGATGATCAGGCGCAGCACCTCGGACGTCCCCTCCCCGATCGAGAACGCCTGACTGTCGCGGAAGAAGCTGAGAACCGGTCCCTCGTCCGTGAAGCCGATGCCTCCGTGGAGGTGGAGCGCCGCTTCGGTCGCGTCGTTGGCGAGCTCGGAGGCCGCGAGCTTGGCCATCGCCGACTCGGTGGAGCACCGCTGGCCCGCGTCGAACATGTCGATGGCCCGCTCCATGAGCAGCTGCGCGCCGTCCAGCCGCACGCGTAGGTCGGCGATGCGGGCCAGGACGACATCGTTCGTCGATAGCGGACCGCCGAAGGAGTGCCGGTCCTGCAGGAAGTCCACCGTCGACGCCAGGACGCTCTTGGTCATGCCGAGGCAGATCGAGGCGACGCCGATGCGGCCGAACTCGACCATCGCCATCATCTGGTAGAAGCCGCGCCCCTGCTCGCCCATCAGGCGCTCGTCCGGGACGAAGCAGTCGTGAAGTTCGAACCAGCCGACACCGGCCGCGCGCAGGCCCAGCGTGCTGTGTCGACCTCCGAACTTGAAGCCCGGGTCGTCCCTGCGCACGATGAACATCGACAGCCCGCGGCGGGGCGGGCCGTCAGGGTCGCTGCGGGCGCCGACGAGGACGAAGTCGGCGTTCGCCGCGTTGTCGATCAGCCGCTTGCCGCCGTTGAGGACCCAACCGCGGTCGACGCGGATCGCCGTCGTCCTGAGTGCGGCGGCGTCCGAGCCGCCGTGAGGCTCGGTCCAGCCCACGGCCCCGAGCGACTCGCCGCTGGCGGCCAGGGGCAGCAGCTCGGCCTTCTGGGCGGCCGACCCGAATCGGTGCAGCAGCAGTCCGCTCAGGTTGGACCAGGTCGCGGCGACGGCGCCGGTCGGCCATACCCGCGAGAGTTCCTCCTGCTGGATCGCGAAACCGCGCAGTCCGTCGTCGGCGCCGCCGTACTCCCGCGGAAGCGCCCGTCCGAAGCATCCGGCCTTGGCCATCTCCCCGCGGATCTCGGGGGTGATCTCCTCGCGCTCGTCGGCCGCCGGCACGAACGGCCTGATCCGCTCGGCCAGCCGCCGCATGCGATCACGGTGGGCTGCCTCCCACTCGCGCCGGGCCTCGAGCGCCATCGACACCACCTCTTGAGGGAATTTGCTTAAAGCTCAATAGTTTGCAGTTAGACCATAATCCTCAAGCGAGCGCGGGGCATGACCTGTGTCACAGACCCAGCTTCGCCGCCACGGTGTCCAGGTGGTCGTCGACGACCGCCAGCAGGCGGGCGGACGACACCGCGCGCTTCAGGAACAGGTGGGCGTCGTGCTCCCAGGTGTAACCGATGCCGCCAAGCACCTGCAGCAGGCTCGACGCCGTGCGCTGGAACGCGGTCGACACCGACGAGCTGGTCATCGCGACCAGGAGTTCCTCGTCCTGGGCAGTTGCCTCGGCGAGGGACCAGGCGGCGTAGTACACGACCGACCGGCTGGACTCGACGGCGACGAACATGTCCGAACAACGGTGCTTGATGGCCTGGAAGGCCCCGATCGGCCGACCGAACTGCACCCGCGAGCCGGCGTAGGCGACCGCCATGTCCAGGCAGGCCTGCATGCCACCGAGCTGCTCTGCGGTCATGATGACCGTGGACACCAGTCGCGCGCGGTCCAGCGACCGGACGTCGCCCGCCGCACCCACTAGCTGCGCTGGGGCGGCGTCCAACGACAGGATCCCGAGCGGCCGGGTCGGATCAAAGGCTTTCGACGGCGTCGCGACGAACCCTGCCGCGTCCTTTGACACCGCGAACAGCGCCGGACCGCCGGTGGTGGCAGCGACGACGAGGACGAGGTCGGCGGTCGCGGCGTCGACGACCGCGGTGCACGTCCCCGAGAGGCTCCAGTTACCCGCCGCGTCGCATGCCGCGTCGACGGTGCCGTCACCTCCCCGGACTCGGCCGGGTTCGCCGCTCGCGACGGTGGCCGTGATCGCCCCGGCGGCGATCTTCGAGAGCAACTCCTGCCGGACGAGCCCGTCGGCCGCCTCGAGGAGCGCCGGCACGGCCAGGCCGGCCGTAGCGAACAGCGGCGAGCACAGCAGGTTGCGCCCGGCCTGCTCGAACAGCACGACCTGCTCGACCAGACTCGCCTCGGACCCGCCCGCACCCTCCTGGACGAGGAGTCCGGACAGGCCGAGCCCTTCAGCCAGCTCGGCCCACAGCCTCTCGTCGTAGGCACCGTCGCCGTCAACGAACCGACGACGGTGGTCGGCGCCGACGCGGCTGCCGAAGAAGTCCTCGAGCACTTCCCGGAACGAGCCCTGCTCATCGGACAGTGCGAATCGCATGTACAGCTCCTTCAGCTGGTCCGAGGGACTTTCACGCGCGGCTCACGTGGAAGACCGAGAACCTGCTCGCCGATCGTGTTCCGCTGGATCTCCGACGAACCGCCGTAGATGGTCGTCGGGCGGGCATGAAGGAAGTCGTAGGTCCACACGGCCGTGGACGTCGGGTCGATACCCGCGGGGTGAGGACCGAGCACCGCGAGGCCGGGGGCACCCGACGGCGCCAGGATGCCGCGGCCCGCGACGTCGAGCGCCAGCTCGGTCACCTGGTGGCGGTACTCGGAGGTCACCAGCTTGGTGATCGACGACTCCGGGCCGGGTGGCTCGCCCGAACTGCCGCTGGCCAAGGCACGTAGCGCCAGACAGTGCAGGGTGTGCACGGTCGCGCGGCAGGCCGCGATCCGTCGCCGGACGGCCGTGTCGCTCGCGCGGCCCGTGCGGCGGGCGAACTCGACCAGACGATCCAGCTCCGCACGCGCCTCGAGCGCCGCCGCGACACCGCCCGCCCCGCGTTCGTAGCCCAGGAGCGTGATGGCCACCTTCGACCCGTTGCCGACACCGCCGACCACGTTCGAGGCGGCCGTGCGTGCGTCGGTGAAGAAGACCTCGGCCAGCTCGGTGTCGTCGGCCATCGACCGGATTCCGCGGACGTCGACGCCTGGCTGGTCCATCGGGAGGAGCAGGAACGACAGCCCCTTGGACCGCTCCGCCTCCGGGTCGGTGCGGGCCACCAGGAAGATCCAGTTGGCGTCGAGGCCGCCGGACTGCCAGACCTTCTGGCCGTTGACGACCCACTCGTCGCCGACGAGACGGGCCTGGGTCTTGACGTTGAAGAGGTCAGAGCCCGCCTCGGGCTCGGAGTAACCCTGGCACCACCGCACCTCGCCGTCGATCGTCGCCTGGAGGAACTGTTTCTTCTGCTCGTCGGTGCCCCAGTGCAGCAGGGTCGGTCCGAGCAGCACCAGGCCGGAGGAGTCGGTCGAATGCGGGTAGCGAGGAACACCCGCCCGAGCCAGTTCCTCCGCCAGGATCGACTCACTGATCAGGTCCCGCCCGCGGCCGCCGAACTCCTCGGGCCATCCGGGTGCGAGAAGGCGCACCTCCCGCAACGAATCGCGCCACCAGGCCAGCCAGGAAGCTCGCTCGCTCGCCTCGACGTCGCCGGAGCCCCGCCAGTCGGACGGGAACACGCTCGAGATCCACTCTCGTACCTCGAGACGGAAAAGCTCCGCTTCCTCGGAATAACGCAGGTCCACGTGTGCTCACCCGTTCAATCTGTCCGGTGGGTCCCGGCGGGTTCCCGCGACGTGGTCACGAGGTCGGGCCTTGTGCCGGGTGACACGTGGCACGGCCTTCGTCCAGCACTGCCCGGGGAGCCGAGCCGTCCGGTCCTGCGGCCTCGGTCCTGAAGACGGCAGAGCCCTCGTCGGTCCGCCAGACCGACGTCGTCAGGGTCTCGCCCGGGAACGTAGGCGAGGTGAAGCGCACCGACAGCGAGCTCAGGCGGTCAGGATCACCGTCACCAAGGACGGAGACGAGGGCGCGGCCCGCGATCCCGTAGACGCAGAGCCCGTGAATGATCGGCTGCGGGAAACCGGCCCTCTCCCGGGCGAACCACGGGTCGCTGTGCAGCGGGTTGCGGTCACCCGAGAGCCGGTAGATGAGCGGGAGACGCTCGTCGGTCGCGAAGACGACCTGGGCGTCAGGCTCCCGGTCCGGGACCGGCTGGGGCTCCGGCTTCTCGCCCGGCGAGCCGCCGAAGCCGCCCTCGCCACGGAAGACCAGAGTCGTCCGGGTCGTCACGAGGGTCTCCCCGCTCTCGGGATCGGCTCCGGTCCCCAACAGCACGACGACGGCGTTCTTGCCCGGGCCTTTGTCCCGAATCTCACCGATCCGCGAGGTCACGGCCAGCGAACCCGCCGGCACGAGCGGGCGACACACGCGGATCTCCTGCGCGCCGTGCAGCAGCCGACCCCAGTTCGGCCTGCCCACGAGCGGCAGCGCCTCGAAGCCTGCCGCGACGATCACGCCGAAGGTGGGCAGGACCTTCTGCGGCAGGTCATGGGAGTTCTCGGTGGTGAGCGCGAGGTCATCTGCCCCCGCGCCGACACCAAGTGCATACAGCAAGGTGTCACGGTCGGTCCACGAGACGACCTTGGGGCCGACGGTCACGCCCAGGCTCTTGAGTTCGATTCCCACGCCCACTCCTGCACGTCATGGCCTTCCGGCCTTCCACCTCGCAGTTGGCTGATCAGCTCGCGAGGCCCTCCGGGTTGGCGCTCCATTTCTCCGTCAGCGGCAGCCCGATCTCGGCGACGACGTCAACGAGCTTCTCGTGGGTCCAGCGGCCGTCGGTCGACAGCGTCCACGACTTGTCGGCCTGCCACGGTGCGACCCGCTGCACCTTGCTCCCGCCGACGACGAACACTTCACCGGACATCTCGCAGTCGGGGCTGACGAGGTACGCGACGAAGGGAGAGATGTTCCCGGGGTGCCACCGGTCGAACGCACCCTCCTTCGCGGCCAGGGCCGCGCCGAAGCTCTCCGTCAACCGGGTGCGAGCCTGGGGCGCCACGGCGTTCACGCGTACGCCGTACCGGGCCAGTTCCTTGGACGCGACCTGCGTCAAGGAGGCGACGCCGGCCTTGGCGGCCGCGTAGTTGGCCTGCCCCGGATTGCCGAAGAGGCCGGATTCGCTGGTCGTGTTGACCACGGCGGCGTTGACCTTCTCGCCCGCCTTCGACCGCGCACGCCAGTAGGTGCCAGCGGCACGGGTCAGCAGGAAGGTGCCCCGAAGGTTCACCCTGACGACCAGGTCCCAGTCGTCGTCATCCAGGTTCACGAGCACCCGGTCACGCAGCACGCCGGCGTTGTTGATCAGGATGTCCAGCCGATCGAACTCGTCCAGCGCCGTGTCCACGAGCCGCTGGGCACCCGCCGGGTCGGAGATGTCGTCGGTGTTCGCCACCGCACGCAGGCCCTCGGCCCGGATCTCCGCGACCACGCTCTCCGCGGGACCAGCGGCGTTGCCGGTTCCGTTCTGCGCACCTCCGAGGTCGTTGACCACCACCGAGGCACCCTGACGTGCAAGGAGCAGAGCGTGCTCGCGGCCGATTCCGCGACCTGCTCCCGTCACGATCGCCGTCAAGCCGTCCAGACCAGCCATGGGACACCCATCCGATCACTCACGCGGCGGCGCCTGAAGACCCCGCTGTCGGGGTTGCCGCACGGACGAGGAAACTCTATCAATATACAATCGTTCTATCTACTAAAGCTCGTCGTCCGGAAGCGGGATCACTCACGCGGAGAGATCGGCACCGAAGTCTTCGACCTGGCGTGGGTCGAAGTAGTCGCGCCAGTAGCGGATCTTGCCGTCGACGACCTCGAAAACACCCATCAGCTCCATCTTGTGGATGCGCTCGCCCGCTTCGTCGAGAAACCAGTCGATGCGCTCGGTCAGCACCTTCGTACCGTTGGAGGCGACGTTGACCACCTCGATCTCGTTTGTGTACTTCAGCGCGTCCAGGTGGGACCTCACGAGCGCGAGGATGGCCTGCTTACCGCTCTGGTTCGGGAAGCCGGGGCCGGGCGCAAAGACGGCGTCATCGGCGAAGAGCTCGTCGATCGCATCAATGAAGCCGCCCTTGAGGGGCATCTTCGCGAACAGCTCCTGCACCACGTCTGCGGGTTCAGCACTCATCGTCTAGCCTTCCTTTCGTTGGAGGTCGTCCAGTTGGAGGTCGCCGTGCGGACTATCGCTGGTTGCGGATCAGGTCTGCGGCTCGCTCGGCGATCATGATCGTCGGCGCGTTCGTGTGTCCTGCGATGAGCGTCGGCATGACGGAGGCATCGACGACCCTGAGGTTCTCGACGCCGTGCACCCGCAGCTCCGGGTCCACCACGCTGGCCGCATCCGTGCCCATGGCGCAGGTTCCCGAGGGGTGCTCACCGCGGAACGCGCCGACGCGGAAGAACTCCGCCCACTCGTCGTCGGTCTGGACCGAGTCGCCGGGGACGATCTCACGGCCGGCGTACGGCGCCATCGCCGGCTGCCGGATGAGGTCGCGCACGATCCGCGCGGCCTGCCGCAACGCGGCTACATCGTCGTCGCGCCCCAGCAGCTCGTGGCGCACCCGCGGGCCGTCGTCGGGATTGGCGGACCGCAGCGTGACACTGCCCCTGGCCACCGGGTGCGACACCGATGGCAGCGCCATCATCGCCGGCTGCCTCATCGGCCGCATCTTGTTGACGTCGTGCTGGTGGTCCTCGGCGCCGTCGCCCCCGCCCGATTCGAGCGCAGCCGGGTTGAAGGCGATCTCGTAGTCGACGTACGGCTCGTCGGACCCGTCGAACCGGCCGAACACGAAGGCATTTCCGATACAGGCGGTCGCGGGCCCCCTGCCCTTGCGGACTAACTGCCACGCAGCCTTCGCCACTGCCGCCGGCCCCATCTGGGAGTTCAACGTGGGGATCGTCGACTCGTACATGAGGGAGGTGTACAGGTGCTCCTGGAGGTTCTGTCCCACCCCTGGGATGTCGGCGGCGATCTTGATGCCGAGGCTCGACAGGTCGGCCCCCGGCCCGATCCCCGACAGCATCAGCAGCTTCGGTGTGGCGATCGCGCCGAGCGAGAGGATCACGGACTTGTCGGCGTGCTCACGGTGGATCTGACCGCGGTGGCGGTACTCGACCGCCTTCGCCACACCGCGCTCCACGATGACGCCGGTTGCGTAGGCGTGGGTCCGCACCCGCAGGTTGCGTCTGCGACGCACAGGGGCCAGGTAGCCGCGCGCCGTGCTGTAACGCAGGCCGCGGCGCTGCGACAGTTGGACGTAGGACACCCCGTTGGCGCGTCTGCCGTTGTAGTCCGGGTTGTACGGAAGCCCCAGCTGTTCCCCCGCGGCGACGAACGCATGGGTCAGCGGGTGCACGACCGCGGTCGGCGATACCCGCTGCGGTCCGTAGCAGCCTCGGTACTCGTTGCCGGGGCCCGTGTACGTCTCCGACTTGCGGAAGTACGGGAGCACCGACCGGTAGTCCCAGCCCGTCGCGCCCAGCCGGGCCCAGCGGTCGTAGTCCCCCGGGCTCCCGCGCGTCCACATCTCTCCGTTGATCGAGCTTGAGCCGCCCAAGACCCGACCACCACCCCACTGGTCCACGGCACCGCCCCGGCTCTGGTCGGGCTCTCCTTCGTACCGCCAGTTGTATTTCTTCGACAGTTTGAGGAGTCCCACCGGGAGGTGGATGAACGGGCTGTAGTCCTCGCCACCCGCCTCGAGCAGCAGGACGGACGCCGACGGGTCCTCGCTCAGGCGGGCCGCCAGGACGCAACCTGCGGACCCGCCGCCGACGATGACGTGGGACCAGGACCGCCGTTGTCGGCTCACGGGCACCTCCATGATGGAAACCGGACCTGCTCCCGCCCGCCGGGGCCTGTTCTGGTCACGCGGCACGGCCGGTTTCGGCGTCGGACTGTCGGGTCGTGCCGGAACTCGCCGTGACGGGCGAAGTGCAGGGCCGTCTACGGTTGCTGTCGTCCGTCGTCGGGAAACCTACTTGTCACGACAGTGAAAAACAGATTTGTAGACTATCGCGTCTTAGACCATTTGCGAACCACGGCCCGCCCGTCACCGGCTCGGTGGCTCTGAGTCACGGAGCACCCCGCTCGCACGAAGGGACTCAAGTTCTGCCTGGTCCAGCCCCAACCACTCGACCAGCACCTCCTCGGTGTGCTCCCCGACGAAGGCCGCGCCCGCCCTCGGTCCGCTCGCGGCGTCGGAGAACCGGTAGGGCATGCGGACGACCGGACGCGTCCCGCCGCGACGGTCGTCCACCGGGACGGCGATTCCTCGCTCGACCGCCGAGGAGGAAGCCACTGCCTCGTCGGTGCTCTTGACGACCGCCCAGGCGAGCGTCGCGTTCTCGAGCTGCTCGAACAGGTCACGCCGGTCCTGGAACGCCAGAACCCACTCACGCACCACCCGGGCGCGCGCGGCGAACTTGTCCTCGTCGGGCAGGAACTCGCTGGGATCGGTCAGGCCGGCGGAGTCACGTAACGACATCCAGATGTGCCGAGGCTCTCCGGCGATGAGGACGTCGCCCTGCGGGTGCGGGTAGGTGACCCCACGCCCCTCGACGGGCGGGCCGTTGGCCTCCAGGCTGTAGTGAACGTAGTCGTCGCTGGCGAGCATCGCCTCGAACATGCTGAGATCGATGTGCTGACCCACCCTGGTGTCGTCGCGCAGCCGCAATGCCGCCAGGACGGCGATCGCGCCGTGCAGGCCCGCGAGCGAGTCGGCCAGCGCCAGCGGGAGGTCCGTGGCCTCTCGTCGGTCCATTTCGGCCATCCGAGCGAGCAGGCCCGATTCGGCGTGGAGCACGGGGGCGTAGGCCGGCCGCTTCGCCTCCGGTCCGGTCTGACCGAAGCCGCTGATGGACAGCATGATCAGCCCTGGGTTCAGCTCAGCTAGGCGCTGCCACCCGACTCCGAGCCGATCCATGACCCCCGGGCGATAATTGTTCACCAGCACGTCGCACTCACCGACCAGACGGCGAAAGAGCGAGACTCCCCCGTCGGTGCGCAGGTCCAGCGAGATGTTGCGCTTGCCGGCGTTCATCTGCACGTAGAGCCCCGAATGCGGGGCGTCACTCACGCCGAAGGCCTGCGAGACGTCGCCGCCGGGCAGCTCCACCTTGACGACGCTGGCACCGAGGTCACCGAGAATCCGTCCCACGTACGGTCCCGAGACGGCCCGGGACAGGTCGAGAACACGAATTGACGCGAGCGGGTACCCAAGACTTCCTGCGTGGTCGGACATTTCGAACCTCTCAGATCCGCTGTACCCGGCTGTCGCCGGTCGACGGACGGCCGGCGCACCTGTTCCCCGCTGGCCGCGGCGAGCAAGACCCGGTCAGAAGACGGCGAGCGGGTTGACCGGAGACCCAGTACCGCCCGGGATCCGCAGCGGGGCGATCAAGGTGAGGAACTCGTAGCTACCCACCTCGACACACACCTCCGCCAGCCTGTCGACCTGCGCGTTGTCGACCAACGCGACTCCGTAGGCCCAGATCATCGAGTGGACGGTATGGGCGATCTCGGAGTAGCTGGGATAGGACGCGTCGTGCATGTCGGCGATCACCACCGCGAAGTCGTACTCGCGGATGAACTCCAGACAGGACACGTCGAGGCCCGGGCGCGCGAAGTCGGTCATGTCGGCGTTCCAGACGCCCCACTGGCCCTTCTCCTCGAGCCACGCCTCGAGACCGCAGTTGATGACCAACGCATCGCCCGGCTCCGGGGTCAGCTCGGTTTTGGCCAAGATGGCCTCCAGTTCCGCCCCGGTGACCGGGACGTCCGGTGTCACGCTCGGCGTACCGCGATGCTTCGGAACGTCGAGCAGGACGCCCCGGGTAATGATGCCGTCGTGCCAGACGTCGACGTCGGCCCAGCTGGCTTTGTTCGCCCTGAAGACCTCGTCCACGCGGCGTCCGTTCCACACTCCGTCCCGGTCCCAGTTGTGGTTCAGCGCGTCGATGTGCGTGCTCCCGAGGCAGTGGATCGGGAGCTGAAGGTGGTCGAAGGCGTTGCCGGTGTCCCGCCACCCGAACTGCTGGACGACCTGCCGCTGTCCTGGCTGGGGCGAGGTGCTGATCGGGCGCGCCATTGAGACCGTCCGGCCCGCGCGGACCAGGCCCAGGGCGGCGAGGCGCTTCTCGGGAGTGATCAGGTTGACCGCGCCGGCCTGGTCGTCCTCGCCCCACCGGCCCCAGTTGCGCTTCTCGACCAGCCAGGTGTCGATGTCCTCGGCGGTCCATTTCTGAACGCTCACACCCGC
Organism: Pseudofrankia coriaricola; assembly: GCF_032027725.1. Classification (NCBI taxonomy): domain Bacteria; kingdom Bacillati; phylum Actinomycetota; class Actinomycetes; order Frankiales; family Frankiaceae; genus Pseudofrankia; species Pseudofrankia coriaricola. Next base: position 13,090 of record NZ_JASNFO010000102.1, on the reverse strand, counting down.
TGTCCCTTCTCGTCGGTGCCCCGCTCGGGCTCCGGACCCGTCGCCGCCTCGGTGGCGAGGAACTCGGCCTTGACGGTCTTCTTGTCGATCTTCTCGCCGGCCAGCGTCGGCAACCGGTCCGTACGGATGGACCACCGGGTCGGGAAGGCGAAGTAGGCGACGGCTCCCCGGAGGAATGTCGTCAGGTCCTCGGGCGTCACGGTGACGCGTTCCTTCGCGACGACGACAGCGGCCACCTCCTCACCCAGGTCCGCGTGCGGGATGCCGAAAACGGCGACTTCGAGGACCTCTGGGTGCCGCGCGATCGCCATCTCCACGTGCCCGGTGGCAACGTTCTCACCACCACGGATGACGACGTCCTTGCTACGACCGTCGAGGTAGAGGTAGTTGTCCTCGTCGAGGTGCCCGAGATCGCCGGTGTGCAACCAGCCCTCGCTGTCGACAGTCTCGTCGTCGAGCCCCAGGTAGCCGAGCATCACGGTAGGGCTGCGGACCAGCACCTCGCCGGACCCGGTCCCGTCGGGGTCGAGGATGCGCAGTTCGGCCACCGGATACGGTCGTCCGACCGTACCCGGTCGCTGCTCCAGGTCCTTGTTGCCGGCACCGGTGACGAAGCCGCCCGACTCGCTCATCCCCCAGGTGTTGCCCAGTCCACGCCTCTTGAGCTGCGGGAGCTGGCGGGCCAGGCGTTCCAGGAGGGCGGGCGACACCGGGGCGCCACCAAGCGGCCACGAACGCAGGCTGGAGAGGTCGTGTTCCTCGAACGACGGGTGTTCGAGCACCCTGATGGCCATGGTCGGCACTCCGCCGAAGCTCTGCACCTTCTCGGTCTCGATCAGACGCAGGATCTGCGCGGGATCGAACTTGCCCTCGTTGAGGACCATCTTTCCGCCGACGATCAGGTTCGTCAGCACGTTGGTCACGCCGCCGACGTGGAACAGGGGCGTGCAGACCAGCGTGACCGACTGTTGGCCGTTGGGATCGAGGCCGGCGGGCAGCCGTCGTGAGCGCATCAGCAGGTTGTGCTGGTTGGCGATCACCGCGCGCTGGGACAGCACGACGCCTTTCGGCGCACCCGAGCTCCCGGAGGTGAAGATGACGAGGGCCGGGTCGTCCTCTTCTCGAGTGGCGAAACCGTCCATAACGGCGTCCGCGTCGCCCACGGACCCTGCCTCGTACGCCGCGGCGAAGTCAGCGATCGCCAGGGCGCCGCTCATCCCGCAGGGCGCCGGATCAGGGAGGTCGGTGATCACCAGGGCCGGGCGGGTCAGCTCGAGGCTGTTGGCGAGCTCCGCCTCGCTCCACCACCGGTTGCCCAGCACCGGGGTCGCGCCAGCCTGCCAGCAGGCCCACAGCGCGAGGACCCAGTCCGGGCTGTTGTAGCCGAGGAGGAGCACGTGGTCACCCGGTTGTACGCCGCGTCCCGTGATGATCTCCCCGGCTCGCGGGAGGGCGGCCACGAATTCGCCGAAGGAGATACGGCGCTCGCCCTGCACGAGATACGTCCGCTGGGCCCAGCGGTCGGCCCCGACAAGAACGTCCCTGAGCGACCGCGGGCGCGGCTCGAAGACCAAGCCCACGTGCCCGGCGTACTCGGCGGCCACGACCGACGAGCCCCACAAGCGCGCGAGCTCGGTCACTGCGCGCTTGCGCGCGTCCGCCGTCGTCATCGCGTCTCGCTCACGAGCGGGACTCCTGTGCCGGTCCTTCGTGGGCTACCTGGCCCGGACAAAGTTATCAGCACGAACGCCTTTCCATCCATCCAGCTCGGCCGTGCCGACCAGACAGGCCCGAGTTCCCGACGGTTCGGCCGATCCACCGCGTTCGCAGCTCAGCCTGTCCCAGATGGCCCGGCGTCCAGCGGGCGAGCAGCACCGAAGACCGGTCGACGCTTCTCCCGCCGGGCCGCCTGCGCCTCCAGGAAATCCGGGCCCGTCAACGCGCTCTCCGCAGTCAGGTCGAGTCCGCGCACCGCCTTGATCTGACGACCTGAGACGACGCCGTCGCGGATCGCGAGAGCGAACTCCTTTCCACGCGCGATCGAGAACGGCGACAAACCACTGAGCCGCTCGACCAGCTCGGCGACCCGGTCGTCGACCGCGGCGGCGGCCACGGCCTCACTGACCAGGCCGATCCGCGTCGCTGTGTCCGCGGTGACGCGCTCCGCCGTCAACAGCATGCGCCGAGCCCAGCCCGAACCGACAGCATCGACGAGCCGGTGGACGCTCGCGATCGGGTAGACCACGCCGAGCGCGGCTGGCGGGACGATGAACTTCGCGCTTGTCGACGCGATGCGGATGTCGCACGACAGCGCCAGCTCCAGGCCGGCGCCAGCGCAGCCGCCCTCGATCGCACCGATCACGGCACCCGGGTGCCGCTCAAGATCGTCAAAGAGACCCGAGAGCAAGTGGGCGTCGGTACTCGCGTCGAGATCGCCGATGCTGTAGCCCGAGCAGAAGTGACCGCCCGAGCCCTGGACCACGACGATCTCCGAGCCGTCCAGATCGGCCAGGGTCCGGCGGATCTTCCTGATCATCGGCGGCGTCATGGCGTTGCGGACCGTCTCGTTGCTGAGCTTGATGTGGACGGCCCGGTCCTTGACGACTACGTCAACGTCTCCGTGCGTGGCGTCTCCGTGCATGGCAGGTCCTAGGAGTCGATCGGGATGCGGTAGTGCGTGTCGGTCCGGAGGACGCCTGCGGAGTGGAGGTCCGCTAGGGCGGCCTCGTCCAGCTTCAGCAGGTCGGCGAGGACCTCTCGGGTGTGCTGACCGAGCCGAGGAGCCAGCTCACGCCCGTCGAACTCGTGGGAGCTCTTGATCGGGTTGCCGGCGAACGCGAAGTTCAGGCCGTCCGCCGTGATGTCGAGGAGCATGTCACGCGCCTCGACGTCCGGCTCGGCGAACGCATTGCGGATGCCGTTGACCGGGCCGCTCGGAACGTCGTGCTCATCAAGGACCTTGAGCCAGGTCGCGGTGTCGGCCTTCTTGAACTCTGCCGCGATCTCCCGCTCGAGCTCGTCGCGCAGCTCGACCCGGCCGTTGTTCGTCCGGTAGCGCGGGTCGCTCTCGAGATCCGGACGCCCGATCGCGCGACACAGCTTGGGCCAGAAATCGTTGCTGAACACGGCGATGATGATGTAGCTGTCGGTCGTCTCGTAGGCACCGTAGGGCACCACCTTGGAGTTACCACTACCTTGGGGCGGAATATCCTCATTCAGATTGAGCGCCAGCGCAGCCCAGTACATCAGCAGCGACAGCTGGCAGTCGAACATCGAGATATCGAGTTCCACGGGCTCGTCGACCCGGCCGCGCTTCACGAGCGCGGCAAGCACCGAGATGACTAGAAACATCCCGCCCGCAAGGTCCGCGATCGGGACTCCCGCTCGGGCCGGGGGGGTGCCCGGATGACCGGTGATGCCCATAACGCCGCTGCGCGCCTGGATCGCCACGTCGAACGCCGGCGCGTTGCGGCGCGGGCTGGTCGTGCCGTACCCGGACAGCTGGCCAACGATGATCTTAGGGTTGGCTTCCTTCAGGATGTCGGTCGAGAGCCCCAGCCGGTCCATGACGCCGGGCCGGAAATTGTGGAACACGATGTCGGCCTCGGCGACCACGCGCAGGAAGAGCTCGCGCCCGCGCGGGTCGCGCAGGTCGATCGACACGCTCTTCTTGTTGCGGTTGATCGCGGCGAACATCAGCGGGACTTCGCCCTTCAGCGGACCGCTCGCTCTCGTCGGGTCGCCGGTCGGCGGCTCGATCTTGATGACCTCGGCTCCCATGTCGGCCATCAGCAGCGAGCCGTACGGTCCGGAGAGATGCATCGACAGATCAAGGATACGAATCCCCGAGAGTAAACCGTCACTCACAGCGGCCAACCTTTCTTGCGTCGGGCACGGGGCACCGACCAACTCGACTGGAGTGGTGGTACCAGGCTCTGCCAGGACACCCGGTGAGCGCCAGGCTCGCGCCGTGCGTGGGCAGCGCGGGCACAGGAACTCCGCCCGGCCGCCCGGTCGCTATTTCCCCCGAGGCGGGCCGACCCGCTCGCGGTGCGTCATCGTCATCCGTCTTCACTCTTGCGCGTGGCTGCCCACCGGAAGCACCATACTGCCAAATAGTTGAGAACGCGAGTAGTATCGCGGGCCCAGGGCAGTTCGCTGCCGCACCGGGAGGCCACTGTGGACGCGCTCGTCATGGAGGGGCAGCTCGGCGGGGCACGTCACCCATGTCGACCGTGGCCGGCACCCGGACGGCCCCGTTCGCGCCGGCTCGCCCCCCGCGTCATGACCATTGCGAGCGGGTCCAGCAAAGGGCGAGACGCAGGCTGTCCGCTGATCGCGCCGTCCGGGCCGGCGTCCGTTCGACCGGCCGACGACGAGGACCACACCATCGAGACGATCACACCACTGAGAAGCGCCAACACCGAGCTCCGAGGACTGACATGACGACAGACAGGTCCAAACTCTTCATCGGCACCGAACTTGTCGACCCGCTCGGTACGGATCGGTTAACCATCGCCTCGCCCATGACCGAAGAGGTCGTGGGCTCCTCCCCCGCCGCTTCCGAGGCCGACGTCGACCGCGCCGTCGCCGCTGCGCGCGAGGCGTTCGACCACGGTCCATGGCCCTCGATGGACCCGGAGGAGCGCCGGGAGATCCTTCGCCGTGCGGGCAAGATCCTCGAGCCGCGGGCCGCGGAGCTCACGGAGCTGATCGTGCGCCAGAACGGAACGCCGTCCCGCTTCCAGCCCGGCAACAGTCAAGGCGCGTTCGAGTACTTCACCAGCCTGCGGATGCCGAGCCCACGCCTCGGCGAGTCCTCCCCCGGCAACCAGGCCGTCGTCGTCCACGAGCCCGTGGGTGTGGTTGGGGTCGTGATCCCATGGAACTGGCCGATTGGCCAAGGCCTGAGCAAGGCGCTGCCCGCTCTGCTCGCGGGCAACTGCGTGATCGTCAAGCAGTCGCCCGAGACCCCTCTTCAGGACGAGGCTGTCGGCGAGGCGTTCATCCAGGCGGGTCTCCCGAAGGGAGTGCTGACCATCATCGCCGCGACCTCGGGTCCGTCCGAGTACCTGGTCGGACATCCCGGCGTCGACATGGTCTCCTTCACCGGCAGCACCGAGGTCGGGCGTCGCGTGGGGAGCATCTGCGGCGGCCAGATCAAGCGCGCGCTGCTCGAGCTCGGCGGGAAGTCCGCGGCGATCGTGCTGGACGACGCCGACTTCGGCGAGGTCGCCCCTACCGTGCTGAACTGGGGCGTCTTGCTCCTCAACGGGCAGGCATGCTCGGCTTGGTCCCGCATCCTGGTGCCGCGGAATCGGTACGACGAAGCCGTGGACGCGTTCGCGGACGTCATGTCATCCGCGCGGGTAGGCGATCCGCTCGACCCCGAGACCGAGGTTGGGCCGTTGGTCACCAGCAAGCAGCGCGACCGGGTGGAGGGACTCATCGCGTCCGGAGTGGCCGAAGGCGCGCAGATCAAGGTCGGCGGGGTGCGACCCGCCGGTTACGACAAGGGCTGGTTCGTCGAACCGACCCTGTTCGTCGAGGCGAACAATGCCATGCGCATCGCCCGCGAGGAGATCTTCGGTCCCGTCGCGCTGCTCCTGCCCTACGAGGACGAGGACGATGCGGTGAACATCGCGAACGCGTCGACGTACGGCCTGGCCGGCGGCGTCTTCACCAAGGACCCCGCACGCGGCGCCGCCGTCGGTCGACGGATCAGAAGCGGTGCTATCAGCGTGAACTGCTTCAGCAACAGCGACGCCCTGCCTTTCGGCGGCTACAAGGACTCCGGGGTCGGCCGGGTCGGCGGTCCCGAGGGCTTCGCCGAGTTCTTCGAGACCAAGGCCATCGGGTTTGCCGGCGCGGTGCCCGAGCTGCTGAGCCCGAAGCAGGCGAAGGGTCTGGACGATGAACAGTGACTCGGTGACCCGATCGGCGGTGGAGCTGCGCCGCGGCGGGGTCTTCTACGAAGCACCGCGATGGCATGGCGGACGCTGGTGGGTGTCGGACCAGCAGGGCACCGAGGTCCTGGCGATCTCCCCGGAGGATGGCACCGAGGTCTACGCATCGGTGCCTGGCGGACCGTCGGGACTGGGCTGGCTCCCGGGCGGCGATCTGCTCGTGGTGTCGATGAGCGATCGGAGAGTGCTACGCCGACGTGGCGACGGCCAGCTCGTCGTGCACGCCGATCTGGCCGAATTCACCAACTACCGGATCAATGACATGATCGTCAACAGTCGCGGGCAGGCCTACGTCGGTTGCATCGGCTTCGACGACGAGTCGTCGACAGCTCCGTTCAGCACCGGTTCGCTCATCCGCGTGGATCCCGACGGAACTGTGTCAACTGCCGCCGAATGCCTCAGATGCCCGAACGGATCGTTCTTCCTTGACGGCGAGCGGACTCTCGTGGTGGGCGAGACGATGCTGCCGGGTTACACCGCGTTCACCGTCCAGGACAACGGCACCCTGACCGAACGACGGACCTGGGCTCAGATCGGACCGACCCCGGCGTCGACGACGGTCGCGGAGATGTTCCCGCAGCTGGTCTTCGCGCCGGACGGGTGTGCGGGTGCCCCGGACGGAACCGTCTGGTCGGCAGATCTGAGCAACGCACGGTGCGTCCACCTCGCTGAAGGCGGGGACGTCATCGAGCAGGTCGACGCCCCCGCAGGACAGATGGTCTTCGCGTGCGCCCTAGGCGGTCCGAGCGGCAGGACGCTGCTGTTGTGCGTCGCTCCTGATTGGGATCCGCGCGCGCGCAAGGCCGAGCACAACGCCTCGCTGATCACCGTGGAACTGTGAGCGGCCCGCGGCGGCCGACTGCAGGCTGACGTCGGCCCTGGTCCCGTGAGTCGTCGGCCTTCTGCCCAGCGAAGTGCACGTCGCCGCGCCGATGTCTGAGCGTTCGAAGATCAAGGAATGGAGTGGAGATGCCGGCAAGTGGACGGCTTGAGGGAATGGCCGCGGTCATCACGGGTGGGGCTCGCGGTCTCGGCCTGGGAATTACACGGTTGTTCCTCGATCAGGGCGCGAAGGTCTGCATGGCCGGACGCACGCAGTCGTGGGGCGACGAGGCCGTCGAGCAGTTCCAGAAGATCAGCGACGACGTCATGTTCGTGCAGTGCGACGTCGCCGAGGAGGCCGATGTCGCACGCTGCGTAGCGGCGGCCGTGGAGCGCTTCGGATCGCTGCACATCGTGGTGAACAACGCGGGCGGCACGACGTTCGGCACGGGCGCCAAGGCGTGTGACACGGAGCTCGCGGAGTTCCAGCGGGCGTTCCACGTGAATACCGATGGCCCGTTCCTGATGGCCAAGCATGCGATTGCGCACATGCTCGACGCTGGCTACGGCTCGATCGTGAATGTCAGCTCGAATGCTGCGATCCGGGCGTCCGCCAACGCGAACGTCGGCTACCACGCGAGCAAGGCAGCCCTGCACGGCCTGACGTTGAGTCTCGCCCGGGAGTACGGTCCGCAGGTTCGCTGCAACGAGATCGTCATGGGGCACCTCCACCCGCCGAACCCGGACCTGCCCCGCCACCGGTACGTAGAAGAGGACGAGGCGGCGCGGACTGCTGTCGAGCAAAACTACATGGTCGGCCGCTGGGGCTCCCCGGACGACCTCGGGTATGCCTGCGTCTTCCTCGCCTCCAGGGAGTCGGGCTTCATCACGGCGACCTCACTCCGCCTCGACGGCGGATCGCAGTCGAGGATGCAGTTCCCGCACCTGACCGGATACGAGGATTGGCTGGCCACCCAGCACAGCGCACAGGCGACGGCATGAACGACGAGATTCGCTTCGACGGCCGGGCCGTCATCGTCACCGGCGCCGGCCGGGGCCTGGGGCGGAGCCACGCCCTGCTGCTGGCTTCCCGCGGCGCCCAGGTCGTCGTCAACGACCTGGGCGCCGCGCTGCGCGGGGGCGGTTCGTCGACGGGGCCAGCACAGTCGGTCGTCACCGAGATCGAACAGGCGGGCGGCCTCGCCGTTCCGCACTACGGCGACGTGACGACACAGGAGTGCGGCGAGTCGATGGTCGCCACGGCGCTCGAGCACTTCGGCCGAGTCGACGCCATCATCTGCAACGCCGGGTACTCCAAGCACGCCCCCGTGCTGGACAGCGACATCGGACAGCTCGACGAGATGTTGCGTGTACATGTGCACGGGGCCTTCCACGCGATCCGCGCGGCCTGGCCGACGTTCGTGGCCCAGAACTGCGGTCGGGTCGTGGTGACGAGCTCGTCGGCCGGCCTGTACGGCGGGACAACCCGGGTATCTTACTCGACAGCCAAGATGGGCCTTCTGGGCCTGGCCCGAGGCTTCGCCATCGACGGCGCCGAGAACGGTATCAACGTCAATGTCGTCGCCCCAGGGGCTGCGACCCGGCTGAGTGATGGCATGAAAGACGAGGTGCTGCGGGAGAAGCTGCGCCGCGAGGCGCCCGCGGAGCTCGTATCGCCTGTCTTCGCCTGGCTCGCACACCCGGATTGCAATGTCTCGGGGCAGTTCTTCCACGCGACGTCGGGTCGCGTCGCTCGGGTGCTCGTCGGTGAGACCCATGGCTACGCAAGGCGCGACCTCTCCGTCGAGGACGTGCGCGACCACTGGGCAGACATCTGTTCGGAAGATGCAGGTTATCTCCATCCGTCCAGCAACTACGAGGCTCAGAACATCGCCATGCGTCTCATCGAAAGCGGTGCCCTCTCGGGCTCGTGAACGATGTAAGGCTTCACCTGGCGTGCGTCTCCTCCGTCACGCACGACGAGAAGCACCAGGGGCAGCCGGCCAGATCCGAATACTGGCCGGCTGCCCGCCTGGCGAGCTCAGAACCGTGGGAATCGGCGCTGAGCTTGACCTGGTCTCAGCTCGCCGCATCGGCCAGCACTCGACCGACGTCGTCTTGGACGAGCTTCGTGAAACGATCCATCGGAAGCGACATCGCCTTCCGAATCCCACTACGGGCATGGAAGTGATCAACCATTGCGGGATCGACCTGCTGGTGGCTGCCCAGCAGGTCGCTCGGCAACGGACCACATCTCAGGGCCGCAGCCTCCAGAGCCGGTCGGTCTAGGCCGTAGAATTTGATCATGTTCTCGCCGAGGATCAGGCGGACCTCGTCCTCCGGCACGTCTCGCATCGTCTCCCGGATGTACTCCCGCGTGTTCGGCCACGTGCTCTCGGGGTGCAGATAGTCGGTGCCGAACATGAACTGTCGACGCCCACTTCGTGCCGCACCGCCAGGTCCCCATACCGCATGATCGTGGCACCCGCCGCGCAGTTGCGTTGCCAGTACTCGCTTGGGAGCAGCTTGGTCGGGTGAGTCCTGGCAAACGTGTCCAGATAGTGCAGCGTGTCCGGTACCCAGTCGCAGTGGATCTCCATGAATCCCACCCGGAGGTCCGGGTGGCGATCGAACACTCCACCCCAGATCATCTGCCACAGCGGACGGCGCTCTACGAAGGTGTCCAGAACGTTCTGCAACGCGGTGTCCTCGCCTTTCGCGGCGCGCGCTGCCGCAGTGACCAGGTGGAGCATCCCCTGCGGGTGACCCCAGCCCGCATGGATGTGGGACGGCGAGCCCGAAATCGACACAAGCGTCCCAGAGCCGGTCGTAGAACGGGTCCCACAACCCCGGCGCCGGGTCGCCCTCAGCACCCGATCGCCTTCGCACCTGCCTCAGCCGCCCGGCGGCAGTCCTCGACAGCCAGGGCTGCGGCAAGTTTGCTTGGTAGCGACCGGTAGGTCGTGCTGAGTCCTCCGGGCCCTTCGGCCGGCCGCGCAAGCGCGGAAATTTTGGGGTGGGCCTGTAAGAACAACGGCTCTGGCGCATATTCGGTGGTGACGTTCAGTGATCGCGTGGTGAGACGCCGCTTGCGTCTACTTTGTCCTGGTTGAGGCTTTCCAGCGCAGCGCGGCGGCGCCTGCCGGACCTCGCGAACGTCTGTGAGGTGGCCGATTTCGACCGCTTTGACCTCCACGACCGGCGCTAACGCACCGTTACCACCGAATGTGCGCCAGAGCCGCTAACTTGACAGTCCCTTTGGGGTGGCTCGTTCGGGTGGTCTGTCCGGGCGGGTGTGGCGTGGGTGGCACTGCCGGGGATGATGTTGTCCGAGTCGTCCGTCGACGCCGGTCATTTCTTGCCGCCTCGTTGAGGCCGTCTCTGAGTCTGGCGCTGGGGGCCTGCTTGTCGGGCTGTGCACTGCGCTTCGAGCGCGCGTTCCAGAGTGGGTTTTCTGCCGTGGCTCCCCGGGCGGCTCGCTGTGTCCCTGTCGGTGGTGCGGAGAGGGTGGTCGTGGCGATCGAGGAGGCCGGCCCGTTCGTGGAGCGGGTCGCCGCGTTGGACATCGGCAAGGCGGGGCTGGTCGCCTGCCTGCGGGTACCGGCCGAGGGTGGGGGCAGCCGGCGGCGTCAGGAGGTGACCGACTGGACGACGATGACCGCCGATCTGGTGAACCTCGCGGACTATCTGGTCTGTCAGGGTGTGGAGCTCGTCGTGATGGAGGCGACCGGGGTAATCAGGCGTCGCCGCGGGGCCGTCCGCGACGGCGGTCGACGGGCCGATTTGTCCGCCTCCTCGGCCGTGGCGTACGGGTTATCCGGCGACCGTCCGTCATGGGGACAGCCGAGCCGACAGCGGGTCTGGCGCTCGTCGCTCCTCGGTGCTGCTTTTGTCCCTCCCATGGCGTACGCGTCCGTGACAGCCATGACCTGCAAAAACCCTAGATTCGATCTTGAAAACTACAGATAACATCTGACTACTGGCGTTCCCCGTACTACGTGCTCGAGGCGGCGGGGCTGCGGTGCTGGCTGGTCAACGCCCGCCAGGTCAAGCACCTCCCGGGGAGACCCAAAACCGACAAGATCGACTCTGTGTGGTTGTGCAAGGTCGCTGAGCGGGGGATGTGCTCGCCGAGCTTCGTCCCGGCCAGGCCGCAGCGGCAGCTGCGGTTGTTCACCCGCTATCGGATCGCGGCGGTCCGTGAGCGGACCCGGGAGATGCAGCGCGCGGAGAAGCTCCTCGAGGACGCCCAGCTGAAGGTGTCGGTCGTGGCCAGTGACCTGTTCGGGGTGTCCGGGCGGGCGATGCTCACGGCGCTCGTTGCCGGGGAACGCGACCCGGAGGTGCTCGCGGACCTGGCTCGCGGCCGGCTGCGGCGGAAGAGGACCGAGCTGGTCCGGGCGTTCCGGGGCAGTTTCGAGGACGCCCACGCCCTCGTGCTCGCGATGATCCTCGACCGGATCGAGCGGCTTGACAGCGACATCGCCCGGCTCGATGCCTCGATCGCCGAGGCCGTCGCGGCCATGACGGACCACGCCCCGGCCCAGGACCGGTCCGGCCCCGGCTGCGGCGCGCCATCTCCCGACACCGCCGCCGGCGGCCCGACACCCGAGAGTCCGCCGCCGGCCGGCGGCGGGGCCCGGCTCGGCCCGGCGGAGCGGCTCGCCGAGATCCCCGGGATCAGCCTCGCGACCGCGCACACGATCCTCGCGGAGGTCGGGACCGACGTGGCGGCGTTCCCGACCGCGGCGCACCTGGTGTCCTGGGCGGGGCTGGCCCCGAAGGCCAACCAGTCCGCCGGCCGGTCCAGCCCCGCGCGCACCACGAAAGGCAACCGCTACCTGGCCGGCGCCCTCGGCCAGGTTGTGTTCTCGCTGGCGAGGACCCAGACGTTCTTCGGCGACCGCTACCGGCGCATCCGCGCGAGCCGCGGCCCCCAGAAAGCGGTCGTCGCGGTCTCCCGGTCGGTCCTGACCACGATCTGGCACCTCCTCGACGATCCCGACACCCGCTACCGGGAGCTCGGCGCCGACTACCACCGCAACCGCCAAGACACCCACAAACAGGCTGCCGCCGCCGTCCGCCGCCTCGAGCGCCTCGGTTTCGAGGTCACCCTCGCCCAGCCGGCAGCCGCGATCTGACCCGTCGCGCTCCGGACCACCACGCACACCCCAGCGGCCACACCCACGTCCGAGCGGGCAAGGGCCACCGGGGTCATTCCGACGCGCCCATAGTTACGTTCATTTCCGTTCCAGGGTTTCCGGTGGTTCCAGGGCGCGGGTTGGTGCTGGTGGGCGGGGCCGAAAGAGGACGGGCATGGCCCTCGGATGATCATGGAGGTTCCTACGCCAGCCTGATCGTCCTCGAGGTGCCATGCCCGCCGCACCATTATCGTCGGCTGTCCCTGTCCTGGATCAGTTGGCCGCCGTGGCGCCGGTCGGTGGCCGCCGGGTGCCGCCGGTGGATCTGCTCGCGGTGTCCGAGCAGGTCGTCGACCCGCGGAAACGCCGTGGCCGGCGCCACCGGCTGCCGGTCGTGCTCACGCTGGCGACGTGCGCGGTGCTCGTCGGGGCCCGCTCGTTCACGGCGATCGCCGAATGGGCCGCCGACGCCGGCGAGGCGGTCGCCGGCCGGCTCGGGATCGTCCGGGTCCCGGACGTCTCGACGTTCCGCCGGGTCTTCGCCCTGCTCGACGCCGACGCCCTGGACGCGGCGCTGGGAGCCTGGGTCGCCGGCAGGACCGAGCCCGGCAAGGGCCAGCGGCGCCGGGTCGCGGGCGACGGGAAGACCCTGCGCGGCAGCCGGGCCGGTGACACGGCCGGCCGGCACCTGCTCGCCGCGCTCGACCAACGCTAGGCCGTCGTGCTCGGCCAGTGCGCCGTCGACGCGAAGACCAACGAGATCCCCACGATCAAGGACCTGCTCGCCACCGTCGACCTGACCGACACCGTCATCACCGCCGACGCGCTGCACACCCAGGACGACACGGCCAACTGGCTGGTCGCGCACGGCGCCCACTACCTGCCGATCGTCAAGGCGAACCGCCCGACGCTTGCGGCCCAGCCCACCGCCCTGCCCTGGACAAAGGCCCGCACCGCCTGCCGGACGACCAACCGCGGCCACGGTCGCGCCGAGCGGCGGACCGTGAAGGCCACCGAGGTCCGCGCAGGGATCGACTTCCCGCACGCCGCCCAGGCCATCCAGATCACCCGCCGCCGCGGGCCCCTGACCGGCGGCCAGACAACGACCGAGACCATCCACGCGGTCACGAGCCTGCCGACGCATCAGGCCAGCCCCGCGCT
>NZ_JASNFO010000101.1:0-31723 GCF_032027725.1 Pseudofrankia coriaricola | reverse complement strand
CCGCTGCGCCGCGGTGTCGCGACGGCGTCGGTCACCGCAGGGCCGACTCGATCGCGTCCAGGCGGGCGTCCAGGTGGCGGCGCACGGCGTCCAGGTCCGCGCGGGAGGCGTTCTGGTCGCCGGCCTTCAGCTCGACGACGATCGCGCCACCGGGAGACAGCGTCGCTGTGGCGACCTCGGTGATGTCGTCGGCACCCTGGTTGCGGATCGCCCGTTCCAGGTCGCCGCGACGGATACCCTCGTGGCGCAGCGTCGCCTCGTCGAAATGGCCGTCGTGCGCCAGCACTGTCGGCGTGCCCTCGAACAGCCGCTCGACCGTGGCGTTGCGGCGCAGCCAGCGGACGACGACCGCGTTCACGGCGAACAGCGTGACCGCTCCCAGCACCCCGCCCCAGAGGCTGTTGTCGGCCCCGATGATCGCGTTCTGGACGACGTTGGAGACGAGCATCATCACCACGAGGTCGTGACTGTTGAGCTGGGCGAGATCCCGCTTACCGAACACCCGGATCAGCAGGCTCAACGCCGCATAGACGGCAACGGTCCTGATCACCTTCTCGGCGACGGGCACACCCATCGTGAACAGGTCCGATGGTTATGGCGGTTCCGTCTGGCCCCGGTAGGGCGGCTTGAGTTCTAGCGGTGGTTGCAACACCAGCCCCGAAAGGTGTTGCAGTGACCGGATCGCGCCGCCACAGTGGGGCCAAATCAAACCGCCGTAGCCACGGGGCCGAGGCCGGAACCGACTACCCGCGATGTCGACGGCGAGGGCGTGTTGGCAGGTCGAGTGGATCTGACGGGGCGTTGCGCTCTCGTCGATCAGGCTGGCCGCTTGGCTGAGTATGCAGATCCAGCCGGCCGATTCGCGACTGGCGGTGGACCCGTTTCGATTTGGTGGTCGTTCTGTCGGGTCGGGAAGAGCATTTCTAATCGCGAGCGTCCCACGGTACGGCTCGACTGTGCTGCGCCGCCATGAGCGCGGGGTCTGGGGGCGACGGCCGTGCCGTGGTTGCGCGGGCACGTGTCCTGCGAAGTGCCATCCGCGGTGGCCAGCAGGGTGTTGTGAATGGCGGTGTGGCGCCCCGTGCCAGGCGAGGTGTCGCCGCGGATGTCGTCCGCAGTGTCGGGCAGGGTGCCGTCAAAGCCAACTGTTGTCCGGAGCCCGTAGCGCTCCGCCGCGGGTGAGGGTGCATTGCGCCCCGTCGGACTGTCCGATGCGGGGAGGAGCGTGGCAATGGTCAAGGACTGGGTGCGAGACGGACCTGCGGGCAAGGTCAGACCTGGGAACCTGATCAATCCACTGCCGGCCAACGGCCTCGATCTTGATCCGCCTCACGCAGAGCTACCTGTGCCCGCCTCGGCCACAGCATCAGCCATGAAGATCAACCGAGATCTGCTCGTAGTTCCGTGTCCAAACTGGTGTACCTGCCAACCAGGGCCACAAGCACGCCCTTCACGGCACTCTTCGGGTCCAGCATCGAGAACTCCAGGCAATCCGCCACCATCGCCCGAATCTTGGCAAACAGAAGCGCGGGCCACAATTATGGCGGAAATACAAGAATCGACATGCATATCGCGTTTGCCTAAATCGCCGGATAACGCCAGAATCCTCGGCATGGCCGCACCCACGCGTTGCTCGATCAGAGCCACCGCCAGTTCTCCCGGCGGTTCGCCCAGCCGGGCGACAACCTGCGGCTGGCACTGCACCACGCGACGCGAGCAGTGCTCGCAACGGGGAAGTGAGCCCAATGGCCCGCATTAAGGACCGCTGGTACAACGCGAAGAAGAGTCTCGACGGGGAGCGAGTGAAGTCCGCCCGCTACGGCAAGGGCGACCGGTGGCAGATCGAGTACACCGACGACCAGGGCAACACGAAGTACCCGACGTTTCGCACCAGGGCTGCCGCCGACCAGTTCGCGTCCGCAGTCGAGACCGATCTGCTCCGCGGCACCTACGTCGATCCGGACAAGGGCAAACAACTGTTCCGCGACTACGTCAAGACGGACTGGCTGCCCGCGCAGGTCCAGCACGCCCCGAGCACCGCCGAAACGCTCGAATCGGATCTGAAGAACCATATCCTGCCAGCATTCGGACCTCGGCAGATCGGTCAGATCCAGCGACGGGCAGTGGTCATGTGGGTCGCCGAGCGGTCGACGCTGCTGGCGCCACGCACCCTTCACCGGGTGTACGGCTTCCTCGCCACGATTCTCAAGGCTGCGGCTGCAGACGGGGTCATCAGACATCCTCTAGTCGGGCGGGATGTCGTGTGGAGTGGCTGGTCAGCCACCTGCTGGCCGCTGGCGACCCGTTCAGCCGTGTACCTGCCGAAAGCACGTCCGGGCAGGTCAGGCCGCATGTTCGTACTCATGCAGGATGCCGCCGAGCCGGTCGCGTCGGCGGATGTCTGGTACTCCAGCCCGACTTCTGTGACCGTTTGGATCTGGTGGGCTGGGGTTGGGTGGCCGGGCTGGCATGGCGCGGCGCGGCGGGCCCGGACATGAGGGGGCCACCGGTGATCCTCGCGGGTTTGTGACGACTCTCGAAGATCAGCCGGTGGCCGTGTGCCCCAGCGTAGACCCAGACCAGTGGCGTGACGCGTTTGAGGGCTTCGCGGTCGGACTCGACCGCCGTTTCGCCCGTGTCGAGTCGCGTCGGCGGCTGCGCCGGTTCCTGTCTGGCCTGATGGCCGGGCTGCCGCGGGTGAACTGCTGGACGCTGGCCGAGCATTCCGGGGAGACCGGAACACACCCGCTGATCCACGGGCGACCAGCTCACACACTTTATGAAACGGGCCCCAGCTAGCCGGGTGCGGGTTCGGTGGATGATCAGCCGGAGCCGACGATGAAGGCCAGTGTGAACAGGATCATCACGGTGCAGAGGATGCCGCCGATCAGGGCGCGGCGGGCACGATTCTCGCGCCATGCCATTACTCCGAGGACAAGTCCGACGACGGCGCCGGCGATGAAGGGCCAGCCGCCAATCCCAGGAATGTCCCAGGCGACGGTTCCGCCGGGCACGGCCAGCAGGCCGAGGAGGAGGGCGGCGTCCGCCCGACGGTCGCGGCGGTGGCCGACGTCGACACTGCGTTGCGAACTGCTCATGACGGCCTCCGAGGCTTCGGTTCGACGACCGCTCTTGCGGTCGACACCGACGCTAGGGAGAAGCAGCGGTGGGGGCTTCGAGGCTGGCCCGCGACCCGATCAGGGCTGTCCCTGACCCAGCCAGGCCAGCACGGCAAGGACCCGGCGGTGATCGTCTGGGCGGTCGGGCAGCCGCAGTTTCCTGAAGATGGAGCGGACATGTGTCTCGACGGTCTTCTCCGAGAGGAACAGGGCTCCCGCGACGGCCGTGTTGCTGCGCCCTTCAGCGATGAGAGCCAGGACGTCACGTTCTCGTTCGCTGAGCGCGTCGGCCCGGCTCGGGCCGGGGCCGACGAGCGCGGCGACCACCTGAGGGTCGATCGCTGAGCCTCCGGCCGCGATCCGACGTACCGAATCGACAAAGTCGTCCACGGCCAGGACGCGGTCCTTGAGCAGGTAGCCGAAGCCGCCCCGCCCGGTTCGGACGAGCGCGAGGGCGTGCCGCGTTTCGACCGACTGGCTGAGTAGCAGCACCCCCACCGACGGATGCTCGGCTCGGATCTCGACCGCGGCACGCGCGCCCTCGTCCTTCCAGTTCGGCGGCATCCGCACATCGACGATCGCGACGTCGGGCCGCAGCGCCGACACCGCGGCCTTCAGCGCATCGGCGTGCCCCACCTGGGCTACGACCTCGGCGCCGCGTGTGGTCAGGAGCGCGGCGAGCCCCTCGCGGAGCAGCACCTCGTCCTCCGCGATCACGATGCGCACGGCAGCTCCACGGTGATCGTGGTACCGACCCCGACGGGGGACTCCACCGTCATGGTGCCGCTGGTAGCCGCGATCCGGTCGAGCAGCCCGAGCAGGCCCGTCCCGTCGGCGACCGCCGCTCCACCACGACCGTCGTCTCGCACGACCATGCGCAGCGTCGAACCGTCATGGGCCAGATCAAGGCATATCTGTCTCGCCTGGGCGTGCTTGCTGGCGTTCGTGATCGCCTCGCAGGCGACGAACCATGCGGTCGATTCGACGTCGGCGGGCAGGCGGGGCGAAAAACCGCTGATGGCGACGGGCACCGGCGAGCGACGCGCCAGTGCTGTCAGCGCGCTGGTCAGTCCCTGCTCGGCGACCTCGCGTGCGTGCAAGCCCTGTGACAGGTCCCGCAGTTCCTGCAGCGACCGACCGATACCGTCGATCGCTTGATCGAACGCGCGGCGAGCGTCCTCCACATCGGTCATGGTCTCCTGCTTGAGCCGTAAGCCGATGCCGAGTGCCACGAGTCGCTGCTGAGCCCCGTCGTGCAGGTCACGCTCTATCCGCCGCCGTTCGGAGTCGGCGGCCGACACGATTCGCCGCCGTGACGCCTCGACCTCGACGACCCGGGCTCGCAGATCGCTGCGCAAGGCCACCGCTTCCAGGGCGAGCCGGCAGCGACGCACCACGGCGTTGACCACGTCGGGACGCTGCGGCTCACGTTCATGGAGCAACAATGCCAGCGGGCTGCCATCTCTGGCCACAGCGGTGGTGGGCTCGTCGACGGGTGTTTCGAGGCTGCCCCCCAGCACGTCGACCCAGTGCTGGTCCAGGCGGTACAGCACCCGCAGGCCGGGCTCGCCGAGGGCGCGCGCCATCACCGCGCCCACCTGCTCAGGTGGTACGAGCTCACGCTCGAGTGCCGCCGTGAACTCCTCGACGACCTTCAGCGCGCTCGCGCGAGGGCGATCGAAGAGCCGGTCCACGTGACGCTGTAGAAAGCGCAAGGTGGGTCGAGCGACAGCCGCGGCGGCGAGCGTCGCCGCAGCGACCCGCCACGGCGATCCACGTCCGGTCGTGCCACCGATGGCCACGACCACGAGCGCGTACGTCCCGAGGACCAACCCGGTCGACAACGACCACGCCACCGTCGTGCTGATCAGTCGATCGATCCGCCACAATCCATGACGTCTGATCGCCACGACCGTCGACAACGGCACCGCCGCAATGAGGACGACGAAGCCGACACTGATGATCCACTCCGGCCAGTTGAACACAGCGACAGCCACACAGATGACGAACAGCGCCGGCGCGAGCGCGAGGCCCGCAGCCAGCCAGCGCAACTGCAATCGCTCAAGACCGGTCGCGCGCCGCGTCCGTACTACCAGCGATCCCACGGCGATCAGCATCCCGACGCCGCAGACGACGAGAAGCACGATTGTCAGTGGCTCAACGACCAACGCGACGGCCCACGGATTGGGGACCGCCGCAAGCGGGCTGTCCAGCGTTCTCGACGAGATCACTCGGACCGCTGCGTACAGCGGAAATGCGATGAGGGTGACAACACGAAAAACCCGCCACCGTCCGCCGGACTGCGCGCCGTCCGGAAAGACGAAACAGACATAGGTGAGGACGCCGAACGCGGCAAGCCAGTCCAACGTCGACCACGGCAGCAGCCACCGCAGCCAACTCCCGTGATCGGCTTCCACTCGCGGCCTCGCCGACCCCGTAGCCAGCTCAGCGAGTACCAGCACGACCGCAAGCGCGACGTAGGCACGGCCGACGCGGTTGCCCGGCACCTGAACCAGCACTGCCGCGCCCAGCGCCACAAGGGCCAGCCCCACGACGCCGGCCGTGGCGCCATTGCCCAGATCACCGAGCAGGACTGTTGTGACCGCCGCGGCGACGACAACCAACCCACCCACGGCGACTGCCGAGCGCTCCCCCAGCGGCGTCATACCCGGATGATGACACCTGCACGGTTCGTCGGCCTACCGGCCAGCGGAGCTGTTTTGCGCACTGAAGCCCTTCCCGGTAACGTTCCGTCACGGTGGGTGACATCAATGCCGTGATGGTGTATTGGGTGTCAGGTGTTCCTTCGGTGCTCGGCGTGGAGGATGACGACGAGGACGTGTGCCCTCTGTTCGTCGGTGAGGGTGCCGCCCTTGGGCTTCTTGTACGCGATCGCGAGCGGCCGGCGCTGACGCTCATCCAGATGCGGCAGCAAGACCGAGAACTTCTCTACCAGCACCGTCTCGTTGATCTGATCCACGGGGCGGACGATCCCACGATCTTCAAACTAGATCAACAACCGACGTAATTTCTCGGCGGGTCCCTGCGATGAGGCCGAGACTGGCGCTGATGCCGAGGACGCGCAACACGGGCCACCGCACCCTGAAGATCAGGATCGCCGGTCAGGAAGGTGGGCAGCGGTCGGTGCGGCTGCCCTCGACTCGGGGACGATCGTTTACGAGCCAGTCCCGATCCGCCAAAATCCTGTCTGTACGCGATGCTGCGGCGAATCGCCGCCGACGGAAGGAGGTCGCTCGTGTCCAGCGTGATCCGGGTTCGCGCAGACAGTGAGGAAGCTGTTCACTCGTTCGCCCGGTGGCTTCGGGACGACCCGGACGTACGCCGCCATGCGGTGATCTCGCTGGAGGCCGCAGAGGCCCGTGGCGGCGAGATGGGTGGCGCTCTGGACATCGTGAGCCTGGTGATCGACACCAACTTCCAGATCCTGAACTTCGGTCTGGCCTACCTGGCTTGGCGTGCCACCCGTTCGAAGCCGTCTCCGGTGAGGATCGAACGGCCTGACGGCGTCACCGTCACGCTGAACGACGCCGATCCCGAGGTCATCGCCCGGCTCCTGCGGAGGCTGGAAGAGTGAGCGTCTTTCCCGACCCAGGCGCTTCTCGCGCCGTACTCATCGGGACCAGTCACTACACCATCCCCGCTCTCGAAGATCTCCCTGCCGTGGCCGCCAACCTCGACGGCCTCTCCGAGGTCCTGCGCTCCTCGGGGGTATGGGGGCTATCCGCACGGCACTGCGTCGTCGTACCGGATCCAGCCACCCCTCAGGAGTTGATCGAGCCGATCATCCAAGCGGCCAGTGAGGCCACCGACACGTTGCTGGTCTACTACGCCGGACATGGGTTGCTCGCCGGGCTGGCGGCTGAACTTCATCTGGCCTTGACCACCTCGAAACCGAACGCCTCCTATACCGCAGTGTCGTACGAGTTGGTCCGCGAAGAACTGCTGAAGGCGAGAGCCGACCGTCTGATCGTCATCCTTGACTGCTGTTACAGCGGACGTGCCCTGGGTCGCATGTCCGGCAGCGACCCGGCAACGGTGATGGCCGACGGAGCGATCATCGAGGGAACCTACCTGATCGCCGCCGCGGCCGAGACCAAGACGGCGATTTCGATTCCAGGTGAGCCGCACACCGCATTCACTGCTGAGCTACTCGCTCTTCTGAAACAGGGCGTTCAGGGCGAAGGCCCTTATGTTGATCTAGATACTCTCTATCAAGAGATCCGGGCTTCCCTTCGAGCAAAACAACGACCTCTGCCGCAGATCAGAGTGCGCAACACCATTGATCGACTCGCTTTCCGTAACCGCGCTTTCAACGCCGACCGCATCAGTCTCGCTGATGCGCCGCTGGTAGGCGCCAGCCAAGACGTCCAGCAGACACCTACGGAAACAGCCGCAGTTCAGCCGGTCACACCAGGTGCGGCTGGACCCGGCCTTCCTGCTGTACCGGCCGGACAGCCGCACTCGTACTTGAACGTCGCGGCGACCGACGACAAGCCGACCTACCCCGCCTCAGTCGTCGCTGGATTCGCCACTGCATTCACCGCTGCGACCTCGCCGCAATCGGTCCGCATCGCGCTCGCCGGCTACGGAGCCCAGATCGGTCCGGTGGCCCTCAGCCCTGACGGTGCGACCCTGGCCGGCTACAGCTCGAAACCCCTCCGAATTCATCTGTGGGACGTGGCCAGCGGCGAACTGGTGGTAACCATCAAGGATCTTCGCCTAGGCATCGGAGTCTGGACCGGCACCCGCGTCAGTCTGCTTGTATTCAGCCCTGACGGTCGGACACTCGCCACCTGTGGTACTGGCGGAATCCAATTGTGGGATACATTCACCGGACGTCGCATCACGGCTCTCAAACCTGAGTGGCCGATTCACGCGATGGCTTTCAGCCCAGACGGTAGAACGCTGGCCACGGTGAGCCAAGGTGCGCTCGTAACTCCGAACGGCGATAAGATTACACAGGTCGAACTTCAACCACGCATGACCTTGGGACGTGGTTTGAACGACGAGATCCAGATGTGGGACGTGGGAGCCCGCCGAAGCATCGCCTCCCTGAACCGTGATACAGCAATCATCACCGATACAGGCAACGTCACCACAGTGGCGTACGCTCCGGACGGCGTCACCCTGGCTACCGGCCGATGGGACGGGACGATCCAACTGCGAGACACCACCACCCTCAGGCTCACCACGACCCTCGCCGGCCACACCAGCCCTGTCGGCGCTTTGGCGTTCAGCCCCAACGGCCAGACCCTGGCCAGCGGTGGTAGAAACCGCGACTATGCGCTGTCGATGCCGTCCCTACACGGCAATGGAGCAGAAGAAGCACAGAGCGTGCGACTCTGGGACCTAGCCTCCGGCCAGCTGAGAGGCCACCCCCTCGCCGGCCACACGAACAGTGCCGGCGTCGTGGCGTTCAGCCCAGACAGCCAGATACTCGCCGCCGCGGGCACCATGCCCAACGCATTCTCGACCCACCTCTGGGACACAGCAACCGGCCAGCGCATCACCACCCTCCGGCCCACCGCCGCACACATCCGCGCGATGGCGTTCAGCCCTGACGGAAAAACAATCATCACCGTTACCGGCGACGGGTTCACCCATGGGATCAAGATCGAAAAATAGCCTGCACCTGCCGCTCCAGCGGGGCCGGCCGGCCGGGTGAAGACCGGCTCGACGCTGCGCGAGTCAGGCGCGAAGGCCCCCGCGAGCTCGTCGGGTAACGCCGCCTCCCGGTCAGGAGGGCTGTAGCGCCGCATCACTCACCTCGTCTCGTCGGCCAGAGCCGACGCAGGGCGAGAGTCGCAGTGCGCCTGGGAGAAGGCAACGTTCTAACCTGACTTGGCTCACGTTGATCGATCCGACAAGATCGTGGGTCTGTGACCTGGGGTGTTGTCGCGCAGGGCGGTGAAAAGTCCGCACTAACATGCCGGCTCTAGGCTGGCCGGGTGTCTCCGTATGTGCGGACGGTGAAGACGAAGTCCGGGGCGCGGGCGGTGCAGATCGTGTACTCGTCGCGTGGGGGCTCGTTGGAGCTGGAGCACATCGGCTCCGCGCACGACGACGCGGCGCTGGAGGCGTTGCGGGCGGTGGCCCGGCAGCGGCTGGCCCGCGGCCAGGGCGAGCTTGACCTGGGCCTGGACGACACGGCGCCACCCGCGGGCGGGCCGCTGCCGATCACGTCGACGCGGTCTGCCGCGCTGTGGGACGCGCTCAGCCGCGCCTATGACGTGCTGGGGTTCGACCAGGCGGCCGAGGGCGATGAGGTGTTCCGCCAGCTCGTGCTGGCGCGGATCATCGAGCCGACGTCCAAGCAGGACAGCCTGCGGGTCCTTCAGGAGACCGGGATCGAGCCGGCCTCCTATGCGACGGTCAAACGGCGGCTGCCGGTCTACGGGACCGACGCCTGGCGGCGGTCGCTGTCCCGCCGGCTCGCGGCGCACGCGGCGCTGGGACCGGCCTCGCTGGTGCTCTACGACGTCTCCACGCTCTACTTCGAGACCGACGAGGGCGACGGGTTCCGCGAGCCGGGGTACTCGAAGGAACGCCGCCTGGAACCGCAGATCACGATCGGGCTGCTCACCGACGCGTCGGGCTTCCCGCTCATGGTCGACGCGTTCGAGGGGAACAAGGCCGAGACCCACACGATGCTGCCTGTGATCCGGGCGTTCATGGCCGCCCACCGGCTGCCCGACGTCACCGTCGTCGCCGACGCCGGCATGATCTCCGAGGCGAACCGCAAGGCGATCGAGGCCGAAGGCCTCTCCTTCATCCTCGGCATGAAGATCCCCGAGGTCCCCTACGTCGTCGCCGCCTGGCGGCGCGACCATCCCGACGACGAGATCCCCGACGGGCACGTCTTCACCCAGCCCTGGCCCGCCGGCGCGACCGACCAGCGCCGCGACCAGGTCATCTACTACCAGTACAAGGCCGACCGGGCCCGGCGCACCCTGAGTGGCATCGACGAGCAGGTCGCCAAGGCCGAGAAGGCCGTCGCCGGGAAGATCCCGGTCAAGCGCAACCGGTTCGTCGCCCTCACCGGCGCGGACAAGTCCGTCAACCGGCCCCTCGAAGCCAAGGCCCGCGCCCTGGCCGGGCTCAAGGGCTACATCACCAACCTGCCCAACCCGACGCCCGAGTTCGTCCTCGACTCCTACCACCGGCTCTACAACATCGAGAAAAGTTTCCGGATGTCGAAGAGCGATCTTGCCGCCCGGCCCATCTACCACCACAAACGCGCCTCGATCGAGGCCCACCTGACGATCGTCTTCGCCGCCCTCGCGGTCTCGCGTCACGTCGAGCAGGCCACCGGCTGGTCGATCCGCCGGTTCGTCCGCACCGCCCGCCGCTACCGCACCATCCAGATCCAGGCCGGCGAACACACCCTCACCGCCGCCGACCCGCTACCCGACGACCTCCGCCACGCCCTCGACAAGATCCACCAGCCGCCGGGAAGGCCACACTAACTTGAGCCAAGTCAGGTCTCGTCGGCCAGAGCCGACGCAGGGCGAGAGTCGCAGTGCGCCTGGGAGAAGGCAACGTTCTAATAGGCGAAGATTTTCTCTTCTCCCATGTGAGAGCACGGCGGTCTATAGCCGGGCCCTGACTTCCCTCACGTTGATCCTTCTCGAAAGATCGTAAGGCTGTGACCTGCGGCTTCGCCGGCGCCAGCGACGAAAATTGTGCACTAATCGGAGGCACCGAGTCGTTGCCGGAGACTGCCGCCGGGCCCACAAGGAGATCCACTCGCACGAAACGGGCGGCAGTTGTACCTACAGATCGGCAACCAACTCTCGCGCCAAGCCCTCACGCCGACCCGCGCCTCACTGTCCGTAGCAATACGATCTTGACCGCTGCATCGGGCCGCGCGCGTGCGCACTAATTTGAGGGAAGTCAGGTCGCAGTGCGCCTGGGAGAAGGCAACGTTCTAATAGGCGAAGATTTTTTCTTCTCCCATGTGAGAGCACGGCGGTCTATAGCCGGGCCGTCTCCGGGTGACGCCGGCAGCCGCACCGCTTTGCTGTCTGAATCTCCGACGAAACGCTCCCGCGCTGGATGCCGGCTGGTGTCCCCCTGCCACGTGCCGGGGGTGGGTCGGACGCTTCCCTACGGCGTGACCGGAGGGTCGTCGGAGCCGGGCTGAGCGGGATCGT
Source organism: Pseudofrankia coriaricola (assembly GCF_032027725.1). NCBI lineage: Bacteria > Bacillati > Actinomycetota > Actinomycetes > Frankiales > Frankiaceae > Pseudofrankia > Pseudofrankia coriaricola. The sequence goes on along the minus strand of NZ_JASNFO010000101.1, from coordinate 20,430 downwards.
CCGCACTCAGCCACCGAGAGCGACCGCCAAAGCCGGTCAGCTCAGCAGGCCGCCATTGTACGAACCGGCCTCTCATGCGCGCTGATCTGCGACGACGGCGCCTTTCACACCATCCCGACCCATAGGTCAAACCTATTTACCCAGGTCAGAGGCTAGCTACGGAGCGTGGTGAGGTGAGGGGACTCGAACCCCTGGCCTCCTCCGTGCGAGGGAAACGGGCGTCACGGCCGGCCGACAAGAGCCGGCCGTCAAGGCCGCGCGGCCCTCAACCTCCGCTCACCACAAGATCGATGTGGGCGTCGTGTGGGCGCGAACCCCCCGACATCGCCCGGTACGAGCCGCCATCGGACGGCAGAACGGACGCCGAAAACCCTTGGCGCCATTGAACAACGCGACACACCACGATCCCATCTGGCACATTACGACATTTGTGATGGCTCTCTTTTAACCGGCGAGTTCAGGGTTCGAGGCCCAGACGACGCCGTCGGCAACCTGCGCCACCAGTCCCGCTGAGGCGGCGACCGCGGCGCGATCGGCCAGTGCCCGGCATCCGGTCCCTGCACCATCCCGTGTATCGCCAGCCGGTCGTGTGCCCGCCCGAGCCTGTCCAGCGCCACTGGCCAGACACCCGCCCTGCCGCGTCCAGCCCGGAGCTGCCTCCGTCCCGGCGGAACGATGGGTCTTTCGTCCGGTTGTCCAGCCACCGGCGCCAGGCTCCTGTCGTCAGGCCGAGATCGACAGGCAGCCGGGACGGACCGGATGCGATCTGTTGCCAGTTACTCCCCGTCACCGCCCTACGGGTCGGATCCTCCCGTAGGACGGCTGGTCCGGCCCGCCTCCTGGACCGTCCCTGGACCGTCAGACACCAGAACTCCCGACAGATCACGCAAGGTCCCGCAAGACACGGAAAGCCTGGTCAGAGCCATGATCCGCGATCCGCTCACGTCACGAAATGCCCGTCACAACTTCCCGTCGAACTCGTCCCACGCCTGCGTCGAACACCAGCTCCGATCGGAGCACCAGCTCTGATCGCGCCGTAGCAGCCTCGGTTCGCCCGCGGCGCGCGGCGAGGGGTAGCGACGCCGCGACTGGTCATCGCTGCGCCCCGGTCGCCGCAGCCAGGAGCGTCAGGTCGAAAACCTCGCGGAGACCGATCATGTAGGAATGGGTCGAATCCCCCTCCGACTCGAACCCCCACGGCATCACTCTGCGAGCTGCAGACGGCCTACTGCGCTAATGCCGGGATGACCTCGTCCCAGGGCGCGGCCGGGACCGGTCCTCGCCGACAAGGTCGCAGCTACCCGCGATGTCGACGGCGAGGCCTCGAAAAGGGCAAGCAAGATCCAATGTGTCGAACCGGCGTTCGTTCGCACGAGTACCGGTCAGGTGCGGCAGTCCGTCGCGGTGCGCGTGGCGATGCCTGCTGCGATGACAGCGGGGATGTCATCGGCTCCGACGCTGCCGAACCATGCGCACCTTCCCGCCCCGAAAAGACGGCGGCGCCGGCCGCACGCCGCCACCAGGCACAGCCAAAACCGACCCAGGCCGACCTCTCCGCCCGATCAGCAGGAACCCCGCGACCGAGGCTCTGACCATCTCCGGCCAAGGCGACAACGCCTGGCAACACCCGACCAGTCGATCAGCGCGACCTGCCCAGGCCACGAAACACGCCCCCCGAACCGACCAGCGCATCCTGCTCACACTCGACCAGGTCCTCGCCGAACTCGGCAGCCCCAACGGCCCGTTGCCACGGTCGACCTGGCACGACTGGCAGAACAAGGGCACTGGACCGAAAGTCATCAAACTGCCGAACGGCCAGATCCGGGTCGCCCGCGACGACCTGAACACCTGGCTCGACGGCCTCACCCGAGACCCGGCCACCCCGTGAGCCCCGACGGCGCCGGTGACCGATCTTCCGACGACGCTGAACGGCCGACGACGTTCGACGCCCGTGTCTGGGCGGTCCGTGAGGTACAGCTCAAGATCCGCTCCAGCTGGCAGGTCCGCTGGCAGGTCGCCGGCCGACCTTCCGCGAACACCCGCAACTTCCCGTCCAAGAAGGCCGCCGAGTCACGCCGCGCCGAGATCCTCACCGCAGTGCGCAAAGGCGAAGCCTTCGACGTCGAAACCGGGCTACCGGTCTCCGAGTGGCGTGCCCTCCCTCAACCGGAACAGGTAGCCGAGCGGACCTGGCTCACTGTCGCCGGAGACTTCGTCGACACGAAATGGGAAGAGGGCCAGGCCCCCGGCACCCGCCGTTCGATCGCGGAGGCGCTCTGCGCGATCACCCCGGCACTGTTCGACACACGCCCCCCAGCCCGACTGGCAGGCCTCATGCGCGAGGCCTTGGCGGGTTGGGTGTTCAACACCGGCGCCCGCACCACCGCCCGCGCGGACGGCCGCCGTGTCGAGAACACCGCACCCGAAAGCTGGTCCGAGATCCTCAACTGGATGGAGACGCACAGCCGGCCAGTCCGAGACCTCGCCGACGTCGAGGTCACCCGGGCCGCACTCATCGCGCTGTCACGCCGCATCGATGGAAAACCGGCCGCACCAAACACCATCACCCGCCGCCGACTCGTCTTCGGACAGGTCGTGAAGTTCGCCGTCACCCGCGGCGACCTTCACGTCAACCCCATACCCAGCGCTCAGTGGACCCCACCGCGCAAGGCCATCGTCGTCGACCGACGCGCCGTCGTCGACCACCCCCGCGCACTCCGACTACTCGCCGCGGTCGCCGAGATCGCACCCGACCTGGAGGCCTTCTTCGGCTGCATGTACTACGCCGCCACCCGACCTGGCGAGCTTCAAGCACTAACCACCAACCAGCTTCGGCTACCAAAGACCGGCTGGGGCGAAGTTGTCCTCGAAAGCAACAACCCGGAGATCTCGCCACGCTGGTCCGACGAACCCGGCAAACCCCGCCAAGCCCGCGAACTCAAACACCGCGAGAAAGGAGAAGTCCGCCCCGTCCCCCTCCACCCCCAACTGGTCGCACTCCTACGCCGCCACATAGCGCAGTTCGGCCTCGCCCCGGACGGACGCCTCTTCCGCTCCCGCACCGGCGGCCCCATCAAAACCGCCCGCTACCGACAGGTCTGGAGCACCGCCCGCGAGACGGCCCTCACTCCAGCCGAAGCCGCGAGCCCACTCGCCCGACGACCCTACGATCTACGCCACGCCGCCGTGTCACGCTGGCTGAACGCCGGCGTCCCCGCCACCCAGGTCGCCGAATGGGCCGGCCACAGCGTGCGCGTGCTCCTGATGGTCTACGCGCGCTGCATCGTCGGACAGGAACAACGCGCCCTACAGCTCATCGACGACTCCTTCGCCGCCGAAGCGCCCCAGCCCCCGACCCCCGACGAACTCCCGATCCCCCACACAGACCTGAACCAGGACACGGACGACTTCGGACTCTGACGAGCACTCGGGGACCTCCAGGCTCCGCCGAGCGCTCGCGACCTCAAGATCGTGTCCACATATAGTCCACAGACCACCGGACACCACCGGATCCGGCTGGCCACAACCGGACAGGCATCCGATCTCCGCCCGCAACACCGGCACGCCCCGAGAACCCTCCCGACCAGCGGAAACGCCGCCTGATCAGGCACGAGCCAGATGACGACTGATCACCAGACGCTGGACCTGGTTGGTACCTTCGAAAATTTGAAAGACCTTGGCTTCGCGCATGTAGCGCTCTACCGGGTAGTCCTTGGTGTAGCCGGCGCCGCCGAGGACCTGGACGGCGTCTTCGGTGACCTTCATCGCCGCGTCGGTGGCGATGAGTTTCGCGATGCTCGCCGATCTGGAGAACGGCCGGCCGGCGTCGCGCAGGCGGGCCGCGGCGAGTGTCGTCGCCCTGGCCGACTCGACGGCCGCCGCCATGTCCGCGAGCAGGAAACCCAGGCCCTGGTGGTCGATGATGGGCCGGCCGAACGCTTCCCGCTCCTTGGCGTAGGCGACGGCGTCGTCGAGCGCCCGCTGGGCGAGGCCCGTCGCCGCGGCCGCGATCCCGAGCCGGCCGGAGTCCAGCGCCGACAGCGCGATGGTGAGTCCCTGGCCTTCGGTGCCGATCAGCCGGCTCGCCGGCACGGCCGCGTTCTCGAACCCGATCTGGGTGGTCGGGGACGCGGTAAGGCCCATTTTGCGTTCGGGCGCATGCGGGGTCATGCCCGGGGTGGCCGCGTCGACGAGGAAGCAGGAGATCCCGCCGCGGCCTTCGCCGGTGCGGGCGAACACGGTGTAGAAGTCGGCGGCGCCGCCGTGCGTCACCCATGCCTTGGTGCCGGACAGGATGTAATCGCCGCCGGTCTCCGCCGGCGGGGTGGCCGTGGTCTTCAGGGCCGCCGGGTCCGAGCCGGCGTGCGGTTCGGACAGGCAGTAGGCGCCGAGCAGGTCGCCGGAGAGCAGGCGCGCCAGGTGTTCCTCGCGCTGGGCGTCGGTGCCGAAGTTCGCCAGCGGATAGCAGGAGAGGGCGTGCACGCTGACACCGACGGCGACGGACGCCGACCGGTAGGCGATCTCCTCCAGGACCTGGAGGTACACCTCGAACGGCTGCTCGCCGCCGCCGAACCGCTCCGGGTACGGCAGGCTCAGCAGCCCCGCCTGACCGAGCGTCGTGAACACCTCGCGCGGGAAGTGCGCCTCGGCCTCGTCCTGCGCGATGCGCGGCTCGAGTTCCTTGGCGCAGATGTCCGCGGCGAGCGCGACCAGTTCGCGCGCCTCGTCGGACGGCAACAGACGCTCTGCCGGCACGGCGACCACCCCTTTCGGCGACCAGCCCTCCGGGCGCGACCCCGCACCCGGCCGGCCCGAACAGTACCAGGGGCGGTACCTGGGTACTACCTCCAGTTCTGGTTTGTTGATCGCCAAGCGCACAACGCCCGGCCTTATACCCTGTCGGCGATCACGGACGCCTCGCCGAAGAGGCTCAACCGTGATCGCATTCCGAGTATGCGCAACGGCGTCCACCGCCCGGATCCGCGGCATCTACGCATGCCCGCGCCACGATCGAGGTGCCACCGACCGCGCCTCGGCAGCCATTGATCGTTTCCTGGGTACGAGAACAGCCAGCCGCGGGCCGACGCCGGGCGTCAGCTCTCGGCGTCGAGCACCGCGGCAACGAGGACGCTGGGCAGGCCGTGGGCCTCAGCTACCGGCGCGCAGGTGACCTCGCCGGCGTGGGTGTTGAGGCCGCGGGCCAGAGCAGGGTCGAGGCGCATGGCGCCGCGCCAGCCGTGGTCGGCGAGCGCGGCCGCATAGGGCAGGGTGGCGTTCGTCAGCGCGTGGGTGGAGGTACGCGGGACGGCGCCGGGCATGTTCGCGACGCAGTAGAAGACGGCCTCGTGCACCTTGTAGGTCGGGTTGTCGTGCGTCGTCGGGCGGGTGTCCTCGAAGCAGCCGCCCTGGTCGACGGAGATGTCGACGAGCACCGCGCCGGGCCGCATCCGGGCGACCATGGCGTTCGTGACCAGCTTCGGTGCCCGCGTCCCCGGTACCAGCACCGCGCCGATCACCAGGTCGGCGTCGAGCACCGCTCGCTCGATCTCGTAGGCGTTGGCGGCGATCGTGCGCACGCGGCCCTCGAAGCGGGCGTCGGCGGCGCGCAGCCGGCCCAGGTCGCGGTCGAGCAGGGTCACGTCCGCGCGCATGCCGGCCGCGATCGACGTCGCGCCCTGCCCGGCCACGCCCGCGCCGATGACGACGACCCTGGCCGGGTCGACCCCCGGGACGCCGCCGAGCAGCACGCCCCGCCCGCCCGCCGCCGCGAGCAGCGCCTGGGCGCCGACCTGGGGCGCGAGCCGGCCGGCCACCTCCGACATCGGCGCGAGCAGCGGCAGCGACCGGTCCGCGAACTCGACGGTCTCGTAGCCGACCGCGGTGACCCGCGCGTCCAGCAGCGCCCGGGTACACGGCAGGGACGCGGCCAGGTGCAGGTAGGTGAACAGCAGCAGGCCGGGGCGCAGCCGGTGATACTCCTCCTCGACCGGCTCCTTGACCTTGAGAACCAGGTCGCCCGAGGCCCAGGTAGCGTCGGCGCCTTCGACGATCTTCGCGCCCGCCGCGGCGTACTCGGCATCCATGATCATGGAGCCGGCACCGGCGTCGGCCTCGACGAACACGTCGTGGCCGTGCCGGGTCAGCTCGTGGACGCCGGCGGGGGTGGCCGCCACCCGGTACTCGTGGTTCTTGACCTCGCGGGGGATCGCGATCCTCACTGCTGGGCTCCCTTGTAACGGCACCATGCCGACGTAGCTCGGTTCACCAGGCCGCGGTCCACTCGACACGGGACCGCAATACGGGAACCGTTGCCATGTCGATCATACGCTTCGGAAACACTCGCATGGTGGCTGTTGTTCCGCGATAACCGTATGATGAGGCGCATCTTATGGCGCAACGTCGGTGACCACTGCCGGCCAGGCGGAAGGACAGCAGTGACAGCCCTCGACACCGCGACCGAGCCCACCCCCTCCACCGGTGCGCTCACCCGGTCGGCCGCGGCCCACCTGTGGCCACACTTCACCCGGCTGTCGTCGGTCGCCGCGGGTGAGATGCCCGTCATCGTGCGCGGGGAAGGCGCCTATATCTGGGACGCCAACGGCCACAGGGTGCTCGACGGGCTCGCGGGGCTTTTCGTAGTCCAGGTCGGCCACGGCCGCGCCGAGCTCGCCGAGGCCGCCCGCAAACAGTCCGAGCAGTTGGCCTTCTTCCCGCTCTGGTCGCACGCGCACCCCAGCGCCATCGAGCTCGCCGAGCGGGTCGCGGGGCTGGCCCCCGGCGACCTGAACCGGATCTTCTTCACCACCGGCGGCGGCGAGGCCGTCGAGTCGGCCTGGAAGCTCGCCAAGCAGTACTTCAAGCTCGTCGGCAAGCCGCTCAAACACAAGGTGATCAGCCGCACGACCGCCTACCACGGCACCACCCAGGGGGCGCTCGCGATCACCGGCATCCCGTCGCTCAAGCAGATGTTCGAGCCGCTGGTACCCGGTGGCTTCCGCGCCGCGAACACGAACTTCTACCGGGCGCCCGAGCACGGGGACGACCTGGTGGCGTTCGGCCGCTGGGCCGCCGACCAGATCGCCGTCGCGATCGAGGCGGAGGGGCCGGACACGGTCGCCGCCGTCTTCCTGGAGCCGGTGCAGAACTCCGGCGGCTGCTTCCCGCCGCCGCCCGGGTACTTCGAGCGGGTCCGCGAGATCTGCGACGAAAACGACGTGCTATTGGTCTCCGACGAGGTGATCTGCGGGTTCGGCCGGACCGGCGCGATGTTCGGCGCGCAGCGCTACGGCTACCAGCCCGACATCATCACCTGCGCGAAGGGCCTGACCTCCGGCTACGCGCCACTCGGCGCGATGATCGTCAGCGACCGGCTCGCCGAGCCGTTCCTGCACGGCACGGCCAGCTTCGCCCACGGCTACACCTTCGGCGGCCACCCGGTGTCGACGGCCGTGGCCATGGCGAACCTGGACATCTTCGAGCGCGAGGACCTCGTCGGCCACGTCGACCGCAACGCCGCCGCGTTCCGCGCCACCCTGGAGAAGCTCTCCGACCTTCCGATCGTCGGCGACGTCCGCGGCGACGGCTTCTTCTACGGCATCGAGCTGGTCAAGGACAAGGCGACCAAGACGAGCTTCTCCGCCGACGAGTCCGAGCGGCTGCTGCGCGGGTTCATGTCCGGCGCGCTCTACGAGGCCGGCCTGTACTGCCGCGCCGACGACCGCGGCGACCCGGTCATCCAGCTCTCTCCGCCGCTGATCTGCGAGCAGAGCCACTTCGACGAGATGGAGTCCATCCTGCGCTCCGTCCTCACCGAGGCCTGGTCCAAGATCTGACACACGTGGCCCGGGCCGCGCGGCTCAAGCCCCGCGAGGCCGGCTCCGCGGCGCGGGCTGCCACGGCTCGCGTCAAGGGGCGGTGGCGTCGGCGGCCACGCGGGTGGCGACGGTGTCGACCAGGAGGGTGAGCGCCTCGACGACACGGGCGCGGTCGGGGCCGAGGCCGGCGAGCAGCTCGGCCTCGATCGCGAGCTGCCGGGGGAAGATCGAGTCGACGACCGCCGCCCCCGCGGGCGAGATCGTGACCAGCGCCGCCCGCCGGTCGGTCGGGCTGGGCTGGCGTTCGACGTAGCCGCGGCCTTCGAGTTTCGCCAGCGTCTTGCTGATCGCGGCGCGGGAGCAGCGCATCCGCTCGGCGAGGCGGCGGGCGATGACGGGCTGCTCTGCGTGGCGCAGGTGGATCAGGACGTCGACCTCGGGCGCGGTGACGGGAGCGCCGTCGTAGAGCGGCTCAAGCGCGAGGTCCCGCAGGGCCTGCACGTGCTTGAGCAGCGCGATCACCTCCATCGGGGAGGTGTCGAGGTCGGGCCGGGCGGCGGCCCATCGCTCGCGCGGGGACGGGGTGGCGGCCATCAGGCTCCGAAGGATTGTTAACCGGTAGACCATCTTCTACTCTTTGGGGCATGGTACTCGCCGACGCCCCTCGCGCCCCCGACGCGGGTGCCCCACGCCCGGGTGCCGCGCCGCGGGAGATTCTCCCCGGCACGCAGCCCGACCCAGCCAGCTCGGCGGCGGCCGGGGAGGCTGGGCGGACCGGGCGGGCCGGGCCGCTCATCGTGGCGCTCGGAGCCCTGACGGCGTTCGCGCCACTGGGCACCGACATGTACATCCCCGGGTTCCCGGACCTGGGCTCGTCGCTGCACGCCGGCGACTCGGCGGTCCAGCTGTCGATGACGACCTTCTTCGTCGGCATCGTGCTCGGGCAGCTGTTCGTCGGCCCGCTGTCCGACAAGATCGGCCGGCGCCGCCCGCTGCTCGTGGGCACGGCGCTGTTCGCGGCTCTGTCGGTGGTCTGCGCGCTGGCGCCGAACATCGTGACGCTGGACGCGGCCCGGTTCCTGCAGGGCCTCGCCGCCTCGGCCGGGATGGTGCTCAGCCGCGCCGTCGTGACTGACCGGTTCCACGGGCCCGACCTGCCCCGCTACTTCGCGTTGCTGGCGATGGTGCTCGGCGTCGCGCCGGTCGTCGCCCCGCTGATCGGCAGCCTGGTGCTCACCCTGTCCGGCTGGCGGACGGTGTTCCTCGTGCTCGCGGTGATCGGCGTGCTGCTCGTCGCGACCGTGGTGTTCGCGGTGCCCGAGTCGCTGCCGCCCGAGCGCCGGCACACGGGCGGCCTGGGCGGGACGTTCGCGTCGATGGGCCGGCTGCTGCGCCGCCGCGCGTTCGTCGGCTACGTGCTCACCAGCGCGTTCGCGACCGGCGCGATGTTCACCTACATCTCCGGGTCGAGCTTCGTCTTCGAGCGGGTCTACGGGACGTCGGCGGCGATGTACAGCCTGGTGTTCGCCACGAACGCCGCGTCGATGCTCGCCGCCAACTCGCTGTTCGGCCGGCTGTCGCGCCGGGTCCGGCTGACCACGCTGCTGTCCTGGGCGGTGGCGGTCGCGGCGGGGGGCGCCGTGCTGCAGGCGCTGCTGCTGGTCACCGTCGGCGCGAGCATGGCCGGGACGTGGATCAGCCTGGTCGTCGTCCAGGCCGGCATCGGCGGCATGTTCCCGGCGAGCATCAGCCTCGGCCAGACGCTCGGCCGGGAGAACGCCGGCGCCGCGGCCGCGCTGCAGGGCGGCACCCAGTTCGCGTTCGGCGCGGTCGCCGCCCCGCTCGTCGGCCTGTTCGGCTCCACCAGTGCCGCCCCGATGGCGGTCATCATGCTGGCCGCGTTGCTGTGCTCCGTGGTTGCCCTGCTGGCGCTCGCCCGCCCGTGGCGCGGCGAGGGCGATCCACGCGCCGCGCCCGCCCCGCTCCCCCAGCAGTCATCAGTGGAGCCGGTGCGAGCCGCCCCCGGGGCCGGATAGGCCGTGGCCCGGAACAATCCAACGGGACATGACCTCGTCGGAACACGACAAAGGCCGGCAGCACGGCTGCCGGCCTTTGTCGTCGCAGGTGCGGCCCCCCTGATGCTTCCTCAGGCCTCCGGCGGTACGGGCATCGCCATTGTCGCCCGGCCGTCGGCCCGATTGCCGCGCCTGTGTCACCCGGTTAGAAAAAGACCCCGAGCCGCGGCGGGAGCGAGAACGAACGGTCCACGGAGGAACCCGCCTCGCCTCGCCGGCCCGGCGCCATCGAAGCGACCAGCCATTCCGGGACGTCGCCCTCGCCGCTGGTCGCGCCGTGGGCGGCGTCGGTGGAGTGGGTCAGGCCGCGGAGCACGCCACCGATCCGGGACATGGACGGGAATGAGCGCGTCATCGGGCTCCCCTGCTTTCTGTGGCTTGCCCGCGGCCTGTGGCCACGGAGAATTCCTTTCCGGTACGCCTCCACATCGGGGCGCATCTTCATAAAAGCCCGCCCGGGATGCCCTGTCCCCCGGTCGACGCCCGGCTGACACACCCCGCGCGTAGCCGACAGTTTTCCTGACGGCTGGCCGACAGTTTCCGGCCGGCGGCACGTCCGCCCGGCACCGCCGAACCGACGACATCCAAAGCGACGCTGTCTCGACCGACGGACGGCTCGACGGACGGACGGCGCGACCAACGAACAGCTCAACCGACCGCCGGCTCAACCGACGAAGTCGCGGCCGATCTGGTTGAGGCTGGCCTGGTTGAGGCCGGCCTCGGCGGCGGTGAGCGCGCCGTAGCAGCGGGCAGCGTCGAGCGGGTGGCCGACGTAGTCGAACAGCCGGCCGGCGGCGACGAGCAACGCGCCCGCCCGCGCCGCGTCCCCCTCCAGGCGGGCGACGTGTGCCTCGGCCTCCTGGGTCGCCGCCTGCCAGGCGGTCCCGTCCCACAGCGCGGCGCCCGAGCGTGCCGCGGCGAGGTGGCGACGGGCACGAGCCAGGTCTCCCGACCGCGCCGCCGCGACCGTCGCCGGCACGGCCGAGGTCACCGAGCAGAACACACAGCTGTCCTCGACGCCGAGCGTCTCCTCCACCCTGGTGAGCGCGACATCGGTGGCCGCGGCGTCCGGCGCCGCCGCGATCAGCGTCCCGTGGATGCGGTGCAGCAGGTGGGCGGCGATCGGCGACCAGCGCGCCAGTGGCAGGGCGCGCAAGAGCAGGCGGTTGGCGTCAGCGGCATCACCACGGGCGAGCCTCGCTTCGGCGAGCCGCTGCAACGAGAGCGCCTCCCCCGAGGTCGCCCCGATGGCGCGATGCAGGTCGACCGCCTCGGCGAGCCGCCGCTCGGCGCGTTCCAGGTCACCGCCGAGCAGCCTGGCCTCGCCGGCGAGGCAGGCGGCGAACGCCAGCCCCCTGGCCGCGCCCGCCCGCTCGGCCTCCTCGGCCAGCCGGTCCGCGAGGCTGACCACCTCGGCGTAGGGCGTCGCCCCGTAGAGCATGATCTCGGCGACGCACAGATGGGCGTCGAAGACGGTCGTCGCGAACGTCGGCAGCCGGCTGCCATGCCGCAGGTCCGCGGTCAGCTGCGCGAGGTACTCGCCGCGGCTGTGCGCGACGAGGCCCCGCAGGCTGACGATGTCGAAGCCGAACCGGGTCGTCGGGACGGACACGAACCGACGACCGCCCTCATCGGCGATCGCGGCGGCTTCGTCGATGTTGCCCCGGAAGTAGGCGAGGTGTCCCCGTCCCAGCAGGATCGCAAGATCGGCGGGACCGCCGTCCGGCTCCAGCCCATCAAGCGCGGCGGTGGCTCCGTCGAGGTCACCGGCCATGAGCAGGGCACGGGCGAGGCGGGCGCGCGGCATCCGCGCGTCGGCCGGCGACGCGGCCTCGATCGCCGCCCGGTAGGCGTCCGGGGCGCCCGGGTCGGCGAGCGCGACGAGCAGGTCCGCCCGCAGCGCCGCGAGCGTCACGGCCTCGGCCCCGGAAGCGTGCTCGCGGACCTCGTCGAGCTGGGTGAGCGCGTCCCGGTAGGCGCCGACCGCCGCGGCCGTCTCGGCGGCGCGCAGCACATAGGGCACGGCGCGGACGCGCTCCCCGGCCTGGACCAGGTGATGACCGACCCGGCCGGGTGGCCCGTCCGCCGCCTCGAGCCGGTCGGCCACGTCACGGTGCGCAACCCGCAGCCGGTGCGGCGCCAACTCGGCGAGCAGCCCGTGGCGGAACAGCTGGTGGCGGAACCGGAAGCCGCTCTCGGTCCGGTCGAGCACACCGTGGTCGAGCAGGTCGTCCAGCAGCGCGTACGCCTCGGTCTCCGGACAGCGGGACAGGGCGAGAAAGTCGTCCGTGTCGAACGAGGTGCCGGCGACGGCGAGCAGGCGCAGCAGGTCTCGGGTCGCTGGCGCGAAGCCGGCGATCACGGTGGCGTCGGCGGTCAGCGGGCTCGCCGGGTCGAGCGCCGCGCGCCGGGCGAGCTGGAGGGCGGTGAACGGCAGCCCGCCCGACACCTCCCAGACCCGCTCGACCAACGGGCCGGCGAGAGCTGACTCCCGGGTGACGAGGGCGACGGTGGCCGCCCGGTCAAGCGGGGCGAGGTCGACGGCGACGGCGGCACCCCGACCGAGCAGGCTCGCGCGGATCTCGGCGAGGGCGGTCGGACCGCCGGCGGCCGCGCGGTGGCCGAGCACGGGGCGGTGGCCGAGCAGCAACACGACAGGCCGTCCCGCGAGCGAGCGGACCAGGTAGTGCGCCAGGCGCAGGCTGGCTTCGTCGGCGTCCTGTAGGTCGTCGACGACGAGCAGCGCGCCCGGGGTGCCAGGCGCGGCCGGGACGGCGGGATCAGCGAGGACGGCGGAGGTGACGGCGACGGCCGGGACGGTGGAGCTGGGAGGATCGGCGCGGTGGGCGGAGTAGGCGGCGCCCGCGAGGTGGGCGACGCCGGCGCCCTCGGCCGCGGTGCGCAGCAGCTCCGCGGCGGCAACGAACAGCCGCTGGTGCCCGCCCGCACCCGGCCAGTCCAGGTCGCGACCGGACATGGCGCGCTCCAGCTCGGACCGGAAACGCTCGTCGATCTCGCCGAGCAGCGACGGGCAGCGACGGCACAGGTCGGCGAGGGCCTCGAGGACCGGCGCGTAAGGCCAGGCGCCTTCGACCGCCGCCGCCGTGCCCACGCCGACACGCCAGCCCGCGGCGACGGCGCGCCGGGTCACGGCGTCAAGCAGCGCCGACTTGCCGACACCCGCCGGGCCGCTGACCAGCACGGCGGTGCCGCCCCCGCCACCGCCGACGACGCCCGCCGCCGCGCCCGCGCCGGCGCCGCTGCCGGCCCCGACCTGGGCGAGCACGTGCTCAACCGACCGCAGCTCCGCGTCCCGCCCGACCAGGCCGTCCGCGGCGGCCACGCTGTCGGGAGGCCGCGGACCAGTCCGTAGGCCCACCTGCGCACCCCGCGGGGCGTCAGCCCGCGCGCCCGCGCGCCGTTCGCCATCAGACCGACCGCTGTCGAGCCGCCGGCCGCCGGCCGCCGGTGCCTCCGCCTCCGCCTCGGCTGACGCCTGGTCTGTCGACGAGGGAGCGGCTGGATGGGTCGCCGACGCCTCGGCCTCGGGCGTCGCGGCCGCGGCTGCCGGCGCCGGCCTGGGCGTAGGGATCGGGGCCGGGGCCGGGGGCAATATCACCGGAGGTGGTGGGGCGACCAGGGCGGCGGCGCGCAGCGCGAGGGCATCGGTCCCGGGACCGACGCCAAGCTCGCGGCGCAGCGCCCGGTCCATCCGCTCGAACTGGCGCAGCACCGCGTGCCGTTCACCGCGGGCGACGTACCCGCGCATAAGCGCCAGGTGGGCCTCCTCGTCCGCCGGGTCCTCGGCGAGCACCCGGTCCCAGCGGCCGGCGGCGCGCAGCAGCCGCAGGTAGAGCAGCCGAAGCCGGTCGCGGTCGGCCTGCGTCCACGGCTCATACAGGTCGTCGGGCAGCAGCGACCCGCCGTAGGCGTCCACCGCGCGCGCCGCCAGCGCCGACTCCGCCGTGGCGGCCCCGTCGCCCCCGCCAGCACCGCCGGACCGCCGGCCGGCGTCGAGCGGGCCGGCGGCGTGTGGATCCCCAGGACGCACGCCGGCAACCGCGTCGGTAGCGGGGCCAGGTCCGACGCCAGGCAGGTTCCGGTTATCGGCCGCGCGGGCGGCGGCACGCGGCGGACGCCCACCGGTGCCGTCAATGCCAAGGGCGCGCTCGGCCAGGTCCTCGAAAACGCGCACGTCGATGGTCACGTCCCGGTCCGGACAGAGCGTGACGACCTCGCCGCGCAGGAGAACTCCCTCCGGGTCGCGCAGCGCGCGGCGAGCGTAGTGCGCCGCCTTGTGCAGCCGAGGCGCGGCCTCGTCGACGGGAACGTCGGGCCAGAGCGCGTCGAGCACTCGCTCCCGGTGCAGCCGCCGCGCTGGCGCCAGCGCCAGCAGCTTCACCAGTGCCGCCGCCTGCCGGCGGCGCCACACCTCCTCGGGCAGCACCTCGACGCGCCCGCGGCCGCCACCGGCCGGGGCGCCCCGCAGCGTCACCTCGAAGCCGCCGAGCAGCTGGATCTCCATCTCGGGCCACCCCAGGACAACCGGTGCCCGTTCAGCCAGCGCCATGACGACGATTGTCGGCCTGGTGAGGCCGGTCCGGCCCGCCGCGAAACCACGACAGCGGTCGCCTTCCCGACACCTTCCGCGCCGACAACCGCCGTATTGCTCCCAGACCACCCACACGAGCTCGACTCACGCAGTCCCCCGACCCACACGAGCGGACCGACGCGAGCCCGGCTCACCCGCACCTTCCCTGGGCCTTCCCCGACGCGGTCGCGGCTCCGACAGGCCCGAAGAAGCTCGGCGGAAGTCGCCTTTCCTAGCTTCAGCGACGTCCGGTTCCGGCACTCCACGCCAGAGCGGCCCGATGAGATTTCTCGACGAGATTCAGACGAGACTCAAGAGAGGAGACGTCCGATGACGTCCTTCCCCGCGGTTACGCACGTCGCCGTCACGGTGACCGACCTCGTGACCAGCGTCCCCTGGTACACCCGTCTGTTCGGCGCCGAGCCGGTGCTCGACGAGGACACCGGTCCGTTCCGCCACGTCGTCTACGCCCTGGACGGCGGGCAGCTGTTCGGCCTGCACCAGTTCCCCGAGGGCACCTGGGCGGGCGAGTTCAGCCCGCGGCGGGCCGGCCTCGACCATGTCGCGTTCGGCTGCGCGGATCGCGCCGAGCTGGAGAGCTGGCGCGACCGGCTGGAGCAGCTGGACATCAAGCACGGCGACATCGTCGACGCGCACTACGGCTCCGGCCTCGCCGTCAAGGACCCGGACGGCATAGCGCTGGAGTTCTTCGCCCCGCCTGCGTCCTGAGCCGGGCGCGTCCTGCCCGCCGGGTGAACACCGCGGTGGTCGTGGCAGCCCTCCTCCCACGACCACCGCTCACCCCGCCGCCAGCTGGGCGACAGGTGTGCCACGTGGCGCACGGCGCCCCGCGGCGCGGACGGATCTAGCGTCGGCGACGGGCAGACCGCCCAGATTCACAGCAGGGCACGGGGGCGGCGCCGACGGGGCGACGAGACCCGTCAGTGGAAGGTGAGGGGGGATCGTGACCTTGTCACTGTCCGACGCACGCCGGGTCATCGCGGCGGGCGAGCGGCGGGCGCGCGAGCTCGGCCAGCCGATGAACATCGCCGTCGTCGACGATGGCGGCAACCTCGTGTCGCACGTACGGATGGACGGCGCCTGGGTCGGCAGCGTCGACGTGTCCATCAACAAGGCGGTCACCGCCCACGCGGGGCGCTCCCGGCCCGCCGAGGAGCGGGTACGCGACCTCGCGGCGGCCAGCGTGTCCCGCTTCCGCGGGCCCGAGCAGGCCGACAACGGGCACCACGCGGACCGTTACCGGTCGGACGGGTTCCACGCGGACCATCCTGACGGGGGCGGGCGCCGCGGGAACGGGCACGACGCGAACGGGCACGACAGGCACGACGAGGGCGGATACGACAAGGGCGGTTACCTCGAGAATGGGTACCGCGGCGGTGCCGGTCGCGGCCACGTCCCCGACGACGACCGGTTCGGCGACGTCAGCGGCCGGGGGCGGGCCGCGAGGCCCGTCGGCGGCGTCCCGCTGATACGCGACGGGCTCGTCGTCGGCGCGGTCGGGGTCAGCGGCGGCACCGCCGACGACGACCAGGCCGTCGCCCGGGCCGCGGCCGCCGCGCTCTGACCGTCCGGCCGCCAGTCCGCCCGGTCTGGTGCCCTGTCCACGGGATCCGCGCGGGCTCCGCGGATCAGCCGAGCAGTGTCGGCTCACCGGCGACGGGCCGCGCCCGGGCGAACGGGCGGCGCCTCCATGATCCGGTGGACTTTCCGGCCCGGAGCAGAGAGGAATCCACCAGATCATGAGGCCGCCCCACAGCCAGGTGCGGCAAGCGGCTGGTCCCGTGGATCTAGAGGGCCAAAGGGTGTGCGAAAATGATCTTCCTTCGCACACCCGGCGGCCGTTGTCCCCAGGATCACTAACGGGGGGCGAGGGCGGCGCGGCGGGCGAACAGCTCCTCCGCGGCGGACTGGGCGCGGGCGCGGACGGCGGCCTCGTCGCAGGTCAGCAGCTCGCCGGCGGCGAGCAGGCGGCGGCCGTCGACCCAGACGCTGTCGACGTCCTGGCCGCAGGACGAGAAGACCAGATGCGCGGCCACGTTGGCGTCCGGTCCGGACAGCAGCGGAGTGGTGTGCAGCTTGCGCAGGTCGACGGTAATGACGTCGGCGCGCTTGCCCGGTTCGAGGCTGCCGGTGATGTCGGCGAGGCCGAGGCAGCGTGCGCCCTCGATCGTGGCCATGGCAAGGATGTCCCACGGGTCGCCGGCGGTCGGGTCGAGGGCGACGAGCTTCTGCAGCAGCGACGCCATCTTCACCTCCTCGAGGAGGTCAAGGTTGTTGTTCTCCTTCTCCCCGTCGCTGCCGATGCCGACGGTGACGCCGGCGGACCACAGCTTCGGGACGGGCGCCGGGCCGGAGGCGAGCTTCATGTTCGACGCCGGGCAGTGGGCGACCCGGGTGCCGGTCGAGGCGATGAGCTCGATCTCGGCGTCGTCGAGCCAGACGCAGTGCGCGACGACCGCCCGTCCGTCCGCGAGCGCGCCGCGCCGGGCGATCTCCGCCAGCGGCCGGTGACCATAGCGGCGCAGCGACTCCTCGACCTCCCAGCGGCTCTCGCTGGAGTGGACGTGCAGGCCGGTGTCGTACTCGGCGGCGAGCGCGGCCGCGTCGGCGAAGGCGCGCTCGGTGCAGTAGAAGAGGTGCTCAAGGCCGACCCAGGAGCGGACCCGGCCGTCGAACGACGAGCGGTGCGCGGCGAGCAGCGCCCGGGTCGAGTCGATCGACTCGAAGTAGTCGTATCCCTCCTCGTCGGCGACATACGGCACGAGCGTGGCCCTGAGGCCGAGCTGCCCGGCGACGCGCGCCGAGCCGTCGAGAAAACGCCACATGTCCATGACCGAGGTGGTGCCGGAACGGACCGCCTCGGCGTAGCACAGCCAGCTCGCCGCCTCGGCGATCTCGGGTGTGAGCGCCCGGTGGGCCGGGTCGACGTAGGTCTGCAGCCAGTCGAACAGGGCGAGCCCCTCGGCCGTCCCGCGTAGCAGGCCGGAGTGCAGGTGGCAGTTGTGCAGCCCCGGCAGCACGGCGAACCCCGCCGCGTCGATCACCTCGACATCGGGCCCGGCCGCCCGCGGGTCGGCGTCGACCTCCTCCACCGTCCCGACGGCGAGGATCTCCGTCCCGCCGAACAGCACCGATCCCGGCTGCAGCAGCGCCCGCCTCGGCGCCATCGGCAACACGACCCCACCCCGCACCAACGTCCTCATGCCGCCTCATTCAGCCCCACCCGCCGGCCCTGGACAACCGACGACGCCCTGATGCGGCGCGAGCCACACCCATGCCCGTCCCATCGGCCACCTGCACGTTCGCGTCCCGGACCTGGGGTCGAGGTGTCGGGATCAGGACAAGTCCGGGTACGGAGGCCGGGGTCCGGCATGATCGCGCCATGACCGCGACCAGATGGCCGAGGTCGGCAGTGGCCGCGGCCGCAGCGAAACGACGAACTGCATAGCAAATGGTGACTCGGGTCATATGCCCGCGCCGGGCTGCTGTGGCGTCGTTTCCACAGAAATAGTACGTACGGGCAACGTTTGATTTGCTCCGGTGCCAGCTCTAGCTGCCGGTTCCTGGGGGAAGGTGGACCTGGAGGGCGTCCACGCTCAGGGCGTAGTCGTCGTGCTGTCGTGCGAGCTGGTCAGCCGCCTAGAGGGCCAAAGAGTGTGCGAAAATGATCTTCCTTCGCACACCCGGCGGCCGTTGTCCCCAGGATCACTCACAGCGGATCGGCGGCAGGATGAGGTCCTTCGCCCGGCCTGCGGTCCCTTTCGAGCGGATGATGTCCGCGAGACTTGCGACGTCCTCCGCTTCGTCGAGACGCAGGCCTTCTTTGCGAACCGGCCGGCTTTGCGAACCTGCCGGGCGAACCCGCCGCCCCGGCATCTGGCCGGACGAGCCTCCGGACTCAACGCGATCACGCCGCGTCATCGACCGTTCGCGGCGGAGGCCGTATGTCGGGTTCTGGCCGTCTCGCCTCGACTGGACGACACGCTATGGCGCAACACGGGCACGCCTGGTCAACATATCCGCTCGCCGACAACGCTCTGTGTAATAGAAGTAACACACAGAGCGGCCACGGGGGGATGTGGCCTGTCCTTCGGACAGAAAGAGCAGACATGTCTCAGCGACAATGGCGAACAGGGATGTGCTCGGCGGTGCTGGCCGCCGTAGGGGTGATCGTCCTACCCATGGCCGCGACAGCTGCCACGACCGGGCCGGCGGTCCTGACACGGGACAAACCGGCGCCGGCGCCCCTGGTGCTTCCTGGCCAGAGCGGGCTCCCAGGGCCCGGCACAGTACAGGCCTGGGGCGCCAACGGCCAGGGCCAGCTCGGCGACGGCACCACCACGGGCCGCCTGACGCCAGTCCAGACCACGGGCATAGACGAAATCACCGCCGTCGCGGCCGGCGAGAGCACCGGGTACGCGATGGCCTACGGCGCCGTCCAGGCCTGGGGTGACAACTCACACAACGAGCTCGGTGACGGCACCACCACCGACCGCCTGACCCCGGTGCAGGTCAGCGACCTGGTCGATGTGATCGCCGTCGGGGCCGGCGCCCACAACGGGTACGCGGTGCGCAGCGACGGGACCGCCTGGGCCTGGGGGCTGAACAACCACGGCGCCGTCGGCGACGGCACCACCATCAACCGTTCGATCCCGGTCCAGGTCTCCGGCCTGACCGATGTGACCGCCGTCGCCGGCGGTCTGCACACCGGGTACGCGGTGCGCAGCGACGGGACCGCCTGGGCCTGGGGGTTCAACAACGCCGGCGCGCTTGGTGACGGCACTACGACGGACAGCCTGACCCCGGTGCAGGTCTCCGGCCTGACCGATGTGACCGCCGTCGCCGGCGGTGTGTACCGGGGATATGCGCTGCGCGGTGATGGCACGGTCTGGGCCTGGGGATCCAACAGCTTCGGCGCGCTTGGTGACGGCACCACGACGAACAGCCTGACCCCGGTGCCGGTCGCCGGCCTGACCCAGATCATCGCCATCGCGGCTGGCAGCAACAGCGGGTATGCGCTGCGCGGGGACGGCACGGTCTGGGCGTGGGGGTACAACTACGAAGGCCAGCTTGGTGACAGCACCACGACGAACAGCCCGACCCCGGTCCAGGTCTCCGGCCTGACCGGGGTCACCGCCATCGCGGCCGGCGCCTACACCGGGTATGCGCTGCGCGGTAACGGCACTGTGTGGGCCTGGGGATCCGGCGCCGGCGGCGCGCTTGGGAACGGCACCACCACCAACCGCCCGACCCCGGCAAAGGTCACCGGCCTGCACGACATCAGTGCGATCGCCGGCGGCGGCCTCAGCGGGTACGCGGTGTACTGAGACGGGCCTCGCACCCGTCCGGGCGCACCACCCGCTGACCGGATGACTACAGCGGACTCGCTGCTACCCGGCCTGTCACCCGGGTAGCAGCGAGAATCCAGGAATCGCGACGGGAACCGGCCGCTGCGTCAGCTGCGCGACGGCTTCAACGACCGTCCCGCGAATTTCCCCGCCGCAATAGCCCTCTGCGGCCTGCGGACGTACGTGCCTATAAGGCCGCTTCGGGTGGCGACCCGAACCGTCGGGGCACGGCGAGCCCGTTCAATGTGAAAGTCGAGTCGCTGCGGCTCGGTGACTTCACCGAGGACGAGGTGCGGGAACTCTACGGGCAGCACACCGCCGAGACCGGCCAGTAAGTCACCCGGTTGGCACGCCACCGCGACGAAAACCACGCCGCCGGCCGGCGCGAGCGAGCCGGTGGATTCTCGCCGCACCCGGGATTCTGGCCCGCCGACCCTGGCAGATTCTGACCCGGCGCGGCGGCACGAGTTCGGTCGGTGTGGGTTCGGGGCACGACGAGGCGGCCTTCGCGGGAGCCGCGAAGGCCGCCTCTGCGCATCATGGGCGGGCGGGAAAACCGCTAAAGGAAAAGGTATATTACC